>NZ_JAPSET010000021.1:0-105660 GCF_026847585.1 Phreatobacter sp. AB_2022a
CGGGCGGCCAACTCGGCCTCGCCCTCGGCAAAGCGGTCGGTCGCCGTCTCGTCGAGCGCAACGTCGACGCCGGCATCGCGGTAGAAGACGAGCAGCGCCTCGATTTGGTCGGGGGTCAGTTGCTGGACCATGGCCCCATCATAAGCGAAAGGCCGGGGCGCTGCGACTCGCCCCGGCCCTTCTGCCCCCACCCCTTGTGACCCCGGTGAGGGAATTCCCGTCCCGCTCAGCGGCGGGGGATTGCCACCTGGACCGGACCGGCGCCGCCGCCGTTCAGCGAGACCCACTGGTTCGGATCGGTCTGCGCCTGGCGCTTGATGAAGCGGTAGCCGGTCTCGTGCCAGAGCTTCACTTCGTTGTTGTTGTTGTCGAGGACATAGTCGCCGCGGTCGGTCACGACCGTCAGGATGGCATGGCCGTCGCCGTTGAGATCGCGCACGACGGTGATCAGCAGCGCCTCGCGCGGCACGCCGAGGGCGATCAGGCGGCGCTTCTTTTCAAGGACCAGATCCTCGCAATCGCCCTTGCCGTCGACCGGATAGGTCCAGAACTCCTCGACGCCGTAATGGTCGCGGTCCTCGACCTGCTCGATCGCCTGGTTCACCTGCAGGTTGACCTGGGCGAGTTGTGCGAAGGCGGTGGAGGTCAGCGTCAGGCGCCGCGCCTGCGACGAGCGCTGGCGGCAATCGGCGGCATTGTCGTTGCAGAACTGAACCCAGCCGATCGGGGCGGAGGTGCCGCCGCCGGGGCTGAGGGAAGCCGTCTGCCGCGACGGCTGGGACTGCGCCTGAGCCTGCGAAACACCGGCAAGAACGGCCGGCGCGAGAAAAAACGCCAGCAAAAACAAACAGGACGCAACGCGACTCATGGGTATTGATTCCCCGTAACCCTAGCGATGACTGCCCTGCGACCCGGGGGTCATTAATCCATTGTTCACCATTTCGCTCAAGCGCGACGTTAAGATATCGTTAACGGACCTTACCAGATCGTTAACGGCCTCGGAGCTTCGGCACAAGACGCATCGCGCCCGCGCCGCGCATGGGCGCGGCGGCGTCCGTCCTGCCCGACATGGGTACGGGAGCGGTGGCGCCGTGGACGCGGGCTTCGGCCCGGGCGCCTGACGCGGGGATCGGAGCCGGCCACGCGCGTTTTGATCGGCGACGGACGAACGGCACGCCGCGGAACGTCATGGCGGCCCCGGCCCCCTGCCGGCGGCCGGGGCACGCGTCGCGGCGGATGCCTGCGCCTCGGTGCTAGCGACCGGCCTCGTCCAGAAGATCGACGAGGCGGCGCGTTCCGTCCCAGACGACGGCACTCCATCCCCGCTTGCGGGCCGCCGCGACATTCGCTTCGGAGTCGTCGATGAAAAAGATGTCGGCCGGGCCAAAGCCGCTCTGGCGCTCGACCGCGGCGTAGAACGCCTCGTCCGGCTTGGCGCAGCCGAGCTCCGCCGCATAATGCATCGCGTCGAAATACCGGTTCAGGCCGAGTGTCTGCCAGATGTAATGTGCACGCTCGTGCTCCTGCACCGTCGCAAGATGCAGCGCCATGCCCCGTGCCCTGATGTCCGCAAGCTGCGCCAGCAGGTCGCGATCGAGATGGGCGTCGTGCTCGAACCAGTAGCGAATGAAGGCGTCGACGTCGATCTGCGGAGCGATCTCGGCGAGCACCGGCTGCAGGCGCGACCGGAGCGCGCAGTGGCCGAGGACGATGTCTCGCCAGTACGGCTGGAAAAATGCCGCCTGCAATGTCTTCCGGGACAGTCCGAGATCCCGCTCGATATGAGCCGCCCATCCCTGCCCGTCGGGATGCACGATCACGACGCCGTCGACATCCGCCATCAGAACCTTGAAGCGCATGGCCGGATCGTAGGAAAAGGCGGCCGGCGGCGATAGGGACGCCGCAACGGGCCTGAAATGCCATTTTGGCGCCTTGCGGCCGTCACAACCGAGTGTCCGACGGTCGCCGCGCGGCCGGCGCCCCCGTGAGCCGGCGGGAAGCCGCACGAACGGTCTTATCGATAAGGCACTTCGCGCGCCTGCCGCCGGCCTCCCGCCGCTTTCCCGCTCATCCGCCGGCCGGCCGCGTTGTCATCAACCGAAGGCCGTGCTTTAGAACCACATGAAAGTCGAACATGCGCGCGAAACGCGTGAGCGATGTCGGAAGGGATACTGATGGCCGCCGAAGCAACTGCCGATGCGATGGAACTGCCGGCCCGCGAGGGCATGGACTATGACGTGGTGGTGGTCGGCGGCGGCCCGGCCGGCCTGGCGGCGGCGATCCGGCTGAAGCAGATCAATCCGGACCTGTCGGTGGTGGTCGTGGAGAAGGGCTCCGAGGTCGGCGCCCATATCCTGTCGGGCGCGGTGATCGATCCCGTCGGGCTCGACAAGCTGCTGCCGGAATGGCGCAACGATCCGGACCGGCCGCTGAAGCAGGAGGTCACCGACGACCGCTTCTATTTCCTCGGCCATTCCGGCGCGCTCCGGCTGCCCAATTTCGGCATGCCCAAGCTGATGAACAACCACGGCAACTTCATCGGCTCGCTGGGCAATGTGGCCAAATGGATGGCCGCCCAGGCCGAGGCGCTCGGCGTCGAGATCTATCCGGGCTTCGCCGCGGCCGAGGTGCTCTATGGCGAGAAGGGCGAGGTCCTCGGCATCGCCACCGGCGACATGGGCATTGCCCGCGACGGCACGATCACCGACCGCTTCACCCGCGGCATGGAGCTGCGCGGCAAATATACGCTCTTTGCGGAAGGCGCCCGCGGCAGCCTGACCAAGCAGCTCATCGCGCGCTTCAAGCTCGACGAGGGCAAGGAGCCGCCGAAATTCGGCATCGGCCTGAAGGAGATCTGGCAGGTCAAGCCGGAAAACCACAAGCCCGGCCTCGTCCAGCACTCCTTCGGCTGGCCGCTGAAGATGGACACCGGCGGCGGCTCGTTCCTCTATCACGCCGATGGCGGGCTGGTTTATGTCGGCTTCGTCGTGCACCTGAACTACAGCAATCCGACGCTGTCGCCCTTCGACGAGTTCCAGCGCTTCAAGCAGCACCCGCTGGTCCGCCCGGTGCTTGAGGGCGGCAAGCGTCTGAGCTACGGCGCCCGTGCCATCACCGAAGGCGGCTACCAGTCGGTGCCGAAGCTCACCTTCCCGGGCGGCGCGCTGATCGGCTGCGCGGCCGGCTTCGTCAACGTGCCGCGCATCAAGGGGTCGCACAACGCGATCCTCTCCGGCATGCTCGCCGCCGAGCATGTCGCCGAGGCGATCGCGGATGCCCGCGCCAACGACGAGCCGCGGGCCTACGAGCTGGCCTGGCGGTCGAGCGCCATCGGCCAGGACCTCTATAAGGTGCGCAACGTCAAGCCGCTCTGGTCGAAGTTCGGTACGATCGGCGGCGTGCTGCTCGGCGGCATCGACATGTGGACCAACGAGCTGTTCAAGTTCTCGCTGTTCGGCACGCTGAAGCACGGCAAGCCCGACTATGCGACGCTGAAGCCGCTCTCCGAGGTGACGCCCATCACCTATCCCAAGCCCGACGGCGTCATTTCCTTCGACAAGCTGTCGAGCGTGTTCATCTCGAACACCAATCACGAGGAGGACCAGCCGGTCCACCTCACCCTCAAGGACCCCTCGGTGCCGATCGCCAAGAACCTGCCGGTCTATGGCGAGCCGGCGCGGCTCTACTGCCCGGCCGGGGTCTATGAGGTCACCTATGCCGATGCGGCGGCCAAGACCGACCCGAAATTCGTCATCAACGCGCAGAACTGCGTCCACTGCAAAACCTGCGACATCAAGGACCCCGCCCAGAACATCAACTGGGTGACGCCGGAAGGCGGCGGCGGGCCGAACTATCCCGGCATGTGACGGCTATAGGCATCGAAGACAGGCCCGTCCGAAAAGGCGGGGGCTCCGCCGCGGAGCCTCCGATGTCCGGATCCAGCACTCAGTCGCCGGCATGCCGCCATGATCCGAGGTCGGTTCTCGAGCAATCGACGCCCTTGTCGATCAGGGGCAGGCGGTGGTCGCTGGCGAGCGCATGGGCGAAGCAATCGCCGAAATTCAGTTGCGCGGCATGTCCCACAACCTTGCCGTATCGCGGCATCGCGTCGCATGCGCCCGAGCCGACGACACTCCCGCTGCGGCCGGGTTCCCCGCCCGCTATGTCGGCCGCTCAACGCCCGACGCGGAACAGCACCGCCTGATGACCGTTGCGGCACTGGGTCCGCACCCGGTCGCGCGTCTCCAGCGTCACCGTGCACTGCGTCGCCGGTGTCGTCCGGCCGTTGGCGCAACGGCCCTGGAACTGCATCTGGGCGCTGGCCCCGCGCGCCTGTCCCCGCCCCTGTGTGCCGCAGCGGTCCTGGCCCGGCGTCGTGAACAGTTCGCGCGCCTCGACGCGATTGCCGCGCACGCGCATCTCGACGCCGGCAGCGGCCCCCGGCCTTGCCGCCCATTGACCGGCGAAATCGGCGGTGCGGGGCGCGCCGGCCTGCTGCGCGACGGCAGGGGCGGCGGCGAGCCCGAGGGCGAAGACGAGAGCGAGCAAGGCGGGGCGAATGATCATGGCTGCAACCTGGCTTGGCCTTGCGGCGAATCCGTGGTGACCCGAGCCTAGCGCGAATCCGGCACCGAGGCATTGGCTTGCGGCGCGGGGCCGGCCCGGACTAATCGGTTGGGCGCGCCCGGCCGCTTGTCACACAGAGCCCGTTCATGTCCGTCAGCCTGTCGATCGAAGACCTCGTCGAACCTTTTCCCGCCTTTCGTGTCGCCCTCCTCGTTTGCGACGACCTGACCATCTCGGCCGGGCGGCCGCCGGCGCTCGACGCCGAGATCGCGGAGCGCGAACAGGCGGCACGGCGGATCTTCGCGGGCCAGGAACTGTCCGAAATCCCCGGCATCGCCGCCTGGCGCGCCGCCTATCGCGGCTTCGGCATCAAGAAGACCAGCTACCGCTGCTCGGTCGAGCGGCTGATGAAGAATGCCCTCGCCGAACGGCCGCTGCCGCGCATCAACAGTTTCGTCGACGCCTACAACGCCGTTTCGCTCAAGGCGGTCGCCTGTATCGGCGCCGACGACCATGACCGGATCGAAGCCCCGCTCGCCTTCCGTTTCGCCCGTACCGGCGACACGTTCATCGACATGGGCGCCGAACCGGGCGAGGATCCGAACGACCCGCCGAAGGACGGCGAGGTTGTCTATGCCGACCAGCGCCACGTGCTCTGCCGGCGCTGGAACTGGCGCCAGGATGCCCGTTCGATCATCACCCCGGCGACGCGCCGCGCCGTGCTGACCATCCAGACCAATGGCGCGGGCGACCTCGAGGCGGCGGTGGCCGATGCGATCGACCTGATCGGCAGGTCCTGCGGGGGGCGCGTCGCAAGCGCCATCGCCGAGGCCGGGCGGCCGGTCGTCACGGTCGAGGGCCGGGCCGCCTGACGATGCCGGACGCGAGACGGCGGGTCAGGCTCAGGCCGCCGTCGGCAGCGACCAGGTGTCGACGCCCAGTTCCTGCCGCAGCACCGCCCAGCCGGCGGGCGTGATCTCCACCGCCCGCGACGAGGGCGAGCGGCGGAACCAGCCGCGGGCGCAGCCGTGGCTGAGCAGCGCAACCCCGAGCGGACCGGCGAGATGATGCTCGCGCTCGGTCCAGTCGAGGCATTGCCGTGCCAGACCCTTGCGCGTTGCCTTGAGCCGGTCGACCGCCAGCCCCTGGGCGGCGAACCACGCGGCACCCGCCGGCGTCACCTCGAAGCGCTTGTCCGGCGCGGCCGCGAGGTAGCCGCGGCGTTTCAGGCCCTCCGCGACGGCAACGCCCACCTGGCCGGCAAGGTGATCGTAGCAGCAGCGCGCGAATTTCAGCCGGCGGGCCAGCGGGCTCAGCGGCCGGCGGCGCACCTCGCCGGGGCCGATCGCCGCCAGGCTTTCCAGCGCCTCGGCGACCTGCGGACCGGCCAGCCGGTAGTAGCGGTGCCGCCCTTCGGTCTCGACCGCGAGGAGGCCGCCGTCGAGCAGCTTGGCGAGATGCGAGCTCGCCGTCTGGGCGGTGACGCCGGCGGCATAGGCCAGCTCGCCGGCCGGCCGGGCCCGGCCGTCGACCAGGGCCGTCAGCATCGCCGCGCGCGCCGGATCGGCGATCAGGAAGGCGACTGCGGCAACGGATGGCTGCGGTTGCATCTGACATCTCCAGGATGGAACGGCACCATGGTAGCGCGGCGCGCAACGCCATGTTTCGACACGCATCGAACCGTTGCGCGCAACAATGCCTCTAAAGGTCGGATCTCCGACCACCGCTCTCAAGGGCAGGACCGATGACCGATCCGATCAACGATGCGCCCCGCCACGTCTTCGAACGCTGGCACGACACCATCCGCGCCCGCGACCTCGACGGCCTGATGGCTCTCTATGCCGAGGATGCGGTCCTCGAAACGCCGCTCATTCTCGTGACCCTGCCCGGTCGAAGCAGGGGAATTCTGACCGGCAAGCATGAGATCCGTGCCTTCTTCGAAGCCGGCCTCAAGCGCCTCGGCGCCAATCTCGGCCGCTGGTGGCGCACGGGCGTGTATTTCACCAATGGCCGCCAGCTCGTCTGGGAATATCCGCGCGACACGCCCGACGGCGACCAGACCGACCTCGTCGAGGTGATCGACCTCGCCGGCGGCCTGATCGCCCATCATCGGGTCTATTGGGGCTGGGTCGGCTTCCAGGCGCTGACCGCGGCGGCGCGCCGGGAATAGCGAATGGGCCAAGGGCGAGTGGGGAGTGGGGATGATCAAGCGGATGGCGGGAGCCCGGCCCCCGGCTGGCCCGGCCGACCGTCATTCGCCACGCGCTACTCGCCATTCCCCGTCTCCGCTCACGGGGCGGTGAAGGCGCGCCCCCTCGCCTCGCGAGCCCGAGGCGCCTATCGTGGTCGGGCGGCGCGAACCGAGACATTCGCCTGCTCCCAGGATCGAGCATGGCGAGCGACTGCCGGCAGCGCACCGTTCGTCCCGACGACAAGGAGCCAAGCCCATGATCCGCAGCGCAACCGCCGTCTGGAACGGCACCGGCCGCGATGGCCGCGGCACGCTCTCCACCCAATCCGGTGTGCTCGACAACACCGCCTACTCCTTCCACACCCGCTTCGAGGACGGCAAGGGAACCAACCCGGAAGAACTGGTGGCGGCAGCCCATGCCGGCTGCTTCACCATGGCGCTCGCCTTCGCGCTGCAATCCGCCAATCTGACGCCGACCGAGCTGAAGACGACCTGCGCGGTGACGCTCGACAAGGACGGAGCCGGCTTCAAAATATCGAAATCGGCGCTGACGCTGACCGCGACCGTGCCGGGCGTGACCCAGGAAAAGTTCGGCGAGATCGCCGCCGGCGCCAAGGCAGGCTGCCCGATCTCCAAGCTCCTGACCGCCGAGATCAGCCTGGACTGGACGCTCGCGGGCTGATCGCGGCGCCGAAACGGTTAACGTCCGCTGACCAAATTCGATAGCAAACGCGGAAATTCCCTAAGGTCACCCTTACATGGTGCGGGCGATCATCCAAGGCTCAAGCGACCCGCCCGCGCCCGGATCCCATGGCCGACGATTTCGCGATCAGCTTTCGCAAGACGCACGTGGCGTCGGCGGCAAACCCGCTGCCGGCGCGCGTCGGGTGGCCGCTCTGGCTCGTGGCCATGCTCGCCGCCGGCATCGGTTTCGCCGGCATGCACCATTGGCCGGCCCTCCGCGACGCGGCCCGGCTCGTCCGGGCCGAACCGGCGCCAAGTCGCCCGCCGGACGCAGGCGCTTCGCGCCATGCCGGCCCCCGCATCATCACCAGCATTCCCGGCATTCGCGAAACACCCGTCGAGAAACCGATCGGCATTCTCAGCCGGGCCGACCAGCCGCTGGACCTGACCTACACGGCCGCCGGGCCCGTCATCATCCGGACCGAGGCCAGCATCGTCGAGGTCGACGGCCCGAGCCTGCTCGTGCCGCCGGCGGGGCGTGCCCGCACCGCACGCGGCATGCTCGACCACGCGACCGCTCTCGCCAATGCCCTGAACCGGCTCGCCGAGACGCCGTGCGACCGCCACCTGCGCTATCTCGCCGCGGCCAATATCAATCTGTTCGTCGCCGCCTATTTTTCTCCCATGACGCCGATCAGGACCGCCGCCGACGCCAATGCCGCCTTCTGGATCCGCGCCGAAACCAGCATGGTGCGTCGGGCCGCGGCGGCTCTCATCGAGCGCGGAGCCCTCGGCCCGGCCGATTTCGGCCGCGACCGCTCCCCCGAGATCAAGGGGCTGTTCCTCGGCGTGCGCCAGGCGCTGCCCTCCTGTGCTTGAGCCGCGCTCGCCCCGTTTTCGCCGGATTGTTAAGACTTGATAAAGCATGCAATGGAGACACACATGTCGTCGCTTCTGACCGGGGCCGCCCTTGCAGCGATTGCGATCGCGGCCTATTCGCTGCTCCGCCGGAGCCTTGCCGAGCTGCAGCCGCGGCCGGTTCGGGCCGAGGCGCCGATCCGCCGCCTGCGGCGCGATCCGGTGACCGGCGAGTACCGCCCGTTCTGATCCGGTCCAGGGCTTCGCCGGCCGAGGCGCCGCGTCGCCCGCACGCCTGTTGACCCTCCCGGCATCGGTCCTTATTGCTCGGCCAGCATTCCAGCAAAGCCGTTGACCGATGTCCCTTTCCCAGCTTCCCGACCATATGCGGCCCGAACGCTCGTTTCAGGGGCTGATCCTGACGCTGCAGAGCTTCTGGGCGGACAAGGGCTGCGCCATCCTCCAGCCCTACGACATGGAAGTGGGCGCCGGCACCTTCCATCCCGCGACGACGCTGCGCGCGCTCGGCCCCAAGCCCTGGAAGGCGGCCTATGTGCAGCCGTCGCGCCGGCCCAAGGACGGCCGGTACGGCGAAAATCCCAACCGGATGCAGCATTATTACCAGTTTCAGGTGATCCTGAAGCCGAACCCGCCGAACCTGCAGGAGCTCTACCTGGATTCGTTGAAGGCGATCGGGCTCGATCCCGGCGTGCATGACGTGCGCTTCGTCGAGGACGACTGGGAGAGCCCGACGCTCGGCGCCTGGGGGCTCGGCTGGGAATGCTGGTGCGACGGCATGGAGGTTTCCCAGTTCACCTACTTCCAGCAGGTGGCCGGCTTCGAATGCGCGCCGGTCTCGGGCGAATTGACCTATGGCCTCGAGCGCCTCGCCACCTATGTGCAGGGCGTCGACCGCGTCTACGACCTCAATTTCAACGGCCGCGAGGGCGCCGAGAAGGTGACCTATGGCGACATTTTCCTGCAGGCCGAGCAGGAATATTCCCGGCACAATTTCGAGCATGCCGACACCGCCATGCTGTTCGAGCAGTTCCGCATGGCCGAAAGCGCCTGCCAGCGCTACCTCAAGGCGGGCGCGCCGGGAGCCGAGGACAACGATCCGCGCCACAAGATGGTGCTGCCCGCCTATGACCAGTGCATCAAGGCGAGCCATGCCTTCAACCTGCTCGATGCCCGCGGCGTGATCTCGGTCACCGAGCGGCAGAGCTACATCCTGCGCGTGCGCGACCTCGCCAAGGCCTGCGGCGAGGCCTGGCTGCAGACCGAAGGCGGCGGGCTCGCGGCATGACGCTTCAGCTCTCCCGGCGCGACTTCGTTTTCGGTGGCGCGGCCGGCCTCGCGCTGACGGCGGGCCCGGCCTGGTCCGCGGCGAGCGCCGAGAGCCCCGTCGATACGGTCAAGGCACTCTATGCGAAGCCCGTTGGCGCGTCCGACGCGCCTTTCCTGTCACGGCGGCTGAAGCGGCTGTTCGCCGCCCAGCGTGCCCGGGCGCGGCGCACCTCGGACGTACTCGCCGGCCTCGACTTCGACTATTCCTGCGGCTGCCAGGACTATGACGAGGCCTTCCGGCAGACTTTGCGCTACGATCTCGCCGGCCTGACCGCCCGCACCGCCCAGGTGACCGCGCATTTCGGCCTGTTCGGCGCGTCGCGCGCGATCGTCTACAGCCTGGTGAAGGAGAACGGCCGCTGGCTGATCGACGACATTGCCGGCAGCGCCGGACCGGGCGCCGACTGGCGGATGTCGCGCCTCCTCCGCACGCGCTGAGAAGGAGGCCGGGGCCGGCGCGCCGCCGGCCGCCATCTGGTTTCGGATATCGACGCGAGCCTGCGCCGGCAAGCTCTCGACGGACCGTTCTCAAGGCTTTATCACGCCAGCCAGACGATGATCGATCCGCCGCGCCCACCCGCGCGCCATCAGAAGACAGCCCAGGCCACTGCCAATGCCCGACCTTCTCATCGAACTCTTCGGCGAAGAGATCCCGGCCCGCATGCAGGCCGACGCCGCAGGTCATCTGCAGAAGGCGGTCACCAATGCCCTGGTCGAACGCGGCTGCCTCTACGAAGGCGCCCGGGCGCTGGTGACGCCGCGCCGGCTTGCCCTCTCCGTTCACGGCCTGCCGGTCGCGACGCCCGACATCACGGAAGAGCGCAAGGGGCCGCGGGTCGGCTCGCCCGATGGCGCGATCCAGGGATTCTTGAAGGCCTCGGGCCTCGCCTCGATCGACCAGGCCAAGATTGAAAGCGACCCGAAGAAGGGCGAGTTCTATGTCGCGGTCATCGAGAAGCCGGGCCGGCCGACTGCCGAGGTGATCGCCGAGATCCTGCCGGCCATCGTGCGCAGCTTCCCCTGGCCGAAATCGATGCGCTGGGGTGCGGCCTCCACATCCACCGCCTCACTGCGCTGGGTCAGGCCGCTGCATTCGATCGTCTGCACCTTCGGCCCGGAAACCGAGGACCCGGAGGTCATCCGCTTCGATATCGACGGCATCGCTTCCGGCGACGTCACCCAGGGCCACCGCTTCATGGCCTCTGGCCCGATCAAGGTGAAACGGCTCGACGACTATGTCGCCAAGCTCGAGGCGGCCAACGTCGTCGCCGATCCGGAAGCGCGCAAGAGCCGGATTCTCGCCGATGCCCAGAACCTCTGCTTCGCCCAGGGCTACGAGCTGGTCGAGGACGAGGGTCTGCTCAACGAGGTCGCCGGCCTTGTCGAATGGCCGGTCGTGCTGATGGGCGATTTCGAGGAGGCCTTCCTCGCCATTCCCGACGAGGTCATCCGCGCCACCATCCGGGCCAACCAGAAATGTTTCGTCGTCCGCGATCCGAAGACCGGCCGGCTCGCCAGCCGCTTCGTGCTGACCGCCAATCTGGAGGCGCGCGACGGCGGCAAGGCGATCGTTGCCGGCAACGAGAAGGTGATCCGCGCCCGGCTTGCCGACGCGCTCTATTTCTACCAGACCGACCAGCGCCCCCTCCCTGATTTCGAGGACAAGGGCAAGCCGCTCGACCAGCGCATGGCCAAGCTGCGCGCCCTCAATGTCGTGTTCCACGAAAAGCTCGGCACGCAGGGCGAGCGCGTCGACCGCATCAAGGCCCTGGCGCGCGAGATCGCGCCGCGGGTCGGCGCGGATGCCGGCCTTGCCGAACGCGCAGCCGAACTTGCCAAGGCCGACCTGATGACCGAGGTGGTCGGCGAGTTTCCCGAGGTTCAGGGCCTGATGGGGCGCAAATATGCGCTGCTGCAGGGCGAGGCGGAAAGCGTCGCGATCGCCATCGAGGACCACTATCGCCCGCAGGGGCCCAATGACCGCGTGCCGACCGAACCGACAGCCATCGCCGTGGCGCTCGCCGACAAGCTCGACACGCTGACCGGCTTCTGGCGCATCGACGAAAAGCCGACGGGCTCGAAGGACCCCTTCGCACTGCGCCGGGCCGCGCTCGGCGTCATCAGGCTGATCGTCGAGAACGGTCTGAAACTGCCGTTGAGCAGCATTCCCGGCTTCACCGCCGACCTGCTCGCCTTCTTCCACGACCGGCTGAAAGTGTCGCTGCGCGAAAAGGGCCAGCGGCACGACCTGGTCGATGCCGTGCTCGCCTCCGGGGACCGAAATGACGACCTTCTGGCCGTCGTCCGGCGGATCGAGGCGCTCGCCGAGCTGCTGGCGACCGAAGACGGCAAGAACCTGCTCGCCGGCACCAAGCGCGCGGCCAATATCCTGCGCATCGAGGAGAAGAAGGACGGGGTCAGCTATGACGGCGCGCCGGATGCGGCGCTGATCCACGCCGCCGGCCTGCCCGAGGAGCGCGCGCTGTTCGGGCTGCTGCAATCGGCGGCGGGCCATGCCCGCGACCATGTCGCACGGGAGGATTTCGCCGGCGCCATGAAGGTGCTCGGGGAACTTCGGCCGGCCGTCGACGCTTTCTTCGACAAGGTGACGGTCAATGCCGAGGATCCTGCCGTGCGGGCGAACCGTTTGAGATTGCTCGGCGAATTGCGAACGGCCACGGCCGCCGTGGCGGATTTCTCGCGCATCGAGGGGTAAGGCGGGGCCTCGCCTCCCCGATGGGAAGGGGATGAGCGTGCCGAAAGTGCCGGACCACAAGAGCAGCCCAGATGCCGGCCTCCATCGGGAGGGCCTCCCGGCGCTCGACCGGGCCCTGTCGCTCCTTGCCGCCTTTACCGTCGACCGACCGACGCCCAGCCTCACCGAGCTCGCCGCCGAAAACCGGGTCTACCGGGCGACCGTCCAGCGCGTGATGGCCTCGTTCGAGCAGGCCGGCCTGGTGCGCCGGCTCGATGGCGGCCGCTATGCGCTCGGGTCCGAGATTGCCCGCCTCAACCATGTCCGCACGTCGGGCTCGGCGCTGGAGGCCCTGGTCATGCCGGTGCTGCGCGCGCTCGCGGACGCGGCCCGCGAAAGCGCGACCTTCTACATCCGCCAGGGCAACAAGCGGCTCTGCCTCTGCCGGGTCGGCCTGCCGGGAGAGGAGACTGACCAGCTCGCCGCAGGCGCCCTGCGCCCGCTCGACCGCGGTTCGAGCGGGCGTGTCCTGCTCGCCTTTTCGGGCGAGCCCGGCCCGCTCTATGATCAGATCCGGCGCGAGCGCATCGTCGCCCTCGCCGGCGACCGGGTGGCCGACGTCGCCGGCATCGCCGCACCGGTTTTCGGGGTTGCCGGCGAACTGGTCGGCGCGGTGGCGCTGACCATGCCGCGAGACCGGTTCCAGGCCGCCGACCCCCGGCTCGTCGCCGATGCGGCAAGCCGCCTCACCGCCCTGCTCGGGCGCGGCTGAGCGCACCTTACCAGATTGAGACAGCACGCAAAAACACGCAGAACGAGAGAATGATGCCCCTCGACATCATCCGGAAACACGGGCTGATGATAAGCCCCTCGTCGATGCCGCGAAGCGGCGCTGCCTCCGGAGATACCTTCATGAAAAAGACCATCCTGGCCCTTGCGACCGGCCTCGCCATGATGATCGGCGCCGGCGCGGCACAGGCCTGCGACCGGGGCAGCGAAGTCTGCTCGTTCCAGCTGTTCAACAATACCAGCGTCGAGCTGGAATCGTTCTGGGCCTCGCCGCCGAGCGTCGACAACTGGGAGAACGACATTCTCGGCGACCGCACCCTCGCCGCCGGCCGCACCATGACCATCGACATGTCCGATGGCCGCCCGGACTGCATCTACGACTTCAAGTTCAAATTCGCCGACGGCGACATCGTCGAGAAGCGCCGCATCAATGTCTGCCGGCTCGGCCGCTACACTCTGAACGAGTGATCCGGGACGCCACGACCGTGACGCCTGGCAATCCGGCGCCGCACGCCTACCGGCGCCGGCCCTTGTGGGTGCATCTCCTTCCGCTGGCGCTCGGGCTGACCATCCTGATCGTCGGCTTCATCGCCTTCGACCCGCTCTGGCCGGCACAGGACATGCCGCCGGCCGTCGCCGAGCGCTATCGGCAGGCCGGCGCGCGCGCCGCGGCGATCTATGCCGTCGGCGGCTGGACCTGCGCCGCCGGCTTCGCGTGGTTCGTCGCCGTCGCCATACGCCGGTCGCTGCACCGCCGGGCGGCCGGCGGCATGGACGCGCATCGCCCTGACCGATCATCGGAGCGCTAGGGCAGCCCCGCTCTCCGTTGCGGCGCCGATGTCACGCGGCGCCCGAGGTGGGTGCGCTGCCGGTCTCAGACGCCGAGGCCCGCGCCGTCGCGCAGAATGGCATCCGCTTCCGACGAAGACCGGCCGTCGGCATCGGCCAGAACCAGACCGGGCAGGATTGCGACCGGCGCGCGCGAGCCCTTGACGCCGGTCACGATGAGGCGGTTGGCGGCAGCGCCCGGGCGAGGGTGAACAGGCCTGACGCTGATGCCGCCGAACCGACCGGCCAGCGCAGCGAGCAAGGCGGCCGGCTGGTCGGCCCGATGGATCATCGTCAGGGTGCCGCCGGGCCGTAGAACCGCGACGGCGGCGCGCACGAAGGCGCCGAGCAGGTCGTCATCAGCCTGATGGGCCCGGCGCCGGGCCTCATCGGGCGAGCCCCGATGGCGCGCAGCATCGTGAAACGGCGGATTGCTCATCACCCGGTCGATGTTGCCCCTGGCGAGCCCAGCCTTTTCGCGAACGGCGCCGCGCGCGGCTGCATCGACGACGATCACCTTCGTCCGCTCGCCAAGGCCGTTGGCCACGGCATTGCCGGCGGCAAGGCTTGCGAGCAGGGGATCCACCTCGACCAGCGTCAGCGCGCCGACCGCCACCCGGGCGGCCAGACAGAGACCGGCAGTGCCGACGCCGGCACCGAGGTCCAGCACGCTCTCACCCGGCAGGGCCGGCACCGCAGCGGCAAGCAGCACGGCATCATGACCGGCCCGATGGCCGCGCCGCGGCTGGGTGAGCTTCACGCGACCGCCGAGCACGCTGTCGGTCGTCACCGCGATATCGACAGCTGCGTCCTGCACCTTTGAACCGTCTCCACCGATCGCATGCGCGTCCCGCGCCAGGAGCACGGGCGGGCGGCCATCGATGCCACAAAAGCCGGACGCCGCGAAGGCCGCGCGGCCACAAGCCGCGGCTTCAGGTCTTCTCGGGCCGCAATTCGTCGCCGAGCCCCGCCTCGGCGATCAGCCTGCGGGCGCGGACGGCCGCCGCCGCCGGCACCAGGATGCGCATCGGAAAGGCCACGATGCGGGCTTCGATCGCGGAAATGTGTCTGTCTGCGACAATAACGGCAATGCCGGCGCTGCCGAGCAGGCTCTCGATGGCCGAGACCAGGACGGGATCGGGCGTGCGGATGATCTCTTCCAAGCGATATTCCCCTTTGCGACGCCCTCAATGCGACTTTTCGCGGCGATGGGACGGCTTGTGATGCTAGCACCTTCTTTCTATGGTCCGCCGAAATGCAATCGAACCCGGAGCATGGCGTGGCAGTCGTCGTCCCCTTCGAGAAGGTCAATGCCTCGATCGAGGCCATGGTCCGCGCGACCAAGGCCGACATGGAGCGCGTCAACGCGATGATCCTGTCGCGGACCGGATCGGACGTCACCATGATCCCGGAAGTGGCGAATCATCTGATCTCCTCGGGCGGCAAGCGCCTGCGGCCGATGCTGACGCTGGCGACGGCAGCCCTGTCGGGCTATCGCGGCGACGGCCATATCCGGCTCGCCGCGTCGGTCGAGTTCATGCATACCGCAACGCTCCTGCACGACGACGTGGTCGACGAGAGCGACATGCGCCGCGGCAAGCCGGCGGCGCGCATGGTCTGGGGCAACGAAGCCTCCGTCCTGGTCGGCGACTTCCTGCTCGGCCAGGCCTTCAAGATGATGGTCGAGGTCGGCTCGCTGCGCGCGCTCGACATTCTCTCGACGGCCGCCGCGGTCATCGCCGAAGGCGAGGTCATGCAACTCGCCGCCGCCAAGAACACCGCGACGACGGAAGACGAATATCTCGCCGTGGTCAGTGCCAAGACGGCGGAACTGTTCGCCGCCGCCTGCGAGGTCGGCCCGGTCATCGCCGAGCGGCCGAAGGCCGAGCAGGCCGCCGCCCGCGCCTATGGCATGAATCTCGGCATCGCCTTCCAGCTCGTCGATGATGCACTCGATTACGGCGGCAAGTCGCAGAAGCTCGGCAAGAATGTCGGCGACGATTTCCGCGAGGGCAAGATCACCCTGCCGGTGGTGCTGGCCTTCCGCCGCGGGCCCGAGGACGAGCGCGCCTTCTGGAGGCGCACCCTGGTCGAAGGCGAGATCGCCGACGGCGACCTCGAGACCGCCATCGGCCTCATGACCAAGCACGGCGCCCTCGCCGACACCGTCGAGCGGGCCCGTCACTATGGCGACAAGGCCAATGACGCGCTCGCGCTCTTCCCCGACGGCGCGATGAAGCACGCCCTGATGGAAGCGGTCGCCTTCTGCATCGCCCGGGCCTACTGACATGGCCGGCGGCGGCGCGGCGGACGGGAACGCGGGCGCGCTGGTCCTGTTTTCCGGCGGCCAGGATTCCTCCACCTGTCTCGCCTGGGCGCTCGACCGGTTCGGCAGCGTCGAGACGCTCGGCTTCGACTACGGCCAGCGCCATCACGTCGAGCTGGAATGCCGCGCGGCGATCCGCGACGGCCTCGCCCGCATCGACCCGGCCTGGGCCGGCCGGCTCGGGCCCGACCATACCATCGGACTGAAGGCGCTCGGCGAGATCTCCGATACCGCGCTGACCGATGACGTCGCCATCGCCATGACCGAAGGTGGCCTGCCGAACACCTTCGTTCCCGGCCGCAACCTGATCTTCCTGACCTTCGCTGCCGCCCTCGCCTATCGGCGCGGGCTGAAGCACATCGTCACCGGCGTGTGCGAGACCGACTATTCCGGCTATCCCGACTGCCGCGACGATACGATCAAGGCGCTGCAGGTGGCGCTCAATCTCGGCATGGACAAACGCTTCGTCCTGCATACGCCGCTGATGTGGATCGACAAGGCCGAGACCTGGGCGCTGACCGAGAGGCTCGGCGGCGCGCCGCTGGTGGCCCTGATCCGCGAGCAATCCCATTCCTGCTATCTCGGCGACCGCAGCCACCACCATGACTGGGGTTTCGGCTGCGGCACCTGCCCGGCCTGCCAACTGCGGGCCGACGGCTATCGCCGCTTCGTCGCGGCGGCGGCCTGACGTCATCCGGCGCCGGCCCGCCCCGCGGCAAGCGCCTCGGCCATGATCTTCGCCGTCTCGTCGAAATGGCGCCAGAGATCCGGATCGACCGGGTTGGGCGCGCCGAAATAGCCCTGGGGCGTCAGGGCACGCGCTTCGGCCCCACCCTTTCGCCAGGCCAGCAGGTCGTTGCTCGTCAGTGTGGTCGGCGGCAGGCCGCGCAGCGCGTCGTAATCGACGGTCTGCGGGAAATAGCGCACCATCGCCGCCGTCTCGTATTCGTCGGCATGGACGCCGAACACGCCCGTCAACCGGAACGCCTCGAGCGCCGGCACCGGCTGCCAGGGCACCCAGATCGGCTCGGCTCCGGTCATGCCGAGCCGGGCGAACATGCGCCAGCGGAACGGCGTGTAGAGCCAGCGCGCCCCGGTGTCGCCGCCGTGGTGGCGGGCCAGCAGCACGTCGCGGATCATCTCGTTATGCGCGAGGTCGCCGTGGTGGCTGACCACCAGTACCTGACGGAAGCCGTTGGCGATCAGCGAGCCGATGACGTCGTCGAGCAGCATGGCCGCGGTCTCCGGGCGGATGCGGAAGCTGCCGGGAAAATCCGCGAGCACGGTGTTGATGCCCCAATAACAGGGCGGCGCGACCAGCGCTTCGACGCCATGCCGCCCCGCATAGGCCGATGTCAGCCGCGACAGGGCGAGAGCGATGAAGGCGTCGGTGCCGACCGGCAGGTGTGGGCCGTGGCATTCGATAACGCCGACCGGCAGAATGGCGAGCGCGCCGCGGGCGGCCGCCGCCGCGACCGCGGTCGCTGTCATTTCCACCATCGTGCGCGCCATCAGGCTGTCCTGGTCCATGGGGGCGGATCCTCTCGTTTCAGACCGCGATCCATTGCTGGACCCGACCAAAATCGGCCAGCAACTCGGTCGAGCGCCCGGCCAGCACGATGCGGCCCCGGTCGAGCACGATCGCCCGGTCGCTGAGTCGCAAGGCATCCTCGGCGCGCTGCTCGACGATGATGGTGGCAAAGCCCTCCTCGCCGCGCAGTCGCGCGAGGGTCTGCTCGAGCTCGTCGACGATGACCGGCGCGAGGCCTTCGAACGGCTCGTCGAGCAGCAGCAGCTTCGGGTTGGTCATGAGCGTGCGGCCGATGGCGAGCATCTGCTGTTCGCCGCCCGACAGCTTGTCGCCGCCATTGCCGCGCCGCTCCTTCAGCCGCGGGAACAGACGATAGATGTCGGCGAGGCCGAAGCGCCCCGGCCGGCCGGCAACCTTGAGGTTTTCCTCCACCGTCAGCGAGGGGAAGATGTCGCGCTCCTGCGGCACCCAGCCGAGCCCGAGCCGGGCGCGGGCATGGCCCGGCAGGGACGAGAAATCGCCGCCGGCCCAACGCAGCGCGCCGCTCCGGCGGGTCGCATGCCCCATGATGGCGAGCATGAGGGTCGTCTTGCCGACGCCGTTGCGGCCGAGCACGGCAAGTCCCTCCCGCTCGTCGAGGCTGAAGCTGATGTCGTCGAGCACCAGCGCCTCGCCATAGCCTGCGGCCAGCCCTTCGATCTCAAGCAGCGGCATGATGCCCCCGCCGTCCCAGATAGACTTCCCTCACCCGCTCGTCGCGCGAGATCTCGCCCGGTGTGCCTTCGGTCAAGACCTCGCCCGCCACCAGCACGGTGATCCGCTCGGCGAAGCGGAAGACCAGATTCATGTCGTGCTCGATGAACAGCACGGTCAGGTCGCGCGGCAGCGCCGCGATCCGTTCGAAGATGGCCTCGCTCTGGGTGGTCGGCACGCCGGCGGCCGGCTCGTCGAGGATCAGGACCTTCGGCCGCGTCGCGAGCGCGATGGCGATCTCGACGAGCCGGCGCATGCCATAGGGCAAGGCGCTGACCTCGTCGCCGGCCCGGGCGCCGAGGCCGACGAGCTCGACAAGGCTGCGCGCCTCGTCGATCGCCTGCCGCTCGGCCGCCAGCGCACGCCAGAAGACGCCGGCCCGCCCGGCCCGCTCGGTGACCGCGATGAGCACGTTCTCCAGAACCGTCAGCCCGGCGAAGAGCTGGTTGATCTGGAAGGTCCGCGCAAGGCCGCGATGGACCCGGGCCGCCTGCGACAGGCCGGTCGCGTCAGCGCCGCAGAGGCGCACCGTGCCGGCGCTCGCGGCGATGGCTCCCGTCAGTGCATGGACGAAGGAGGTCTTGCCCGCGCCGTTCGGTCCGATGATGGCGCGGCGGCTGCCCGCCTCGACCGCCATCGAGACCTTGTTGACGGCGACGAAGCTGTTGAAGCGCAGCGTCAGGTTTTCGACGTCGAGGGCAAGGTTCACGACGCCCTCCGCATGAGGCGGCCAAGCCGCGCCGGGAGGCCGGCAAGACCATCGGGCAGGACGAAGACCGAGGCCATCAGCACGAGGCCGATGCCGAGATGCCAGTATTTCGGGCTGAACGCCGACAGCGCATCCTTCAGCCAGGTGAACAGCGACGCGCCGAGGATGACGCCGGGAATGCTGCCCGTGCCGCCGATCGCGGTCATCATGACCACCTCGGCGGACCGTTCGAAACCGAGCATGTCGAGCGAGGCGAAATTGCTGGTCTGGGCGAGCACGGCGCCAGCCATGCCGGCCATGCCGCCCGCCAGCACGTAGGTCGCGGCCATGTGCCGGGCGACCGGGGCGCCCACCGCATGCATGCGCCGGGTGTTTTCCCGGATGCCGCGCAAGGCGAGCCCGAAGGGTGAGGTGGTGATGCGCCAGACCGCGAGATAGACGAGGACCAGCACGGCCAGCGCGTAGAAGAAGGCGGTCCGACCCCGGAAATCGAAGGCGAACAGCCCTGCGATCGGCCCGACCGTGAAGGCGGAGAGACCATCGGCGCCGCCGGTCAGCCAGTGCATCTGGTTGGCGATCTCGTGGAACAGGAAGCAGACGCCGAGGGTGACGAGCAGCCGCGTGAAATCGTTGCCGACCACCACGATGCGCGCGACCAGGCCGGCGAGCGCGCCGCTGACGGCGAGCGCGGCGAGCAGCGTCGCCAGCGGCTCGGTGATGCCGGCACCGCCGAGCACCGCCACCGTATAGGCGCCGATGCCGAAAAAGACCGCATGGCCGAGCGAGACGATGCCGGCATGGCCCTGCAGGAGGTCGTAGGACAGGGCGAAGGTCGCGACGATCAGGATACTGGCGATAAGGCCGAGATGATCGGGAAACAGGAGATAGGCGGCGAGCGCGGCGCCGACGAGCGACGGCAACGCCAGATGCAGGGGGCAGGACGCGGTCATGTCGGTCTTCCGGCGAGGCCCCGGGGCATGGCGATCATGACCGCGACCAGGATGGCGTAGATGACGAAGCCGCCGAGCGCCGGCAGCCAGTATTTGAACAGGGCGTCGGCAATGCCGAGGAACAGCGCCGCGCCGAACGAGCCGCCGATCGAGCCCGGCCCGCCGATCGCGACCACCATCAGCACGATGACGAGATATTTCAGCGGAAAGCTCGGATCGAGCCCGAGAAACCCAACGGCCAGCGCGCCGCCGAGACCAGCGAACCCGGCACCGAGCGTGAAGGCGAGCGCGAACAGCCGGCCGACATGGATGCCGATCCCCTCGGCGGTCACGCGCCGGTCGACGGCGGCGCGGATGCGCGCGCCGAACAGCGTGTGATTGAAGAGGGCGACGAGCAGTCCGAGCGCGGCGAGGCCGCAGACGATGACGAACAGCCGATAGCCCGACAGGGCAAGGCCGGGCAGCGCGACCGGCGCATTGGCCCAGGCCGGCAGCGGCACCGGCTGCTGCTGCGGCCCGAACAGGATGTTGGCGAGCGCGCCGGCGGCAAAGGCGAGGCCGATCGAGAACAGCACCTGCTGCAGATCGGACTTGCCATAGACGTGCCGGATGACGGTCGTTTCCAGGGCGGCGCCGAGAAGCCCGGTGACCACGAAGGCGGCCGGCAGCGCGGCCAGGAACGGCACCCCGCCGCCGACCAGCACGACCAGCACATAGCCCCCGCACATGGCGAAGGCGCCATGCGCGAGATTGATGAAGCGCATCAGCCCGAGCGTGATCGACAGGCCGATGGAGAACAGGAACAGGACCATGCCGAAGGCGATGCCGTCGGCGATGACCGTCAGGAGGCCCGACATGTTCATTTGGCGGGATCTTTGACCGCTTCGATGGTCGCGAAGGTGCGGTTGGCGACGCCGCCCTCGCCGAGCGTACCGCGGCGGATATAGATGTTCTCGACGATGTCGCGCGTCGCCGGATCGATCAGCACCGGGCCGCGCGGACTGTCGAGGCGCGCGCCCTTCACCGCGGCCATGAACACTTCGCCCTCGGTGCGCCCGCCGGTCTTCCCCAGCGTCTGATGGATCAGCGCCATGCCGTCATAGCCTTGCACGACCCGATAGCTCGGTATCGCGGCCGCTCCGAACTTGGCGCGGAAGGCGGCGAGGAAGCGCCGGTTGGCGGCATTGTCCACGTCGATCTGGTAGTGCCAGGCCGAGATGACGTCCCGCGCCGCCTCGCCGATCGCCGGCAGCAGGTTGTCGTCGACCACGTCGCCGGTGACCAGCAGCTTGATGCCCGTCCCCTTCAGCCGCTGGCCGGCCTGCCGGACGAAGGCGATCGACACGTCGCCGCCCGGGTTGAAGGCGAAGACCGCGTCGGGTTTCGCTTCGATCGCCCGCTGCAGGAACGGGCCGTATTCCATCGCTGCGACCGGCGTGCGGTCGCTGCGCAGCATGCGGCCGCCGCCCTCGGCGAAGCCGCGCCCGAACCAGGTCTCGGCATCGACGCCGGGAGCATAGTCCGAAACGATCGAATAGGCCGTGCCGATGCCATTGCCCGCGGCCCATTTGCCGAGCGTATGGGTCACCTGCGACATGGTCACGGAGATGCGGGTGAAATAATCCGAACGCTGGGTGAGCGAGGAGGTCGCCGCGTTGACGATGATGCCCGGCACCCTGGCTTCACTCAGAAGGCTTGCCGCGGCCATGGCATTGGGCGTGAAGCTGTAGCCGAGAATGACGCTCGCCTTTTCGCGCAGGATCAGTTCCTGCGTCAGCCTGCGGGCGAGATCGCCGGACCCGGCGCCCTGATCGTCACGGACGACCAGCCTGACCTCGCGGCCGCCGGCCTCAGTGCCATGCAGTTCGTGGTAGAGCCGCATGCCGGTTTCGTAGTGACCGCCCTGGTCGGCGAAGGGGCCGGAGAGCGGCAGGATGACGCCGACCGTGACGGGCGCCGCCGCGGCCAGCCGGCCCGGCCACGCCGCGCCGGCGAGCGCCGCGGCGGGCGCCAGTTTCAGGAAGGCCCGCCGCCCGGCATCGGCGGGAGAAGCGGGCAAGCGGCTGCGATGCCCGGCGCGGTATCCGGCCATGGTCGTATTCCCCCAGTGGATGGTCTTGTTGGCCCGGTCCGCCGCCTAGCGGGCGTCGGGCACCTGGCGCGTCGCCAGAAACTCCTCGAAGGTCTCGCCGCGCATCTCGGCATAGACTTCGAGATTGGTTTCGCCGACGAGCCGGGCGAATTTCTCCAGCACGAAGAAATTGGCGCCGGCCCGGATCAGCCCGAGCCAGTCGCGCCGGGCGACCAGCGCGGTCTCCTCCGCGGTCAGGCCGGCCTCGCGGCAGGCCGCGGCCTCGTCGGCATTGAAGGCCGCCCGTGCCTGCGGCATGCGCATGTTCCAGAAGAAGCGGTTGAGCCGCGCCTTCTCGACGCCGATGCCGATGGTGAAGGGATAGGTGCCCTCGATGTCCTCGATGCCGGCGATCTGCTCGTTGCCGAGCCGGATCTCGGAGGCCGCGGGGCGATGCACCCTGTTCTCCTCGAAGACGAGGGTGGTCATCGCCGTGGTGGTGGCGAGATAGTAGCTCTGGTGCACCTTGGTGATGTCGTCGCTGAGCGCGCCGCGCATGGTCAGCCACATGATGACTTCGGCGCTTTCGGCGCCGCCGAGACGCACATAGTCGACGTGGCGCATGCGGGCGAGCTCGATCGGATTGTGTTCGATCAGGTCGAGGAAGCGCATGTCCCAGTCGGTGTCGTTGTGGCCGGTGCGCTCGCCATGGATCTGATGCGACAGGCCGCCGGTGCCCACGATCGCCACCGAAATGTCCTCGGGATAGGAGTGGATGGCGCGGCGCAGCGCCTGACCGAGCTTGAAGCAGCGCATGGCGGTCGGCAGCGGGTAGCGCACGACATTGACCATGATCGGCACGACCGCGCCCGGCCAGCCGCCCTCGTGCGGCCAGAGCAGCGGCAGCGGCGAGAAGACGCCGTGGTCGAGCGGCCGGTCGTGGAACACCGCAAGATCGAATTCGTCGTTGATCACCTGCTCGGCGAGATGCGTGGCAAGGCGCGTGTGCCCCGGCAGCATCGGCAGCGGGCGGCGTCCGGCCCCCTCGTCCGCCACGTCGTGTTCGGGCGCGACGCCGATCGCGAAGGTCGGATAGAGATCGTAGAAGAAGGCATTGAGGTGATCGTTGTAGAGGAAGATCAGGACATCGGGCTTCTTGTCGGCCAGCCAGTCGAAGGCCGGCCTGGCGCCCTCGAACAGCGGCGCCCAGGCCGGATTGTCCCATTTCTGCTTGTCATAGGCGACGCCGATCGTCGGGACATGCGACATCCCGATGCCGCCGATAATTCTCGCCATATTCGTCTCCCCGATAGTCCCGGCGCGCGGCCGCGGTCGGGCGGTCCAACGTTCCGGCATGTCTTCGTTGCGGGCCGGCTGGACGCGGCCCGGTCGACGTCGAAAGCGTCCGTCCTCAGTTGTTTGCCAGCTTCCGCTGCCGGCGTGAGGCCGAAAAGCCGCAAATCTGCTCAACGCTATCGAAAACGCTTATGCTGAAACGCGGCCCTGGGACGCGAAGGCAAGCCCGTCGATCGTCGTGCGGCCGAAGCGCGCGGCAAATTTCCAGGCGCGCCCGTCGCGCATCAGCCGGTCCCTGAACTCGCCGACCGCAAGGCTCGCGCCAGCCGGGCCCGTGCTGACCAGGAGCGAGTAGCTGAAGGCCTCCGCCGCATCCGCTCCCGCCATGGTGACCATCGTATTGCAGACGAGATGACGGACAAGCCGCGACGGCCGGGCCCGGAAGGCCGCGAGGATCGCCGCGCGGCCGGCGATCGGCTGGTCCGGAGCCGAGGGCCGCGCGAAGACCGCGTCCTCGGTGAAGAGCTCGGCGAGCGCCGTCCACTGCCCCTCGTCGTTCAGCCGGGCGAAGCGCCGGATGACCGTTTCGATCGCCCTTTCGTCGTCACCGCTCATGGTGAGCCCCTCAGCCGGCCTTGTCCGGAGCCGCCGCGACAAGCATCTCGCCCAGCAGTTCCTCGACCGTCACGACATCGCCAAAGCTCTGGAAGACCGTGGAAAAGCCGATATTGTGATCCTCGGCATAGCGCGCCGCGTTGGCGTCCGAGACCATGGCGACGCGATAGTCCAGCATCATGGCGTCCCGCGCCGAGGTCTCGCAGCAGAAATTGGTCAGCATGCCGACGATCACCACGTTGCGGATGCCGCGCTCGCCAAGCTTTTCCATGAGGTCCGACTTGCCCGGCACGAAGGCGCTGAACCGCGACTTGCTGGCATAGATGTCCTCGGGCTGCGCATCCAGATCGGCGCGCAAGGCCTGGCCCGGCGCGCCCTCGGTGAGATTGTCCCGGTGGCGGGCGCCGTTCTCAGCGGTGAAGAAATAGTCGTGATAGATCGGCCAGAGGCTCTCGCCGTCCTTGCCCGCCACCATCTTGACCCAGGCGACCGCGCCGCCCCGCGCGCGCATGGCGGCCGCGAGCCGGTTGATGTTCGGAATGATCGCGATGGCCTCGGGCACGTCGCGCACGTAGAATTCCTGCATGTCGATGACGACCAGCGCGGTTTCGCTCGGCTCGAACCGCTCGAACACCCGGATCCGTCCCCTCTTCTTCATGACCCGGTCGATCACATAGGCCGGCATTTCGAACGGCGCGGGAGACTTCATGGCGTGTTCCTGTCGAGCTTGGCCGGTGTTTCCGCACCGACCTTGGCGTTACCGGAATAGTGCCCTTGGGGCTCGCGGCGGCGACAGTTGAAACTCCTCATAGCGACGCCTAAAATGCTTATATGGCCCAGGAACGCAGGCCGCCCCTCGGCCATGACCCGCTTGTCATCAATCCCAAATATCTGCGCGCCTTCCTGGCCGTTGCCCGCGCCGGCAGCGTGATCAGGGCGAGCGAGGAATTGCATCGGGCCCAGTCCGCCATCACCCGCTCGGTCAAGGAACTCGAAGGCGCGCTCGAAGTGCCGCTGTTCGAGCGCCGCGCCCATGGCATGCTGCTGACCGAGTTCGGCCGCGCCCTGATGGAACGGGTGGAGGCCGCCTTCGCCGCCATGGAGATCGCCCGCGACCAGTTCCGCGCGCAGATCCGGGCCACCGGCGCGGGGCGCTGGAACGACCATGCCCCGGTCTTCTCGCTGGCGCTCGGCCGGCAGCGACTGTCGGTCTTCGTCGATCTGGTCGCACAGCGCCACATGGGAGCGGTCGCCGAACGTTTCGGCATTTCCCAGCCGGCGGTCAGCCAGGTGCTGCGCGAGGTCGAGCAAGGCATCGGCCTGCCCCTCGTGTCGCGCACGCCGACCGGCATCGCGCCCAATCCGCTCGGCCTGATGCTGTCGACGCAGGTGCGGCGCGCGCTCGCCGAGCTGCGCCATGCCGAGGCCGAGGTCGCCTCGCTGAAGAGCGGCGTTTCCGGCCGCGTGGTGGTCGGTACCCTGTCGCTCGGGCGCAACCGGCTGCTGCCGCGCGCCATCATCGCCCTGACCGGCACCTATCCCAATATCAGGGTCGGCACGGTCGAGGGCACGTTCGAGCACCTTGCGACCCTGCTGCGTGCCGGCGACATCGACTTCCTGCTCGGCGGCCTGCGCCCTCCCGACAACATGGCGGGCCTGACCGCGGAGGTCGTGGTCGAGGACATGCTGGCGATCATCCTGCGCCGTGGCCATCCGCTGGCGGGCGACCCGGCCGTCGGCTTCTGCGACATAGCCGGGGCGCGCTGGATCCTGCCACCGCGCGGCACCTCGACCCGCGTCGCGCTGGAGGCCGCGCTCGGCGACAGCAACATTCCGAGCCCGGATGTCGTGGTCGAGACCGCCGATATCGCCATAACGCGCGGCCTCCTGATCGGCAGCGACCTCGTCACCGCCGCCTCGCCACACCTGTTCCAGCACGAGATCGATGCCGGCGAGCTGGAAGTGCTGCCGCTCGCCCTGCCGGCGAGCCGGCGCGGCATCGGCATCGTCCAGCGCGCCGACGCCAAGCCGTCGCTGGCGGCCCGCCTCCTCATGGAGGGCATCCGCCAGGTGCATGGCCTCTAGGCTCAGTCGCTGACGCTGCTCAGGCCGACATATTGCTCGGCGATCATCTTCTGCGCGGTGACGGAGCTCGCGACATGTTCGAGCTCGGCCATCTGCAGGCCGCGCTGGAACGGCGTGTGGTGGTCGAAGACGTGCAGGAGATCGGTCAGCGAGATCGAGAAGCGGATGGTCTTCCAGACCCGGTCGATGCAGTCGGCCGTGTAGCGTTCGAGACCCTTGCGCGAGCCGGTGGAAAAGAAATCGCCCATGGCGCGGGCGAGCACGCGCACGTCGGCGACCGCCATGTTGAGGCCCTTGGCGCCGGCCGGCGGCACGATGTGCACGGCATCGCCCGCCAGGAACAGGCTGCCATACTGCATCGGCTGGGCGATATAGGCGCGCAGCCGCGCCACGTCGCGCTGGAAGATCTCGCCTTCCTGGATCTCGCTCCGGTCGGCGTCGAACATGCGGGTGTGCAACTCGTCCCAGAAGCGGGCATCCGACCAGTTGGCCGGCTCGTCGGAGGCTGGCACCTGCAGGTAGAGCCGCGAAATGGTCATCGAGCGCCGGCTGCACAGGGCAAAGCCGCGGTCGTGATTGCTGTAGGTCATGTCGGTGATCGGCGCCGCATGGGCGAGCACGCCGAGCCAGGAAAAGTCGTAGGCACGGCTATAGGTTTCGATGACGCCCTCGGGCACGGCCGCGCGGCTGACGCCGTGGAAGCCGTCGCAGCCCGCGACGAGATCGCATTCGAGCACCCTGTCGATGCCGCCCTGCCGGTAGTGGATGCGCGGCCGGGCACCGTCGAGGCCCTCGAGGCGTGTCACCTCGGCCTCGAAGACCAGCGGGGCGCCGGCTTCCAGCCGGGCGGCGATCAGGTCCTTCACCACTTCGAGCTGACCGTAGATCATCACGCTGCGGCCGGTCAGAGCCGGCAGGTCGAGATGGATGGTGCGGCCGCGGAAGCGCATGTCGAGCCCGTTGTCGACCATGCCTTCGCGGCGCATGCGTCCGTCCAGGCCGAGATTGGCGAGCGTGTCGACCGTGCCCGCCTCCAGCACGCCGGCGCGCACGCGCGCCTCGACATGGGCGCGGCTGCGCGCCTCGAGAACCACCGCCTCGATGCCGCGCCGCGCCAGGAGATGGGCGAGAAACAAGCCCGCGGGCCCCGCTCCGACGATCCCGACCTGAGTCCGCATGATCCTGTTCCTGCCTGCGACGTGCGATGACACCAACGGTCGGCGCCGCCAGACCGCCCAAGCCCCTGCACGGTGCCGGACGTAAGCGGCACGATGCGGGATGGAACAGCGGCCATCGGCGCTGGCGACCGATGCGAGCCGGCCTGATAGCGCGGTGGAAACCGGTCGGGCCAACGCAAAACCGCGCGACCTCCTTCCAATTCGCTTATCGGCCGGGGCCGGCTCAGCCGAGCATGGTCGGCTTGACCCACCAGTCCGGCGCCGCGGTGCGGATCACCCTGGCCGCCGCCGCGGCCGCCCGGCAGCTGTCGTAGAGGCCGAAGACGGTCGCGCCCGACCCGGACATGCGGGCAAGCCGGCAGCCCGCCGTGGCGCGAAGCCGCTCGAGCGCGTGGCCGACGATGGGCGCGAGCGCGAGGGCTGGCGGTTCGAGGTCGTTGCGCGAGGCGTTCACGGCGGCGACCAGCCTGTCGCGCGCGCTGCGCTCCGGGCCGAAAGACGCCGCTTCGACGAGCAGCCCCGCCGGATCGGCATCCTGCTCGCTGCCGGGGGCAAGGCCGAGCTTGCCGAAAACGGCCGGGGTCGCGACCGCGACGCCGGGATTGACGAGCAGGGCCGGCAGGCGCGGCAGGGCGAGCGCCGGGCCGAGTTCGGCGCCGGTGCCGCGCATCATGCGGGCCGTCGCGGCAACACAGACCGGAACATCCGAGCCCGTCAGCCGGGCTGCCTCGACGACACGCGGGTCGTCGAGGCCGAGCCCGGCGGCGCGGGCGAGCAGCCGGAGCGCCGCCGCCGCATCCGAGGACCCGCCGCCGAGGCCGGCGGCCACCGGCAGGCGCTTGATCAAGGTGAAGATGCCTCCCGGCAGGCCGGGCACGCGCGCGGCGAGCAGCGCCGCAGCCTTCAGAACGAGATTGTCGGCGGCGGGCCCGGCGGCCGCGGCGCTGCGGCCGCGCACCACCAGTCCATGGCCGGCGTCACCGGGCACGAAGCTCAGCGCGTCGCCGGTGCGGGCAAAGACAACGAGGCTTTCGAGGTCGTGATAGCCATCGGCCCGCCGGCGCCGCACGGCGAGCGTCAGGTTCACCTTGGCGGGAGCATGCTCGACGAGGGCCATGGCGGCAGGATGCGCAGCCCGGCCCGCGCGAACGGGCCGGGCGGGCGCCGGTCAGTTCTGCGAGGGCTGGGTCTGCGCCGCCTGGCCGGTGGTGCGCGGTGCCGCTGCGGCATCGTCGGTCAGGCCATTGGCGATCTTGTTGAGGATGCGCGGCAGGTCGTCCTTTTCAGGCTGCAGGTCGCGCGCATGGTTCCACTGGAAATGCGCCTCGATCTGCCGGCCGACGCGCCAATAGGCATCACCCAGATGGTCGTTGATGACCGGATCCTCGGGCTTCAGCTCGATGGCGCGCTCGAGTTCGGTCACTGCCTCCTCGAACTTGCCCATGCGGTAATAGGCCCAGCCCAGGCTGTCGACGATATAGCCGTCTTCCGGCGTCAGTTCGACGGCGCGGCGCACCAGGCGCAGGCCCTCATCGAGATTGATGCCCTGGTCGACCCAGGAATAGCCGAGATAGTTGAGCACCTGCGCGCGGCCGCGGGCATTGCCCTCGGGCACCAGCTCCAGCGCCCGCTTCAGGTCGGCCTCGGCCTTGGCCCATTGCTGCGACCGCTCGTAGGAAATGCCGCGGAAGTAGAAATAGATCCAGTGCTGGCGATCCGGATTGGCGATGAGCGCGATCGCCTTGCTGTAGGTCTCCGCCGCCTCGGCGAACATCTTACGCGAGCGCTGGATATTGCCGAGCGCCTGCAGCGCCTCCAGGTCGTCGGGCTTGCGGGTGATCAGTTCCTGCAGGACCTTGCGGGCATCCTCGCTCTTGTCCATCAGGTCGAGGTTCAGGGCGCGCTGGATCTGGGCGTTGCGATAGAGCGGCGAGGCCTGCGGCATCTGGTCGTAGACCGCGATGGCGCGCTGCGGCAGCTTCAGGAACTCGTAGAGATCGGCCAGCGACAGGATCGCCAGCTCGTGATCGGGATCGAGCCAGCGGGCGAGCTGCAGATAGATGAGCGCGAGGTCCTCGCCGCCCTGGCGCGACAGCGCAGAGCCGAGGCCGTAGAGCAGCTCCGCGGCGCCGCCCTGGGCATTGCGCACCAGCGGCTGCAGCGGCTGGTTGTCGCGCAGCCGGCGCTCGGCATCGACGATCAAGGGATGGTTCGGCACCACCTTGTCGAAGGCGGAATAGACCTGGCGCGCCGCATCGGCGCCGCGCGCCCGCGCCGACCAGCGGCCATAGGCGTCGGCGATGCGCAGAATGGTCGGATCCTGCTTGTAGGCCTCCTCCAGGCGCTTGCCCGCATCGGCGCGGCGGCCGGCAACGTCGAGGATCAGACCGGCATGGAACTGCTTGAAGAGCTGGAACCAGTCGGCGCCCGACAGGCGGTCGACCGCGGCGACGCCGGCCGAGACGTCGCCCGAGCCGAGATAGGCCCAGCCAGTCAGCAGGGCCGAGGTCAGGTCGGCACTGGCGCGGGGCGGCGCGCTCAGATGCGAGCGGGCGGTCTGGAACTGGCGGGCCTTCATGGCGCGCACGGCCAGCGCCAGGCGCGCCAGCCGGTGGGTGCGGTCGACCTGGATCAGCCGCTCGGCGAGCGGCATCGCCTCCTCGACATTGCCGTCGGCGAGCGTGGTGATGAAGGCCCGTTCGAGGATCTCGGCATTGCGCGGATCCTGGCGCAGCGCGGCGCGCCAGTAGACCGAGGCGGCGGAGGTGTCGCGCACGGTCGCGGCGAGCCGCGCGGCGAGAACGTTGCCGTAGACGGTCACCCGCAGGGCGTCGCGGAACGACGGGGTCGCGCCGAGCGGCTGCATGATATTGTTGGCGCTGCGCGCCTCGCCAACCGATGCTGAAACCGCTGCCACGCCCGCGGCGAGCACGAGCGCTCGAAACACAGTTCTCAAGGTCACTATCGCTCTCTCGTCGTCCCGACCGGGAGGGCCGCACGGCAGTGGAAGACAGGGCAGCCGGCGCAGCCGTTGATCGCACCACAATGCCTTAGTTAGGCACCGATCCGCAAGGCGACCATGGTGCCGGACTGCGGCGAGGCCAAGGCGAAAGCGACCGATCGCGACGGCAAAATGACGTGATGCCCTGGGCTTGGGGCGCTTGAACCCCGCGCGACAAGTCGCTAGCACGGCCGGGTTCCTCCGGATCCCGAACGCCATGGCCCCATCCCCCGCCTCGCCCGCCGACGAGCTTCTGACCGTCCGAGACCTCCTGCGCTATGCGGTCAGCCGATTCGCGGCGGCCAGGCTGACCTATGGGCACGGCACCGAAAACGCCCTCGACGAGGCCGCCTTCCTGATCCTGGAGAGCCTGTCGCTGCCGATCGACGATCTCGGCCCATGGCTGGAAGCGCGCCTGACGCGCGCCGAGCGCGAAAAGCTGATCGCGCTCATCGAGGCGCGCATCACGACCCGCAAGCCTGCGCCCTATCTCGTCGGCAAGGCCTACATCCAGGGCATCGGCTTTCGCGTCGACGAGCGCGTGATCGTGCCCCGCTCCTATCTCGGCGAGATCCTGGCGACCGGCGCGCTCGGACCCGACGGCCTCGGCCTGATCGCCGATCCCATGGCGGTCGAGACGGCGCTCGACCTCTGCACCGGCTCCGGCTGCCTCGCCATTCTCGCGGCCATGGCCTTTCCGGCGGCGGCAGTCGATGCGGTGGACCTCTCCGCCGCCGCCCTGGAGGTGGCACGGCTCAATGTCGCCGACCATCAGGCGGACGACCATGTGCGGCTCGTCCAGGGCGACCTGTTCGCCCCGCTCGGCAACCGCCGCTACGACCTGATCATCACCAATCCGCCCTATGTCGCGGCCGCCGAGGTCGCGGCCTTCCCGCCGGAATATGCGCGCGAGCCGGAAATGGCGCATCTCGGCGGCGCCGACGGCCTCGACATCGTCCGGCGCATCCTGGCCGGGGCGGGCGACCACCTCACCGCCGACGGCGGCCTCCTCTGCGAGATCGGCACCGGCCACGAGATCCTGGAAGCGGAGTTCCCGCACCTGCCGTTCTTCTGGCTCGACACCGCGGCGAGCGAAAGCGAGGTGTTCTGGCTGAACGCCGAGGCCTTGGCGCAGCGGGGCTGAGGGGGCCGCCGGCCGGATCCGCGGTCCGGCCAGGAGTGCGCCGCGAGCCGGCGCCGGGCGTCCTCGGGCGAAACCGGGTCGGACATGGCGGACCTCACGATCGGCGGCGGCCGGAGAGCGAGGCCGCGCCGCTCGCGCCAGCCCGGACTGGTCCTCGCGAAACCGCCGGTCCCCGGCGGAAGGAAGTCGCCTCCATGGTCTCGTCGGCCGCCGCGAAGCGAGGGCGGCTGGCACGCGCCGCGTCAGGCCGGCGGCGAGCCGGCGAGCCTGGCAAGGCCCTCCCCGTCCAGACGATAATAGACGGCCGGGCGCACTGTCATGCCGAGCCGCTCGTAGAGCCGCATGGCACCGGCATTGTGCGGCTCGGCCGTCAGGTCGATGCGGCCGATGCCGTTGTCGCGGGCGAAGCGGGCGAGAAAGCGCATCAGGGCGTCGCCCAGGCCAAGATTGCGCGCCTCCGGCACGACGAACAGATCTTTCAAGAAAATCAAGCCATTGAGCCGTCGGCCGGGATGGATCACGGCGAAGACGGCAAACCCCATGGGCTGGCCGTCGCGGCGCGCCAGCGCGAATTGGGTACCGAAGCGGCGGTCGCGCTCGATGCGGCGGAGAAGGTCGGTGACCTCCTCCACCGTGTTCGGCGCGAGCGCCGGGTTGTAGTGCCGGTCCATCGCCTGGTTGACGAAGGCGATATCGGCATGGTCCTCGGGACCGGCGAGGCGAATGTCGAAAGCCGCACCGGTCATGGCCGCCCCTTCCTAGCGCGAGAACTTCTTGTACTGGATGCGCTTCGGAATGGTCGAATCGATGCCGAGGCGGCGCTTCTTGTCTTCCTCGTAGTCCTGGAAATTGCCCTCGAACCATTCGACGTGGCTGTCGCCTTCGAAGGCCAGGATGTGGGTCGCGATGCGGTCGAGGAACATGCGGTCGTGGCTGATGATGACGGCGCAGCCGGCGTAATCCTCCAGCGCCTCCTCGAGCGCGCGGAGCGTGTCGACGTCGAGATCGTTGGTCGGCTCGTCGAGCAGCAGGACATTGGCGCCACGCTGCAGGATCTTGGCGAGATGCACGCGGTTGCGCTCACCGCCGGAGAGCTGCCCGACCTTCTTCTGCTGGTCGCCGCCCTTGAAGTTGAAGGCGCCGCAATAGGCACGCGCATTGATCTCACGCTTGCCGAGATAGAGGATCTCGTTGCCGCCGGAAATCTCCTCGTAGACCGTCTTGTTGTCGGCGAGCGCGTCGCGCGACTGGTCGACATAGCCGAGCTTGACCGTCTCGCCGATGAAGATCTCGCCGGAATCAGGCTTTTCCGATCCGGTGATCATGCGGAACAGCGTGGTCTTGCCGGCGCCGTTCGGGCCGATGACGCCGACGATGCCGCCCGGCGGCAGCTTGAACGACAGGCCCTCGATGAGGAGCTTGTCGCCGAAGGCCTTCGAGAGCTCGTTGAACTCGATGACGTTGTTGCCGAGCCGCTCGGCAATCGGAATGATGATCTGGGCGGTGGTCGGGCCCTTCTCGGCGGCCTGCTTGACGAGGTCGTCGTAGCGCTGGATGCGCGCCTTGTTCTTGGCCTGGCGGGCCTTCGGCGAGGCGGCCATCCATTCCTGCTCGCGGGCGAGCGTCTTCAGGCGCGTCTCCTCCTCGCGGCCCTCCTGGATCAGGCGCTTCTGCTTCTGGGCGAGCCAGGAGGAATAGTTGCCCTCGTACGGAATGCCGCGGCCGCGATCGAGCTCGAGGATCCAGCCGGTGACGTTGTCCAGGAAGTAGCGGTCGTGGGTGACGATCAGGATGGCGCCCGGATAGGTCCGCAGGTGTCCCTCGAGCCAGTTGGTCGTTTCCGCGTCCAGGTGGTTGGTCGGCTCGTCGAGCAGCAGCACTTCCGGCTGCTCCAGCAGCAGGCGGCACAGCGCGACGCGGCGCTTCTCACCGCCGGACAGCTTGTCCACCGCCCAGTCGTCGGGCGGGCAGATCAGCGCATCCATCGCCTGGTCGACCTGGCTGTCCAGGTCCCACAGGCCCTTCGCCTCGATCTCGTCCTGGAGCTTGGCCATTTCATCGGCCGTCTCGTCGGAATAGTTCATGGCGAGTTCGTTGTAGCGGTCGAGGATCGCCTTCTTCGCGGCCACGCCCAGCATGACGTTCTCGCGAACGGTCAGGGCGGGGTCGAGATGCGGCTCCTGCGGCAAATAGCCCACGCGCACGCCGTCGGCAGCCCAGGCTTCGCCGGTATATTCCTTGTCGATGCCGGCCATGATGCGCAGCAGGGTCGACTTGCCGGCGCCGTTGACGCCGAGCACGCCGATCTTGGCGTCCGGATAGAACGACAGATGCACGTTTTCGAGCACCTTCTTGCCGTTCGGATAAGCCTTGGTCAGGCCGGACATGTGATAGGCGAATTGGCGGGCCATGGGATCTGAGGTCCTGTCGGGCTCGAGCGGTTCGGGGAGTTTGGGGGCAGATAACGTCACCACCCGCCAGGGTGCAAGCCGCGACCGGAAATTTCCCGATATGACGTGACGAAACGACAAGGCAACAATAAGCAGGAATATGACCGAACTAGGTGATTCAGCAGCCAGGAGATGCGCCATGCGCCCCATTCGCCTCGTCCTGATGGCTCTTGCAGCCCAATTCGCCCTGCTGGGCATCGCAGTTCCCGATGCGCATGCCCAGAAGCGTTCCGGCGCCGAGCGCCAGGAGCAGCGGGCTCCCGCGCCGCCGCCGATCGGCGGCCGCTATCGCGTCGAGGGCCGCAATGCCGACGGCTCGACCTATTCCGGCGTCGCCGAGATCTCGGGCACCGCGGGCGGCAACTGCGTCATCCGCTGGGCCATCGTCGACACGCCGGCGAGCCAGGGCTTCTGCATGCGCCAGGGCGAGGTCTTTGCGGCGGCCTACCGCCTGAACAACCAGCTGGGCCTGACCGTCTATCGGGTCGATCGCGGCGGCGTGCTCGACGGCACCTGGAGCATCGCCGGTCAGGAACGGGTCGGCCGGGAACGCCTCGTGCCGATGCGCCAGACCCCCTAGCGCGGCAGCCGCCCCTTCGGGGCACCGCATCCCCTTTCGCGATCGGAACCGCGCCATGGCCCACCCGGACGAAACCCCGCCCGCCATCGGCCCCGGCCGGACGCGGCAGACCGAGATCTATCTGCGCGGGCTCGGCGGCGGGCTGCCGAAAGTGCCGGTCGCGCCGGCGGCGCTCGAGGAGGCGGCCGGGCGCGCCATGACCCGCAACGCCTTCGGCTATGTCGCCGGTGGCGCCGGCATGGAGCGGACCATGGCGGCCAACCGCGCCGCCTTCGACCGGCACGCCATCGTGCCGCGCATGCTGACCGACGCCTCGCGGCGCGACCTTTCCGTCACGCTGTTCGGCCGAATGCACAAGCTGCCCTTCCTGCTCGCGCCGATCGGGGTGCTGGAAATGGCTCACCGCGAGGCCGAGCGGGCGGTGGCCCGGGCCGCGCGGGCCGAAGGCGTCGGCATGGTCTTTTCCAACCAGGCCTCGGTGGCCATGGAGGAGGTCGCCGGCCTGCTCGGCGACACGCCGCGCTGGTTCCAGCTCTACTGGAGCACCGACGACGAGCTGACCCGCTCGCTGGTTGGGCGTGCCGAGGCCGCCGGCTGCGAGGCCATCGTGCTGACCCTCGACACCACCATTCTCGGCTGGCGTCCGCGCGACCTCGATCTCGCCTCCCTGCCTTTCCTGCGCGGCCAGGGGCTTGCCCAATATCTGACCGACCCGGTGTTCCTGAAGGCCCTCCCGGCCAAGCCGCCGGCATCGCCGGTCAAGCCCTCCGGCCTCGACCTCGTCACCGCCCTGATCGACCTCAGCTCCGCGGCGCGCCGCTTCGGTCTCGGCCTGTCTGCGGCCCGCGCGGCGGTCGCCCGCTTCACCGCGATCTATTCGCGGCCGGATCTCGTCTGGGACGACGTGTCCCGGCTGAAGAAGATGACGCGCCTGCCGGTGGTCCTGAAGGGCATTCAGAGCGCCGCCGACGCGAGCGAAGCGGTCCGTCGCGGGGTCGACGGCATCGTCGTCTCCAATCACGGCGGCCGGCAGGTCGACGGCGCCATCGGCTCGCTCGATGCCCTGCCCGCCGTGGTCGCGGCTGCCGGAACCACGCCGGTCCTGTTCGATTCCGGCGTCAGGTCGGGCGCCGACATGTTCAAGGCGCTGGCGCTCGGCGCGCGCGCCGTCCTGCTCGGCCGGCCCTATGTCTACGGCCTGGCGGTGGCGGGCCAGCAGGGGGTCGCCGAGGTGATCCGCAACATGGAAGCCGAGCTCGACATCACCATGGCGCTGACCGGCTGCCGGACCATCGCCGACATCGCCGGCGCGGAAATGACCGGCCGCTGACCGCGGTCAGGTCAGGAAATACCAGGCCGAGAGGGCAAGTCCGCTGCCGATGACCAAGGCCCGGACATGGCTTTCGGCCACCCGCCGCGCCGCCACCACGCCGATCCAGCCGCCGGCAATGCTGGCCGCGGCAATCAGCAGGCTGATCTCGTAGCGCACGATGCCGGAGGCGATGAACACCACGACGGCGATCAGCTGCAGGACGATCGACATCAGGTTCTTGGCGGCATTGATCGCGTGATAGTCGGAATCCTCGGTCAGCGACAGCGAGGCGAGCATCATCACGCCCATGCCCGCGCCGAAATAGCCGCCATAGACCGAGACGAGGCCCTGAACCGGCACGGCGAGCCCGAAGCCGCCCCGGCGCTGGCCCGCCGCGGCCATGCGCTGCACGGCCTTCTGGATCAGGGGCGCGGCCGCGAACAGCATGGTGGCCGCAAGCAGCAGCCAGGGCACCAGGGCGCGGAACGCCTGGTCGCCCGAGCGGAGCAGCAGGAAGGCGCCGGCCGCGCCGCCGAGCGCCGAAATGGCGCAGAGCGGCAGGAGCCGCCGCAGCGCAGCCAGGACCTCGCGCCGATAGGCGACCGTCGAGGCGACCGAGCCGACAACGACCGCCGCGGCACTGGTCGCATTGGCCGCGACCGGCGGCACGCCCACGGCCATCAGGGCCGAGAAGGTGAAGATGGTGCCGCCGCCGGCAATGGCGTTGAGGGTGCCGGCGGCAAAACCGGCAAAGGCGAGAAGGGTGATGTCAAAAGGCGTCATGGTCGGCTCCGGGCGGCGATCAACCACCCCGGACGGCTCGGCCGATAGAACGAAAGTGACCTCTTGCGGACTGGTCAGAAGCCGCCATGCGCGGCGCGGAACTGGCCGGGCGTCGCGCCGAACAGCTTCAGGAAGCTGCGGCCGAAATGGCTCTGGTCGCTGAAGCCAGCGGCATAGGCGACATCGCTGACCGGCTCTCCCGCGCGCAGGAGCCGGCGCCCGAGATTGAGCCGGTCGTTGATGCGCCAGGCATGCGGCGTCATGCCGATTTCGCGCGAAAAGGCCCGAATGAACCCTTCGCGGCTGAGCCCCGCCGTCTCCGCGGCCTCGCTGATCCGCCTGTGGCCCGCGACCGCGCCGATCAGCCGGCCGGCCGCTGCCGGCTGCGCCGGCTGCCGGTGCCAACTGGGCTTTGCGAGGAAGGCGACGAGCCTGGCGGCAACATCGGCCGGCCGCATCTCGCGCAATTCCGGCGCGTCGGCGAAGAGATAGTCGGATGCGGCGAGATGCAGCCGCAGGGCCGCGGGCAGCGCCGCAGGCGCCAGATAGAATTCGACCGAACGGATATGCTCGCCGAGCGTCGGCTGCGCATGATGCGGCCGACCGGCTGGCACGACCAGGATCTCGCCGGGCCGGAGCGTCACCGCCCGGCGGCCGATGAGATAGTCGCGCGCGCCGTTCCAGATGACCGAGACCTGCACTTCCTCGTGATAATGCAGATCGAGGCCGCCGGGCCTGCGGCCGTGCCAGTCGGCCCCTTCGAGCAGGGCGTCGTCACCGGCATAGTCGTAGCGCAGATTGTTGGACATGGTGGGGTGGCAGGCTGGCTTTGGCCCCTCACCTATCGTCGGCCGGCCCGCTTGGCCAGCCTTGGCTGCCCTGCGCCGGGCTCATAGCCCGTCGAGAAACGCAAGGATCAGGCTGCTGACCTCCTCGGGCCGTTCCTGCTGGATCCAGTGGCCGGCCATGTCGATGACATGCAGGCCGCGCAGGCCCGGCAGGGTTTGCGGATAGGCTTCGAGCTGCGCCTTGGCGGCGGGAAACCGCATCACGCCGTCCTTGGCGCCGACGATGAACAGGGCCGGCTGGCGGATCGGCTCGCCGCGCCAGGGCGCCATGATGTGGAAGTTGCGCGTCAGGTTGCGGTACCAGTTGAGCCCGCCGCGGAAGCCGACGCGGCGGAACTCGGCGGCCATGCAGGCGAGATGTTCGGCCGGCAGCCAGTCCGGCAGTTCCTCCGGATCGACGGTATTGGCGAGCAGGCCGCCGGGGCCGAGATGGGTGAAGCCCTTGGTGCGGTCGCGCTGATTGCCCGAGGCGGTGAAATAGATCCGGCGCAGGCTCGCCTCGGGGTCGCGGTCGAGTTCGGCCTCGGCGATGCCCGGCGCCTGGAAATACTGGATGTAGAAGTCGTGAATGCCAAGCTTCTCGAGCGACGACAGGAGGTCGGTATGGCCTGGCGGCGTCCAGGGCACGCTCATGCCGACGACCGCGCGGAAGATGTCGGGACGCAGAAGCGCCGCATGCCAGGCGACCGGCGCACCCCAGTCGTGGCCGACGATGACCGCTTCGCTCGCCCCCAGCGCCTTCACCAGAGCGACCTGGTCGGCGACGAGATCGAGAATGGTGTAGCGGGCGATCTCGGCGGGCGCATCGGTGCCGCCATAGCCGCGCATGTCGGGCGCTACGGCCCGGTAGCCGCGCGCGGCGAGCGCCTCCAGCTGATGCCGCCAGGACGCCCAGCCCTCGGGCCAGCCATGGCAGAACAGCACCAGCGGCCCCTCGCCCGCCTCGGCATAACGCATGACGATGCCATTCGCCTTGACGGTCCGAAGGGTGATCGCCGCTGCCGCTTCACTGGTCATCGCCTCTCCTCGCGCCGCCGCCATCCGGGCGGTCGATTACTCGCACGAACCGCACGAGAGCGGCAGGGGCATAAAACGCAACTTTCTGGTTGCATGTCGACCCGAGGCGAATTATGAACAGGCAACCAGGAGGTTGCAGATATGACCGATCGCATCGAGAAATCCGTGCTTCTGAAGGCGCCGGTGGCGCGCGTCTGGCGGGCACTGACCGACCACAATGAATTCGGGACGTGGTTCCGGGTGAAGCTGGATGGCCCCTTCGTGACCGGCGAGACCTCGACCGGACACATCACCTATCCGGGCTACGAACATGTGCAGTGGCAGGCCAAGGTCGTGACGATGGACGAGCCGCGGCTGTTCGCCTTCACCTGGCATCCCTATGCCGTCGATCCCGCCGTCGACTATTCCGGCGAGACGCCGACCCTCGTCGAGTTCCGCCTCGTGCCCGAGGCCGGCGGCACGCGGCTCGACATCGTCGAATCCGGTTTCGACAAGGTGCCGGCGCAGCGCCGGGCCGAAGCCATGCGCATGAACGACGGCGGCTGGGCCGAGCAGACCGGGAACATCAAGGCGCATGTCGAAAGCTGAGACGCCCTGATGGCCGCCTTCAATTCGGCCGGCGGGACCGGCGCTGCACCGGCCCTCGCCGCGCCCGCCGTCACGGCGCCGATCTTTGCCGCGCTCGGCGATCCGACGCGGCTGTCGCTGCTGGCCCGCCTCAGCGGCGGCCGCCGGCAGTCGATCGCGGCCCTGTCGGCCCACACCAGCCTGACCCGGCAGGCCGTCACCAAGCACCTGCGCGTGCTGGAGGAGGCCGGCCTGGTCGCCAGCACGCGCGCGGGCCGCGAGAGCCTGTTCGAGTTCCGGCCGGCGCCGATCGACGCCTTGCGGGCCTATCTCGACGACGTGTCGCGCCAGTGGGACGATGCGATCGGCCGGCTTCAGGCCTTCGTCGAAGACTGATCCTCCGCCATCAGGACGAAGGCGAGCGCGGCGCAGGCGAGCTGCACCGCGCCGCCGGCCACCATGGCGAGGCGGAGGCCGGCCGCGCCCTCCCCCGCGACCACGTGCAGCGCGCCGAGCAGCGCGACGCCGATCGTGGCGCCGGCCATGCGCGCCACATTGATCAGCGCGCTGGCCGTCCCCGAACGGGCCGCCGGGACCGCGCCGACCGCTGCTCCCATCAGCGGGCCGGTGGCAAGGCCCATGCCGAGCCCGGTGAGGCCGAGGCCGGCTTCCGCGGCGATGAGGCAGCCGGAACCGGCGCCGATGACGCCGAGGCCGAGGCTGATGAGGCCAAGGCCGCCGGCGACCACCGCGCGCGTGCCGGCCGCCGCTTCGGCCCGACCGGAAAACGGCGAGACCAGCACGAAGATCAGCGCCATCGGCATCAGGGCGAGGCCGGCGCCAGTCGCCTCGAACCGGCCCGTCGCCTGCCAGGTAAAGGGCAGCAGGAACAGCACGCCATACATGCCGAAGGTCATGCCCGCCGTCGCGATGACCGCGCCGCAAAAGCGGGGCGCGGCGAACAGGTCCGCCGGCACCAGGGCGGCGCCGCCGCGCCGGGCTTCGGCCATGGCGAACAGGATGAACAGGGCGAGGCTTGCGGCGAACAGGAGGAGAGCGAGGTGCGATGCGCCGTGCAGCGCGATCGCTCCGCCGGCCAGCAGCCCGAGCGCGCCGGCGCCCAGCACCTGCCCGGTCAGATCGAAACTGCGGCCGCCGGGATCGGCGCTTTCCGGAATATAGGCCGGTGCCGCGGCGAGCGCGGCCAGGCCGAGGGGAACCACGACGAGGAAGATGCTGCGCCAGCCGAGACGGTCGACGAGCAGGCCCCCGACGGTCGGGCCCAGCGCGAGGGCGAGGCCGTTGCAGGCAGCCCAGATGCCGAGCGCGCGGCCGCGTTCAGCCGGGTTGGTGAAGACGACGCGGACGATGGCCAGCGAAGCCGGCAGCATGAGCGCGGCGCCAAGGCCGGCCAGCGCCCGGCCGGCGATGAGCAGCGCCACGGACGGCGCGAGCGCGCAAATGAGCGAAGCGGCGGTGAAAATGCCGACGCCGGTCATGAAGCCGCGCCGGCGGCCATAGAGGTCGGCGAGGAGGCCGCCGGTCATCAGCAGCACGGCATAGGTCAGATTGTAGCTGTCGAGCACCCATTGCAGCGCCGCGACGCCGGCTCCGAAATGATCGCCGATCGGCCGGGTGGCGAGATTGACCACGGCCGTGTCGAGCTGGGCGAGCAGCACCGCAAGGCAGAGCGTGACGAGGCAGAGGCCGGGGCGCACGGCCGGCCGCGCGGCCTGTGATGGCGCAACCATGGGATCGGGGTGCCTCCTTGAGGGACACCTTCAGCCTAACCGCCGGGACGAGCGGTTGTTTCGGGCAGTGTCGAAACGTGCCGCCGTGCCGCCGGCGGCATCGGCCGAACGGCCGGCCGTGATGACCTGCCATGTCATTGAATCCGGGCGCCGGGCAGCCGACCATGGCGCCTTGAGACCATCACCAGGAGCCTGCCGTGCCGTCCGCATCCGACCAAGACCTGCATCCCTTCGACCAGGCAACCCGGGTCGTCGTCGAGAACGGCAACCGTTTCGGCGCCACCAGCGACCACTACTGGGCCTTTGTCGGCCCGTTCGGCGGCGCGACCGCCGCCACCATCCTGCAGGCCGTGCTGACCCATGGCGAGCGCAGCGGCGAGGCGCTGGCACTCACCGTCAACTATTGCGCGCCCGTGCGGCGCGGCCGTTTTGGCATCGACGTGCGTCTCGTCCGCGCCAACCGTTCCTCGCAACACTGGTCCGTGGATCTCGTCCAGGAGGCCGAGGACGGGTCGGGTCAGGAGGTGGTCGCAACCGCGACCGCGATCACCGCCGAGCGCCGGCCCTCCTTTGCGCATCAGGTCGCGACCATGCCGGACGTGGTGCCCTCATCGGAGGTGAAGCCGCTGGTGATGGACGGGTTCTCGGGCTGGACGCGGCAATATGACTTCCGCTTCGTCTCCGGCTTGCCCCGGTTCCGCGACCCGACGGATGCCGCGCTCGCCGATCCCCGCTCGGAACTGTGGCTGTCGGACCATCGGCCGCGGCGGATCGACATGCTGTCGCTCGCCGCCATGGCGGATGCCTTTTTCGGCCGCATCTTCCATGTCCGCGGCGGCATGGTGCCGTTCGGAACGGTGTCGATGACCACCTATTTCCATATCGACGCGGCCGAGCTGGCGGCAGAGAACACCACCGAGCTGCTCGGGGTCGCCGACGCCCAGGTCTTCAGCCGCTCCTACGGCGACCAGACGGCTCAGCTCTGGACGCCGTCGGGACGGCTCGTCGCGACCAGCCAGCAGATCACCTATTTCAAGGCTTAACGTTTAGTCATTCCCTGGAAAATGATTTGCACGAGGGTGAGCCGTCCTTCGAGACCCGCGCCTAGTGGTGCGGGTGCCTCAGGATGAAGGCTGGAGAGTATCGCAGCAGTACCTATCCGCTGCAGTAGAGCAGCATGACTTGAGCCAGCACGCGATATGCCATTCTATACGCCCCGTCCTGAGGTGCGAGCGTAGTGAACCTCGAAGGATGGCCGGGCTGGGCGCAGAACAGCAGATACAAAGGAGCCACTTGCCGGCCGCCTCATTAGTGAAAGTCGCGTGATTTCGGCAGGATCCGGACATTGCGCGGATGGCCGGACTGGCGCGGATATTGCGGATGGGCGGCCTCGTCGGCGCGGCCGACGAGCGGCTCGGTCCGGTGCGTGTCCGAGAGATGGCCGAGCTCCGCCGTGCGGTCGATCACCCGCTCGGCCATCAGGTGCACGACATTTTCCGGGCTCTTCTGGATCAGGCCCTCGATCAGCAGCAGGCGCGCGCCCATCACCTCGCGGCGGAAACGCTCGAACTTGCGGGCCCAGAGCACGACATTGGTGATGCCGGTCTCGTCCTCCAGCGTGATGAAGATCGCCGTGCCGTTGCCCGGCCGCTGGCGCACCAGGACGACGCCGGCAACCTTGGCGAAGGCGCCATCCGGCTTGTCGTTGGTGCCGCGGCAGGTGGTCACTCCCTCGCCGGCGAAACGCGGGCGCAGGATCTCCATCGGATGGGCCTTCAGCGACAGCCGGACCGTCTGGTAGTCGGCCGCCACATGTTCCGCGAGCGGCATGACCGGCAGGTGCGCATCCGCATCCGCACCGAGCTCGCGCGCCGCGGCCGCGGCGAAGAGCGGCAGCGGCTGGTCGTCCGGCAGGCGGCGCACCGCCCAGAGCGCCTCGCGCCGGTCGAGCCCGATCGAGCGGCAGGCATCGGCATCGGCGAGGATCTGCAGCGCCCGGTGCGGCAGGCCGGTGCGGACGGCAAGCTCCTCGATACTGGCGAACCCCTTGCCGCGCCTATCCTTCAGCACCTCGGCCCAGGCTTTCTGGAAACCGTCGACCTGGCGGAAACCGAGCCTCAGCGCGAGCTCGCCCTCGGCGTTGCGCTGCAGGTGGTTGTCCCAGAGGCTTTCGTTGAGATCGACCGGCCGCACCTCCACGCCATGCTCGCGGGCGTCACGGACGATCTGCGCCGGTGCGTAGAAGCCCATGGGCTGGGCGTTGAGCAGGGCACAGGCGAAGGCCGCCGGATGGTGGCGTTTGATCCAGGAGGAGATGTAGACGAGCTTGGCGAAGGAAGCGGCATGGCTTTCCGGAAAGCCGTAGCTGCCGAAACCCTTGATCTGCTCGAAGCAGTTCCTGGCGAAATCGGGCGGATAGCCGCGCGCCACCATGCGCCCGACCATCATCTCCTCGAAGGTCCCGATCGTGCCGGCATTGCGGAAGGTCGCCATCGCCTTGCGCAGGCCGTTCGCCTCGTCCGCGGTAAATTTCGCCGCTTCCATGGCGAGCCGCATCGCCTGTTCCTGGAACAGCGGCACGCCCATGGTCTTGCCGAGGACTTTGTGCAGTTCGTCCGCCGGACCATAGTCCGGCGCAGGTGCAGGAAAAGTCACCGGTTCCTGGCCGTTCCGGCGACGCAGATAGGGATGGACCATATTGCCCTGGATCGGGCCCGGCCGGACGATGGCTACCTGGATGACGAGGTCATAGAGGCTCTTCGGCTTCAACCGCGGCAGCATGTTGATCTGCGCCCGGCTCTCCACCTGGAACACGCCGATGGAATCGCCCTTCTGCAGCATGGCGTAGACATCGGGATCTTCGGGCGGCACATCGGCGAGCCCGTAATCCAGGCCGTTATGCTCCCGCAGAAGGTCGAAAGCCTTGCGGATGCAGGTGAGCATGCCGAGCGCCAGCACGTCGACCTTCATCAGCCTCAGCTCGTCGATATCGTCCTTGTCCCATTCGATGAAGGTGCGATCATCCATGGCGGCATTGCCGATCGGCACCATTTCGTCGAGCCGGTCGCGCGTCAGCACGAAGCCCCCGACATGCTGGGAGAGGTGGCGCGGAAAGCCGAGCAGGCGGACGGCGAGGTCGACCGCCCGGCGCACCGTGGCATTGGCCGGATCGAGCCCGGCCTGGCGGATCTGTTCGTCGCTGATCCCCTCGCCCCAGCTGCCCCAGACCATGCCGGCGAGCCTTGCGGTGACATCCTCGGTGAGGCCCATCACCTTGCCGACCTCCCGGATGGCGCTGCGCGGGCGGTAGCTGATGACGGTCGCGGCGATGCCGGCCCGCTCGCGGCCGTAACGCTCGTAGATGTGCTGGATCACCTCCTCGCGCCGCTCATGCTCGAAATCGACGTCGATGTCGGGCGGTTCGCGCCGTTCGCTCGACAGGAAACGGGCGAACAGGACGTCATGGTCGTTCGGATCGACTGCGGTAATGCCAAGCACGTAGCAGACGGCTGAATTCGCCGCCGACCCCCGGCCCTGGCAGAGAATGCCCTTATCATCGGCGACTCGGACGATATCGCGAATGGTCAGGAAATAACGGGCATAGTCGAGGTCGCGGATGAGCTGCAGTTCCTCTTTGAGAAGGTTTATCACCTTATCGGGAACACCTGCCGGGTAGCGGATCGCAGCGTTCAGCCAAGTCAACTCCTCAAGCCAACTCTGAGCATTCCAGCCAGGTGGCACCGGCTCTTCGGGATATTCGTATTCGAGCTGGGAAAGCGAAAATTCGACCCGCGCCAGAACGTGCTGGATCTCGTCGAGCGCCTGGGGACAGTCGCGGAACAGCCGCGCCATCTCGCGCGGATCCTTCAGGTGCCGGTCGGCATTGATCTCCAGGAGACGGCCGGCCGCCTCGATCGTCGTGCCCTCGCGGATGCAGGTCATGACATCCTGCAGGTCGCGCTGGCCGGGCACGTGATAGAGCACGTCGTTGACGGCGACGAGCGCAACGCCGGCGGTGGCGCCGAGCCGCGCCAGGCGGGCGAGCCGGCGGCGGTCGTCGCCCTGCCGATGCATGGCCGCGGCGAGCCAGGTGGCACCGGGCGCGGCCTCGGCGACGCGCGCGAGCACGCCGGCAAGGCCGTCGAGGGATCGGCCGGGCATGACGATGAGCAGGAGACCGCCGGTGTCGGCGAGGAGATCGTCCAGGGTGAGCAGGCATTCGCCTTTTTTCGCCTTGCGGTTGCCCATGGTCAGCAGCCGGCAGAGCCGGCCCCAGCCGGCCCTGTTCGCGGGATAGGCGATGATGTCGGGTGCGCCGTCGGTGAAGACGAGGCGTGCCCCGACCGCAAGCTTGAAGCAGGCGGCCGCCTTGGCCGCCGGTCCACCCGCGGCGGCAAGCTGCTCGCGGATCTGGTTCAGCGCCGCATAGGCCCTGACCACGCCGGCCACGGTGTTGCGATCGGCGATGCCGATGCCGGCATGGCCGAGCCCGAAGGCCGTCAGGACCAGGTCTCTGGCGTGCGAGGCGCCGCGCAGGAAGGAAAAATTGGTGGCGGTCGCAAGCTCGGCATAGATGGGGTCTTGGCTCATGCGAACAGCCCGTGCAGGAACCAGCGCGGTGGCGTGTCCGCGCCATAGGCGCCGCTGCGGAACAGCCAGAACCGGCGCCCTTCGGCATCCTCCACCCGGTAATAGTCGCGCGCCGGCCGGTCAGGCTCGCGCCACCATTCCGCGGCGATCCGCTCCGGTCCCTCGGACCTTGCGACATCGTGCCGGCAGCGCCGCCACAGGAAGCTCAGGGGCGGCCCGTCGGGCACCTCGGCAATGGCCTCGACCGGCTGCGGCGGGTCGAAGACATGCAGCGGACGGGTAGGCGGCGCCTCGGCTTCGGCCTGCGGCCAGGCCGCCTCCCCTGCCTCTGCCGCCCGTCCAGCCGGAACCAGCCGGGCCGCCCGTTCGGGATCGTGGCTGTCGCGCGCGGCAAACCGCAGCACGCGGTCGGCGCCGAAACGGGCGGTCAGCCTGTCGACCAGCGCGGCCAGTTCGTCGGCTGCCACCTGGCGGCCGTCGAGGCTGGCCTGGGCGATCGTGAAAGGTTCGGTCGCCGGCACGGAGAGACGGATCAGGTCGAAGCCGAAACCGGGGTCGATCGGATCGGCGAGCGCCTCGATGCGCTCGTTGATCAGCCGCATCACGGTGGCGGCGTCACGCACCGGCCGGCCGGTCTCCACCATGATGCGCCTGACGGCGCCGTCGGTCCGGAAGAAGCTTGCCTCGAAGGCCCGCCCGCCCTCGCCGCGCCGTTCGAGCAGTGCCGCCGCCCGCCGCATCAGCATGGCAAGCGCCGCCTCGATATCGTCTGCCCGGCCGATCGGCTCGGCGAACCGCCGTTCGACGATGCAGGCCGGAACCGGCCGGCGCGGCGTGATGCGGATGTCCTCCCGCCCCAGCGCGCGCTGCAGCAGCGCGACGAGCCGGGCACCGAAACGGGCGGCGAGCGGCGTCGACGGCCGCGCGGCGAGATCGCCGATGGTCTTCAGGCCGGCCCGCGACAGCGCCAGCACGGTTTCCGCGTCGAGGCCGAGCGCCAGGACCGGCAGCGGCGCCACGGCCTGCGCCTCGCCGCCCGGAGCGACGACGGCGAGCCGGCCGAAGCGGGCAAGCGCCCGCGCGGCCTCCGGCGTGCCGGCGATCGTGGCGCGCGCTTCGACCCCGGCGCCGGCGAAGCGCCCGATGAGATCGGCCCGCAGGGAGGCCTCGCCGCCAAACAGGTGGGAACAGCCGGTCATGTCGAGCACCAGCCCGTCGGTCCCGTCCATGGCCACCAGCGGCGTATAGCGATCGCAGGCCTCGGCGAGCCGCATGAGCAGGGCCGCGTCCCTGGCCGGCTCGGCATCCACCGCCAGGAGATCGGGCACCCGCGCCCGGGCATCGGCCAGAGTCAGGCCGGGATTGAGCCCGAGCGCCAGCGCCCGCCGGTCGACGGCGACAAGCCTCAGGGCGCTGCGGACCTTCTCGGTGAAGACCAGCGGCGGGTCATCCGGCCCGCCGGAGGGGCAAAGCCTCCTCCACCGGTCCGCCGGCAGGAAGGGCAGCCAGACGGCCAGGTAGCGGCGCGGCGACAGGCTGCCATGCGCCGGCAAGGGCCCTGTTTCGGAAGGTTCCGTCCTTGAAACGAGTTTCGTCACGATCCCACTCCACGCGCCATTGCCGGGGCGGCACGCCGGCCCGGTGACGCAACAAACTGATGGCGAAGGCGGGAAAACCGGGGGCATTGGCCTCCAGCGGCCGGGAGGCGAGCGCCGCGACCGCCCAGCGGGAGGCGGCGGCGCTCGGCATGGGGGCGGCGGCGACACGCACCATCAAGGTGGTCACTCGCGAGGCGACGGCGATCAGCGACAGCCGGCGGGACGCGTTCAGATCCAGCACTTTCGGAGCGCCCCACGGCTCGATCAGCACGGCGCCGAGCGCCGTGCAGCGGGCGGCCTCCGCGCCGGCCTTGAGCACGTCGGTGCCATCCTTGGCCCGGACCAGCACCAGGCGACCGGGATCGAGGCCGAACTCGGCCAGCCCGAGGGCATCGAGCCGGCCCGCTTCCAGATCGGCGAAGTCCTGCCGGATCCAGACGATCCGCCCCTCGCCCGCCGCCCTGAGCGCAAGGCCCAGGGCAAAACCGGCCGCCGCCGCGGCATCGGCCGGCGCACGCGCGAACACTTCGTGCAGCGCCGCGCGATCGAGCCCGCCGCCCAGCGGATCATCCACCATCGGCAGGCCGAAAGAGAAGATTTGCGACGCATCAAAGGCCGCCGGCCGCTCCAGAGCCGCCAGCTGCAATTTCAGCGCGCGGAGGGTATCCGGTGTCGCGCCCATGTCTTGTTCCTATTTTGTTCTCATCAAACAGCTTTGCCGGGCCGGAGTCAAGGCTCCGCTGGCGCCAGTGCTGCGCCCGCCCGTCCGGGGCGATACACTTCCATTCCGGAACGGAATGGCCGGGCCCACCGCAGACACCGCCAGCTTCGCGCGCTGGAAAATCCGCAACCCACGCAATAAGGCGAAGTCACGCGGGAAAAAATCTGGCGCGTATCGATCATATACACCAAGAACGAGACACCTCTTTTAGCTTTGCTGGACAGAGCCGCCCATTTCTGCATGCTATCCGCCTCGCTGCGGGAGGCAGGGTCTGCGGGTCAGGCAATGAGCGAAAGCCAGCAAGCCGATAGTGCGACTACACTCTTTGGCCCGGTGCTGGAGCAGGCCATCGACGCTGTCGTCATGTTCGGCCCCGACGATACTGTGACATTCTTCAACCAGGCGGCGGAGCGCCTGTGGGGCTATAGCCGCGACGAGGTGATCGGCCGCGAGAGCAGCCTGCTTCTGTCGCTGCCGACGCCCAGGCGATCGCCCTCAATCAGACAGGCGGGCGCCTCCCCGCCCCGTCCCGGCACCAGCACGGAGCTGCCGGTCGCACGCAAGGACGGCAGCATCGCCTGGATCACGCTTTCGCTGTCCGACATCCGCTCCGGCGAGTTCCGCTTCCGCGCGGCCTTCGCCAGGGACATCACCGCCGACATGCAGCGGCGCGAGGAGATCTATCTTCCCTCGCTGGTCGCCGACGAGACCGACCGGGCCGTGATCATCACCGACATCAGGCGCCGCATCGTCTATTGCAACCGGGCCTTCACGGCCATGTTCGGCTATGAACGGTCCGAGGTGATGGGCCGCTCGCCCACCGCGCTCCTGCGCGGCCGCCACACCGATCCGAAGACCCTCGCCCATCTCAACGGCCTTGCCGGCCGCGAGCGCGGGCTGCGCGAGGAGATCCTCGGCTATACCAAATCCGGTCGTGAAATCTGGCTCTCGGCCTCGATCAACCCGATCCGCGACCAGGCCGGCCGGTTCCGCCATGCCGTCTCCGTCATCGCCGACATCACCGAAGCCAAGCAGACCCAGATGCTGCAGCAGCGCGTGCTCGAGGCGCTTGCCAACGACCGGCCGCTGGGCGAGGTGACCGATCTCATCTGCCGTCAGGTCGAGGCGATCACCCCCGGCGTCGTCTGCTCGATCCTGCGCATCGACGGCGCCGGCTGCATCCGCCCGCTCGCCGGCCCCAGCCTGCCCGACCACTACAGCCGGGCGCTCGACGGCGTGCCGATCGGTCCCAATGTCGGCTCCTGCGGCACGGCCGCCTATCTCGGCATTCCCGTCCTGGTCGACGACATCGACACGAGCCCGCTCTGGGCGCCGTACAAGGAACTGCCGCTGCCGCTCGGCCTGCTCGCCTGCTGGTCGAGCCCGATCAAGCTCAAGGATGGCCGCGTCGCCGGCACCTTCGCCTTCTATTTCCGCGAGAAGCGCGGGCCGAGTGCCTGGCACGAGCGTCTGGTCGAGGCCTGCGTGCATCTCTGCGCGCTCGCCATCGAGCGCCACGATGCCAAGGCCTATATCGACCAGCTCGCCTATTACGACACGCTGACCGGCCTGCCGAACCGTCTCATGCTCGGCGCCAGGATCGACCAGACGATCGCCACGGCCGCTGCCGGCGGCAGGCAGCTCGCCCTGCTGTTCCTCGACATCGACAATTTCAAGGACGTGAACGACTCGCTCGGCCATTCCGCCGGCGACGCCCTGCTCGTCGAGATCGCCCGCCGCCTGCAGGCCGAGCTGAGGGCCGGCGACATCGTCAGCCGGCTCGGCGGCGACGAATTCGTAGTCATGCTGAACGACTGCGGCATCGGCGATGCCGCCCAGGTGGCCGACCGCATCCTCGGCGCGCTCGCCGATCCGGTCCAGGTCGAGACCATGGCCCTGCCGGTCTCCGCCAGCATCGGCATCAGCCTCTATCCGCGCGACGGGCTGAACAAGGAGGCCCTGCTGAAACATGCCGACACCGCCATGTACGAGGCCAAGGCCTCCGGCCGCGGCACGCATCGTTTCTTCAGCCAGGACATGAATCAGCTGTCCCAGGAGCGGCTCGTCCTGGGCGCGGCGCTCGGCGACGCGCTCGGCCAGGGCGGCCTGCAACTGCACTACCAGCCGCAGGTGCGTGCCGAGGACGACGCCCTGCAGGGCGTCGAGGCGCTGGCCCGCTGGCACCATCCGGTGCTCGGCAACATCCCGCCCGACAAGTTCATCGCCGTTGCGGAGGAAACCGGCCTGATCGAGCAGGTCGGCGAATGGGTGCTGGGCGAAGCCTGCCGCCAGATGGCGGAATGGCGCCAGCGCGGCATCCTCATCCCCACCGTCTCGGTCAATCTGTCGCCGCTCAACTTCCGCAGCCGCCGCCTGCCTGACATCGTCGCCGCGGCGCTGCAACGCCACGGGCTCGACGCCAGGGCGCTCACCCTCGAAATCACCGAGGGCGTCATGATGGATCAGCGCGCGGACACCACCGCCACCGTGCAGGCGGTCCACGCGCTCGGCGTCCGCCTGTCGCTCGATGATTTCGGCATCGGCTATTCCAGCCTGTCGTCGATCACCCGCCTGCCGATCGAGGAGTTGAAGATCGACCGCAGCTTCATGCGCGATCTCGAAACCGACCAGAACGCCCGCGCCGTCGCCTCTGCGGTCATCCGCATCGGCCACAGCCTGGCGCTGAACGTCGTCGCCGAGGGCGTGGAGAGCGAGGCGCAGCGGCGCTTCCTGCAGGCGCTGCGCTGCCATGTGCTGCAGGGCTTCCTTTATGCCAAGGCGCTGCCGCCCCGGGACCTCGAAGCCTGGGTCCGCCGGCGCGGCACGGCCCATCTCGACGCGCAGATGGCCTGACCGGAGCGTCAGGCTGGCCGCAGCGCCGACAGCAGGAGGAACGGCGGCCTCCGCGCATGCAGCGCCAGCTCCGGCCGTGCCGCCAGCGCAGCGGCGGTGGGCGCCGGCTCGCCCAGCGCCTCGATCCGGAAACCGGCAGCGATCAGTCCCGTGACATAGGTCTCGACGGTGCGGTGATATTTGACGACGCCGTCGACGAACCAGCGGGTGTCGCGCCTGCCCTCCTCGCGATAGCGGTCGACCGGCCAATGCAGCGGCCGGCCCGCCGCATCGCAGGTCCAGCCTGAGGGATCGGCCGTGCACATCGGATGTTCCACCGAGAAGACGAAGCGGCCTGCGGGCGCTAGCGCGTCGAAGATGCGCGAAACGGCCGACCGGTAGTCGGCGACGTAATGCAGGGCGAGCGAAGAGACGGCGAGGTCGAAGGCGCCCGAGATCGGCCCGAAATCCTCGATCGCGCCCCTGACATAGCCGACAGCCGGATCGTCGGTGAGCCGTGCCGCCTCCTCCAGCATGCGTTCGGAAATATCGAGCCCGGTCACCGCCACGGCGCCCTGCCCCCGGGCGAACCGCACGAAATCGCCGAAACCGCAACCGAGATCGAGCACCCGGAGACCGGCAAGCGCCGGCAGGAGCGCGCGCAGCGCCGGGGTCTCCAGCGCGCCGTTGAGGCCGCTGTCGTTCTGGCGCAAGGCCCGGTAACCGGCGAAGAAGGTCGGGTCGTCATAGATGTTCTGTGGCTCCGCAGGCACGTCGCGGCTCATTGTCCGCCTCCTGTTGCTCGGCCGCGATCCGGCGGCGGCTTAGATGGGCAGGTCCTCACCGGCAAGCGGCGCAGGCACAACCGAGCCATGCGGCGCCGGCCGCGCCCGAGGCGCCGTCCGCATGCCGGCGGTCAGAGCGCCCGCCGCCCGAGCGCGGCAGCATGGGCCTTCAATGTCGCGAAATAGCCCGCTGCCACCAGCTCGCGCGCGTGATCGCCGAGCGTCGAGATGCTGAGCGCGCCAAGCAATTGCCCGTGCCGGTCGAAAACCGGCACGCCGAGCGCCGTCAGCCCGACAACATAATCGTCCGCCGCCAGGACCGCGCCGTCGCGGGCGATCTCGGCAGCCTTGGCCATGAGCTCGTCCCTGTCGACCAGGCTGAACGGCGTCCGCCGCACCATGACCTGGGCGAGGGCGCGTGCGCGGTCGACCGGCGCGAGATGGCCGAGCAGCGCGAGCGGCCCGCCGCCGCTGTTCAGCGTGGTGCGGCTTCCCACCGCCGACCAGGTGACCTCGACGCGTGGCGCGGTCGGCCGCACGCGCTCGATGCAGACCGCCATGCCGTCCCTGTGCACCCAGAGAAAGGCCGTCGCCGACGTCTCCTCGGCGATCGCGCGCAGCACCGGCGCCGCCACCTCGCGCAGCGACCCGCCGATATCGACGGCGGCGAACAGTTCGAGCAGGCCGTGGCTCAGCGCATAGAGCCCGTCCTTGTGATCGACCAGCCCGCCTGCCTCCAGCGTGTGCAGCAGCCGCCGCGCGGTGTTCTTGTCCAGCGCGGTGGCGCCGGCCAGCTCGGTCAGCGTCTGTCGCGGCCGGCCGGGCTGAAACACCCGCAATAGCGCGATCGAGCGCTCGACCGCCCGCACGATCGGCACCCCGGCACGGGTCGGCACCTTTCTCGGCGGCTCAGGCATGGTCGCGGCTTTCGGCGGCAAATGATCCCTCCTCACCGGTAGAGCCGACGGCCAGAGTCGGCAACGCATGGCTCAGCCTCGCAGGCAAAGTATCATCTGTTGACACTCGTATCATTATAAACAAGGCTGCGCCGAAACTGCTCCCCGGGAGGAACCCATTGATGTCGCTCGTCGCCGCTGTCCATGACACCGAGCTTGCCGAGGCCATCATGGCCTGGGCGCGCATCCACAGCCCGACCTTCGACAAGGCCGGCGTCGACAGGATGATGGATCTGGCGGCGGCCGAGACGGCGCGCCTCGGCCTGGCGGTCGAGCGCAAGCCTGGCGAGGTCTATGGCGACACGGTGATCGCGCGGCTCGCCGGCCCTGGCGGCGAGGTCGAAGGCGGCATCCTGGTACTCGGCCATCTCGACACCGTGCATGGCGCCGATTCCGTCGGCCGCGACCTCGCCGTCTCGATCGAGGGTGACCGGATCTATGGCCCCGGCATCTATGACATGAAGGGCGGCATGCGCATGGCGCTCCACGCCCTGGAGCTCATCGGGCGGCTGAACCTGAAACCGAAGCTTCCCGTCACCTTCCTGTTCATTCCCGACGAAGAAATCGGCAGCCCGACCAGCCGCGACCTGATCGAACGGGAGGCGCTGCGCCAGCGCTACGTGCTGGTGCCGGAACCTTCCCATGACGGGCGGCTGGTCACCGGCCGGCATGCCTTCCAGCGCTTCGTCATCCGGACGCGCGGCCGACCGGCCCATGCCGGCGTCGACAACCGCCACGGCAAGAGCGCCATCGCCGCCATGGCCGAGCTGATCGGCGAGATCGAGACGCGGTCTGATTTCGACGCCGGCGAGACCTTCAGCGTCGGCGTCGTCAGGGGCGGCAAGTTCGTTAATGTCATCCCGACGGCCTGCGAGGCCGAGGTGCTCTGCGTCTCGCCGACGGAAGCGAGCGTCGCCCGTGTCCGCGCCGCCATGCTCGGTCTTGCCGGCGCGCGCGGCCAGGGCATCACCGTGGAGGTCGAGCCCGGCCCGGTCCGCCCGCTCTTCCAGTGCGGACGCGGCACGCTCGCCCTGTTCGAGCGGGCCCGGGCGATCGCGGCCGAAGCCGGCCTCAAGCTCGGCCACGGCCAGTTCGGCGGCGGCAGCGACGGCAACTTTACCGGCGCCCTCGGCATTCCGACGCTCGACGGCCTCGGCGTCGACGGCGCCGGCCTGCACACGCCGGGCGAATACATGATCCGCTCCACGCTGGCGCGCCGCTGCGCGATCCTCGCCGGCCTGCTGCGCGATCTCGACTGATCCGCCGCCCGAAGCTTCCTCCCCGATGTCCGGATGTCGCCGTGACCCGCATTCGCTGCTGACCTACGGCCCGCTCGCCGACAACATCCATGGCTTCGACGAGCGCGTCCGGATCAGCGCGATCCGCCGGATCACCGGCGCGATCGCACCGTCCATCACCGAATGGTGCGGGCTCGAACCGGTCGCGCCCTGATGCCGCCTCAGCCCGGCCGCGCCGTCGACATCCTGCGGAACTCCGCGACGAAGTCGGTGGCGATCCGCGACAGCGGCCGGTTGGTCGGGCGGAACATGGCGAATTTGTAGAAGAGCTCCGGCTCGAACGGCCGGATCACCAGGCCGAGCTTGTCGAAATGCGCGCCGGTCGCGGCATCGACGATGGTGACGCCGAGATTTTCCATGACCAGCGCGCAGGCCGAGCCGAAGAACTCGACATGGGCCGCCATCTTCAGCGGCACGCCGGCCTCGGCGAAGGCCCGCTCGATCGCCTCGTGCAGGAAGTGATCGGCATAGAGCGAGATGACCGGCACGCCTTCGAGCAGGGCCGGCGTGATCACCGGATGCCGGCCGAGCGGATGACGGGCCGGCAGCACCGCGACGCAGCCGATCTGGAAGACCTCGATGATGGCCGCCGGACTGTCGATCGGCAGTTCAGCAAAGCCGATATCGAAGGCATCGATGCGGCCGAGATCGCGCACCGTCGGCGACGAGCGGGTGATGAAGCGCACGGTGCCGTCGGGCCAGCGCTTCAGGAGTTCGGCAATGATCGGCGGCAGCACATAGGTCGCAAGGCCCGGCTGGCTCGCCAGCGCCAGCGTGCCCGATTTCACGCGCTTCAGATCGCGCGCCACCTCCATGGTGCGCTCCAGCGCGCCGAGCGAGCGGCGCGCCTCCTCGTAGAACAGCGCCGCCTCGGGGGTGGCTTCCAGCTTGCCCTTGCGCCGCTTGAACAGGGCGAGCCCGAGCTCGTCCTCGAGGCGGGTGATGAGATTGCTCACCGCCGGCTGCGACTTGCCGGTGAGCGCGGCGGCCGCCGTCATCGAACCGGTTTCGATCACCGCGCGAAAGGCTTCCAGATGACGGGTATCCATGGCGTTTCCTCGCCCGGGGACGGCATAGTCGCCAGGTGGTTATAATTTGAGATTATATGTTTTGCACATAATTCGTTTTGACCTCCAAGTCGGGCTGGACCAACACTTTTGTCGTTTTTGGGGCGCCCGGGGGCGCTGGGACGAACGGGGCGTCGAGGCGGTGAAAAACAATCTGGTCTTGTCCGGTCTTGCCAAGCGCTATGGCGACTTCGTCGCGCTGCACGAGACCCATCTCGACATCAAGGCCGGCGAGTTCGTCACGCTGCTCGGCCCGTCGGGGTCCGGCAAGACGACGATCCTGATGAGCATTGCCGGGTTCGTCGCGCCCTCCTCGGGCCAGATCCTGCTCGACGGGGTCGACGTGACCGGCCTGCCGCCGGAGCGGCGCAATTTCGGCGTGGTGTTCCAGGGCTATGCGCTGTTCCCGCACCTGACCGTCTATGACAACGTCGCCTTTCCGCTGCGCGCCCGCGGCATCCGCGGCGCGGCGGCCCGCCCGAAGATCGAGGCGGCGCTCGAAATGGCCCAGCTCGGCGCCTTTGCCGGCCGCCTGCCTCGCCAGCTTTCCGGCGGCCAGCAGCAGCGCGTGGCGCTGGCCCGCTCGCTGGTGTTCGAGCCCGAGCTGCTGCTGCTGGACGAGCCCCTGAGCGCGCTCGACCGGGCGCTGCGCAAGGACTTCCAGTCGGAGTTCAAGGCGATCCACCGCCAGGTCGGCACCACCTTCATCTATGTGACCCACGACCAGGAGGAGGCGCTGACCATGTCGGACCGCATCGTCATCCTGGACCGCGGCCGCATCCTGCAATGCGCGCCGCCTGCCGAGCTCTACGAGCGGCCGGCCACCGAATTCGTCGCCGGCTTCCTCGGCAAGAGCAATTTCCTGCGCGGCCGCATCGGCCGCCGCGCCGACGGCCTTGCCGAGATCGCCGGGCCGGCGCTGACGAGCTGGGCTGCGGTCGGCCGGCAGCAGGACCTTGGCGAGGGTGCCCAGGCGGTCGCTGCGCTGCGCCCGGAAAAGATCCGCCTGCACCGCACCGAGCCTTCGGCGGATGCCTGCTCGGCGCGCGGCCGGGTCAGCGAGCTCACCTATCTCGGCGCGACCTGCGAGGTGACGCTGACCCTGGCGGACGGATCGCAGCTCGCCGCCCTGATGCCGGCGGGCGCCATCGCCCTTGCCGAAGGCGACGAGATCGTCGCCTCCTGGGCCCCTGACGCGGCGATCCTGGTGGAGCCGCGGGCGGAGCCCGGCCGATGAGCGCCGCCGCGATCGACAGTCCCGGCCGCGCGCATGGCGAGTGGCTCTACTGGGCGCTCCTGATCGCGCCCTGCATCGTGCTCGGCCTGTTCTATGTGGTGCCGGTGGCCAACGTGCTGGTGATGAGCGTCACCGTGCCGAAGACCGGCCTTGCCAACTATGCCGAACTCGCCAGCAACGGCGCCGTGCAGCGCGTGCTGATCACCACGCTGAGGATCGGCGCGATCACGACGGTCGTGACCCTCCTGCTCGGCTATGCGGTCGCCTATGCCCTCGTCCAATGCGGCCCGCGCGAGCGCCAGATCCTGCTCGCCGTGGTGCTGGCGAGCTTCTGGATCAGCGCTCTGATCCGCGCCTTCGCCTGGGTCGCGATCCTGCAGTCCTCGGGCCTCGTCAACGCGACCCTGATGGGCCTCGGCCTGATCGATGCGCCGCTGCAGCTGGTGCGCAACGAAACCGGCGTGATGATCGGCATGATCCACTACATGCTGCCCTATGCCATCCTGCCGCTCTACGCCAACATGGCCGGCATCGACCGCAGCCTGATGCCGGCGGCCCGCGCGCTCGGCGCGACGCGCTTCCAGGCCTTCCGCTGGGTGTTCCTGCCGATGAGCCTGCCCGGCCTGATCGGCGCCGGCGTGATCGTGCTGATCTTTTCGCTCGGCTTCTACATCACCCCCGCCATCCTCGGCGGCGGCAAGACCATCATGGTCGCCGAATATGTCAGCGTGCAGATCTCCGAGACCCTGCGCTGGGGCCTCGCCGCCATGCTTGCCTCCACCCTGCTCGCCAGCGTCCTCCTCCTGGTCTTCTGGCTCAGCCGCTTCATGGATGTCGAAGCGGCGCTGAAGAAGTGACGGGCGCGACCATGGCACTGCAAGACGAACGCCCGACCGGCCTGTCCCTCCCCCGCATCCTTGCCTGGGCGACGGCGGCCTTCCTGATCCTGCCGATCCTGGTGGTGATCCCGATCTCGTTCACCCCGGAGCGCTATCTTTCGCTCCCCTCGGGCAGCCTGTCGCTGCGCCACTATGCGAGCCTCGTCAACGATGCGCGCTGGTCGAAGAGCATTCTCGACAGCCTGATGGTGGCGCTCGGCGCAACCGTCCTCGCCGGCGGCCTCGGCACCGCCTTCGCGGTCGGCGCCTGGCGGCTCGGCGTGCCGCTCGCCCGGCGCCTCAGGCTGCTCATGCTGGCCCCGATCATCGTGCCGCCGATCGTTCACGCCATTGCCTTCTACAAGGCCTGGGCGGTGATCGGCCTGCTCGACAGCTATCTCGGCCTCGTCCTCATCCACACCATGAAGGGCCTGCCCTTCGTCGTGCTGACGGTGGCCGGCTCGCTCGCCAATCTCGACCACAAGCTGGAGCAGGCCGCGCGCAGCCTCGGCGCCACCGCCTCCCAGGCGATGCGCTGGGTCGTGCTGCCGCAGATCGCCACCGGCGTCGCCTCCGGCGCGGTCTTCGCCTTCATCACCTCCTGGGACGAGACGGTGGTCGCGCTGTTCGTCACCAGCCGGCGCGTCACAACCCTGCCGCGCCGCATCTGGGAGGGACTTGCCGACAATATCGATCCGGCGATCGCCGCCATGGGCACGCTGATGATCGTGGCGACGGTCGCGGTCGTCGCCGTCAAGACATTCCGGACCCGCGAAGCCAGGGCCTGAAGCGGGCACCACAGAGGAGGGCAGCATGTCGACGTCAGAACACCAGGAATTCCGCGAGGACTGCCTCGCCATCCTGCGCGAAGGGAGCGAGGGCAAGCGCGTGCATCGCCGCCGTTTCCTGCAGGCGATCGCCGCCCTCGGCGTCGTGCCGGCCGGCTTGCGCTTCACCCCGGCCCATGCCGCCGCCTCCGAAGTGGTGGTGGTCAATTGGGGCGGCGACGCCGTGCCGGCCTATGACGACATCTGGGCCAAGCCCTTCTCCGCCGCCAATGCCGGCGTCAAGGCGGTGATCAACGGCGCCGGCCCGACCTCGGGCAAGATCAAGGCGATGGTCGAGAGCCGCGCGGTGACCTGGGACGTCTGCGACCGGACGATGCCGGCCTCGCTCGAGCTCGGCCGCCAGAACCTGCTCGAGCAGGTCGACTGGAACATCGTCGCCTACAACAAGCTGCGCCCGGCGCACCGGTCCGACTGGGGCGTCGGCGCCTATCTCTATTCCTTCGCGCTGACCTACGACCGCGAGGCGCTGAAGGGCGCGACGCCGAAATCCTGGGCCGACTTCTGGAACGTCAAGGATTTCCCGGGCAAGCGTACCCTGCGCAACAATATCGAGGGCATGCTGGAAGCGGCCCTGATGGCCGACGGGGTCGCGCCCGACAAGATCTATCCGATCAATGTCGACCGCGCCCTCGACAAGATCAAGCAGATCAAGCAGCACACCATCTTCTGGAGCACCGGCGCGGAGAGCCAGCAGCTGTTCCGCAACAAGGAGGTGGTCATGGGCAATCTGTGGCACACCCGCTCGATGCTGCTCGCCAAGGAGGTCGGCGACCGCATCCAGTTCACCTTCGACCAGGGCGTGCTGTTCGCTGGTGCCTGGATCGTGCCGAAGGGCAATCCGGCCGGCCCGCTCGCCTGGAAATTCATCGCCTCGGCCCAGGATCCGCAAAGCCAGGTCGAGCTGTTCAAGCGCGTCGGCAACGGCCCGATCAATCCCGCAGCCTCGGCGCTGGTGCCGGCCGAGCTGAAGGCGCTCGACTGCGGGTCGCCGGAGAATTTCGCCAAGCAGGTGATCGTCGACGCCGAGTGGTATGCCGAGCACTATGCTGCGGCCCTCAACCGCTACATGGACGTGATCGCGTCCTGATCGCGCTCGCGCGCTTCGCGCCGAAGCGCCGTCCGCTCAAGCATCCCTTGCGGGCCGGCCAGCGCCGGCCCGCTGCGACACCCTCCGAAAAGGCAGCAGGACCCATCATGACGGCGACCCCCTTCGCCTTCGCGCCCACCTTCATGGGCGTGCCCCACCGCACCGAGATCGGCGATGCCAAGGCGGTGATCCTCGGCCTGCCCTTCGACTGCGGCACCCATCCCCAGCGCATCGGCTCGCGCCTCGGGCCCGCCGCCATCCGCGAGCAGTCCCAGCTCCTGCGCGCCTATGACTGGACCACCGGCATCAACCCGCTCGAGGCGCTCGGCGTCATCGACGTCGGCGACGCGCGCGTCCTCTCGGGCGAGGTCGAGCCGTCCTACGCCGCCATCGAGGCCGCGGTCGGGGCCATCGCCGAGAAGCGCGCCGTGGTGGTGTCGCTCGGCGGCGACGGCGCCATCGCGCTGCCCGAGATGCGCGCCCTCCACCGCGTCTATCCCGACCTCGTCATCCTCCACATCGACGCCCATACCGATGCCTATCCGATCCCCGGCTACAACACCGCCACGGCCTTCTCCCGGGCGGTCGAGGAAGGCCTCGTCGACGCCGGGCGCTCGTTCCAGGTCGGCATGCGCGGCGCCACCATGGTGCCCGGCGTGCATGCTCACGGCCTGGCGCTGGGCTACCGGGTTGTTCCGATGAACGAGCTTCTGTCGCGCGGCATCGACGATGTCTTCGCCGAGATCCGCCGCACCATCGGCGATCGCCCGGTCTACCTCTCCTACGACATGGACTTCTTCGATCCTTCGGTGGCGCCGGGCGTCTGCACCCCCACCTGGGGCGGTGCCTCGGCCCGCGAGGGCCTCGCCGTGCTCGAGGCCTGCGGCGGGCTCAATCTCGTGGGAATCAATATCAACACGGTCAGCCCGCCCCACGATGTCGGCGGCATGTCGGCCCTGCTCGCGGCGACCGTGGCGCTCAACGCCCTGCAATTGATTGCACGCCAGCACCAGGCGGCGGGCGCGGCCTGAGTCTCTCCTCGGGCCCGATCCGGGGGGTTGACCGCCCGCCTCATATCCGCCACAAATTCGGCCAGTTGCCGTCAAAACCTGTGTCGGTCAGGGCACAGGTCCCCCTTGAAGACCCCGGCGGCAGCCCGAAAGACCCCAAGCGCAGCCTCTGGCCGATTGACTCCTCCGAACGGTGGAGTATCCCAAGCATAACAACGAAATCGGTCAGCCACCTTTTCGAGACCGACGTTCAACGGGAGTTGGACAATTCGCTGTTCAGATCTCTGGCTGACTGCAACAGGGCGCAGTCCAAACAGGATTAGAAAGGCATAGTCATGAAGAAGTTGCTCCTCGCCGGCACCGCGCTCGCCGCCTTCGCTTCCGGCGCTCAGGCCGCCGACCTCGGCGTTCGTCGCGTCGAAGTTCCGGCCGCTGTCATTGCCCCGGTCTTCTCCTGGACCGGCTTCTACGTCGGTGGCTATCTCGGCGTCAGCCTCCGCAACGCCCGCTTCAACGACCTCGACGGCTACAACACGCCGGGCACCTGGGGTAAGAACACCGCCAACTTCCTCGGCGGTGGCACCATCGGCTACAACTATCAGGTGTCGCCGAACTTCCTCGTCGGTGTTGAAGGCGAACTCGGCTATCTCGGTGGCGCTCGCCGCGCTGACCCGACCTCGCCGGGCCTCGACACGGTCGGCCGTATCAACGACAGCGTCTACGGCCTGATCACTGCCCGCCTCGGCTACACCTTCGATCGCACCCTCATCTACGTGAAGGGCGGTCTTGCTCTCGGCGGTGGCAGCACCCGCGTGACCGATACCTGCTCGGCGGCTCCGTGCGGCCCGCTGACCCTGTCGGGTTCGCGTTCGTCGAATGTCGGCTGGACGATCGGTGGCGGTATCGAATACGCCGCGTACCAGAACTGGACCGTCAAGCTCGAGTACAACTACGTCAGCTTCGGCAACCAGACCATCAACGCTCTGGCCTCGGACGGCTTCAACTACCGCTTCCGTTCGCAGAACAACGACGCTCACCTGATCAAGATCGGTGTGAACTACCTGTTCTCGACCGGCCCGGGCGCCGTGGTTGCTCGCTACTGATAAGCATCGATCTTCATCAGAAGATCATGACGGACGGGCCGCCTTCGGGCGGCCCGTTTCGTTTTGGACCGGCGTCCGCGGACCATGGAGCGGCGCGAATCGGCAAGGCGTGACAGCCACGGCGGGGCGGCGAAGCCGCCGCGGCGCTCGGCCTCCTGTCGGATCTCAGGTGAAGGCGGCGGCGCGCCGGGCGAAGACGCCGGCAAGACGCCCAACCTCGCCGGCATTGGCCGCCGCCGCCGTGCCGGCCCTCGCCCTGACGGCAATGCCGTCGAAGATCGCCGCCCAGCGGAACAGCGCATAGGCCATGTGGAAGGGTGCGAGCCGCGCCTCATGGCGCACGGCGCCATAGTAGTCCGCCGCATAGGCCTCCTGCCCGGGAATGCCGAGGGTGGCGAGATCGAGGCCGGCCAGGCCGCCATATTCGTCCGGCGCGGTCAGCCAGGCCGTGCAGCTGTGGCTGAGGTCGCCCAGGGGATGGCCGAGCGTCGAAAGCTCCCAGTCGAGCACGGCGATCACGCGCGGCTCGGTCGGGTGGAACATCAGATTGCCGATCCGGTAGTCGCCATGGGCGATGCCTGAGGTCTCGTCATCGGGGATATGGGCCGGCAGCCACGTGATCAGCCGCCTGAAATCGGCATTGGCATCGCTGCCGGCAGCTTCGAGCTGGCGCGTCCAGCGGCTGATCTGCCGGGCGAAATAGGCCCCCGGCCGACCGAAATCGGCAAGGCCGCAAGCGGCGGGGTCGACATTGTGCAGCGCTGCCAGGGTCTCGGCCATGGAGCGGTACATGGCCGTCCGCTCGGACGGCGCGACATTCGCCAGGGCGCAATCGTGGAACACCCGGCCTTCGAGCCTGGTCATGACATAGAAGGGCGTGCCGATCAGGCTGCGATCGGTGCAGAAGGCGAGCGCCGGCGCCACCGGCACGGGGGTGCCGGCCAGCGCGGAGATGACCCGGAATTCGCGATCGATGGCATGGGCCGAAGGCAGCAGCTCGCCGGGCGGCTGCTTGCGCAGCACCAGCCTGCGGTCGTCATAGGTGACGAAGAAGGTCGGATTGGACTGGCCGCCGGAGATTGGCTCGATCTCCGGCCGGCCGGAAACGCCGAGCTCGGCCTTCAGATAGCCATCCAGCTTCGCGACATCGAAGGCCGGCGTCAGCCCGCCCTTGCTCGTTTCCGCCATGATCTCTCCCGGCCTTGATTCCGCCCTCAAGCCCTAGAGGCTGCGGGCGCCGATGGCCAGCCGTCCAAAAGCTGAGGCGCACCGGCGTCGCGGTGCGCCGTTTCCCCCAACGAGGCTGCGTCAGTCGCGCGCGACCGGCCAGCGCCAGAAGTCGGATCCCTCGCCGCTGAGGGCCCGACTCAGCACCATGCGATGCACCTCGTCGGCGCCGTCGACGATGCGCGCCTGCCGGGCGTAACGATAGATCCATTCGAGCACCGTGTCCTTGGAATAGCCGCGGGCGCCGTTGATCTGGATCGCGACGTCGGCCGCCTGGTGCAGCGTATTGGCCGCCTGGATCTTCGCCATGGAGACCTCCTTGCGGGCGAAATTGCCGCGATCGAGCTCCCAGGCCGCCTTCATCACCAGGAGCCGGCCGATCTCGATGTTCATGGCGAGGCCACCGAGCATCAGCTGCACGCTTTCCCGGTCCGCCAGCCGCACGCCGAATCCCTGCCGGGTCGCGGCATAGTCGTTGGCGATCTCGACGCAGCGCTTGGCTAGGCCCAACCAGCGCATGCAATGGGTCAGCCGCGCCGGGCCGAGGCGGATCTGGGTGATCTTCATGCCCTGCCCCTCGCCCATCAGCACGTCCTCGGGCGGGATGACCAGGCCGTCGAAGGCGATCTCGCAATGACCGCCATGCTCCTCCGGCCCCATAATGCCGATGCGCCTGACGATCTTCCAGCCCGGCTGGTCGCGGTGGAACATGAAGGCGGTCAGGCCGCCGCGGGCATCCTCGCCCGTGCGGGCGATCAGGATGAAGTGCGCGGCCTCGGCGGCGCCGGTGATGAACCATTTGTGGCCGTAGATGCGATAGGAGCCGTCGGCCTGGCGCTCGGCGCGCGTCATCATCATCGACGGGTCGGAGCCGCCGCCCGGATGCGGTTCGGTCATGACGAAGGCCGAGCGCACCTTGCCCTCGACGATCGGCTGAAGCCAGCGCTGCTTCTGGTCGGGCGTCGCGATCGCTTCGAGCACCATCATGTTGCCGTCGTCGGGCGCCGCCGAATTGAACACGGCGGGGCCGAAGATCGAGCGGTTCATCGCCTCGTAGCAGACCGCCATGCCGACCCGGCCGGCGCCGAGCCCGCCGGTCTCCGGCCGCAGCTGGAGGCACCAGAGCCCTTGCGCGCGCGCCTTGGCCCTGACCCGGTCGAGCAGGCCGAGCTCGATGTTTTCGTGCGCGTCATAGGAGGCGGGATCGGTCTCCAGCGGCAGGACCTCGGTCTCCACGAAGGCGGCGATGCGCCGGCGCAGGTCGTCGAGTTCGGCTGAGATCGTGAAGTCCATCGACGTACCTTTCAAAAACGAGCGAGCGCTCGCTTTATAGATCGGACCGTGCCATGGTGCAATGCGGACGCGCCTCCGCCGAACGGTGGAGAGACGGCCTTGCGGCGACGGCCGCTTTCGGCAATCGAGAGAAGCAGGCCCGGCGCGGCTCACCGCCGCGCGCCGGCCGACCGGAGCGACAGGGATGGACAGGCTTTCAAGCTTCCAGGCGCATTACGATCTCGGCACCGAGGCGCTCTGTGCGCGTATCCTCAAGCGCCACCGCGAGACCATTCGGGTCAAGAAGGCGCATGTCGCGACCGCCAACCTCGCCCGCATCATCGACGCCACCCTGAAGCTCGCCAACCGCACCGCCTTCCATTCCATGACGGTGCGCGACCTCGTCGAGGAGACCGGGCTCAGCATGGGAGCGCTCTATGCCTATGTCGACACCAAGGATACGCTGCTGGCGATGATCCTCGACACCGTCACCGGCATCGTCGTCGAGGTGCTGGATGCGCCGCCCGGCGAGATCGCCGGCAACCCGGCCGAGCATCTGCGCTGGTTCGTCCGCAGCCACGTCTTTCTGTCGGAAACCATGCTGCCCTGGTTCGTCTTCGCCTATATGGAGGCCAAGGCCTTTCCGCCGCAGGAGCGCCGCAAGGCGACGATGAGCGAGCAGCGCACGGAAAGCATGATCGCCGCCATTCTCGAGGCCGGCAAGGCGAGGCGCTCCTTCGCCGTCGGCGACATCACCATGACCGCCGCCCTGATCAAGCCGATGATCCAGGACTGGTACGTCAAGCGCGCCAAATATCGCAAACGCAATGTCAGCCCGGAAGCCTTTGCGGCCGCGCTGATCGACTTCATCGAGAGCGCCATCCTGCAACGCTGACCGCAGCCGCCGGCGCGCCCGCCGTCGGCGTTGCCGTGGCCGGCCGGCCATGGGCGCTGAAATCCCCGTCCCGCCAGCCGTGAAACCCGATGCACATGCCGTCGCCATCGGCGGATCCGGCGCGTGGTCGCCCCGGGCGGCGCGCCTGCCTGGCCGACATGCTGGAGCCAGAGACCACATCGCCTTCCGGACACCGGCGGCGGAGCAAGCTGGAAATCATCGCTTGCCATGGCAGCCTCGCCGGCCGAAATTTCCGGACCGTTCACGTGATTTGATCATCCATCGCGCACTCGCACCAGCACATGCCCGATCCGCATCAAGACGCTACGGCCGAGCCCGCGGCCATCACCGGCCAGACCACGCTGCGGCAAACTGACCAGCTCCGCTTCCTCCTCGCTTGGCTGCCGCGCGTGCTCGCGATCATGTTCGGCCTGTGCTGTATCGCCTTCGTCGCCGGATGGCTTTTCGGCATGCCGGCGCGGCGGCGCGCCTACTACCTCGCCAATCCCTGGGAGGGCCTTCGGGACGTCCTCGGCGACATCGGCTGGATGCCCGTCGCCGCCACTGCCTTTTATGCCCTTGTCCTGTTCGCATTGAGCTGGTTTCAGTTCCACCGCGTGCCTGCGGCGAGCCGTGCCGTCCGATATGAAGCCAATGACGAAGCGCTCATCACCCGCGACGAGGCCGGCGCCGCGTTGACATTGCCCTGGGCCATGCTGCGCGAGGTGAAGGCGACCGGCCATCTCCTCGTCATGAAGCTGAGGACGCGGGCGTGGCGCTACCTGCCGCTGCGTGCCTTTTCTCCGAAAGATCAGGCACGCTTGCAGGCCCTGATCGAGCGGCGCCTTGCCACAAATGCAAACGCGCCAAGGCGCGATCAGGGCGGTTGATCGGCACGCCCTCGCCATGGCCACGCCCGTCCTACCACCCTTGAGAATTTTGAGGCCGCGATGACGACATCCGATCGGCCCCCGATCGTCGGGCAGACGACCTTGTCCCTGGGCGACTCCTTCGCTTTCCTTGCCGCCCAGCTGCCGCGTGTCCTGATCGGCATGTTTGTGCTGTCGACCATGCTTTTTGTCATCTTGTGGTTCGTTCTCCTGACCGATGCCGAGCGCGCCCATTTCGACGCCGACACCGCGGCAGGGATCAGGCGCTTCCTCACCGACGCCGGCTGGATGCCGCTTGCCCTCACAGCGCTCTGGCCCGTCCTGCTGGTCGTGCTGAGCTGGGTGCAGTTCCATCGCATACCGGCGCTGAACCGGCAGCTCCGCTATGAGATCGACGCTGAGGGTATCGTCACGCGCGACGCGGCCGGCACGGAACTGAAAGTGCCCTGGACCATGGTTCAGCAGACCAGGACGACCCGGCATCTGCTGCTCTTGAAACTGAACACGCGCGCCTGGCGCTATCTGCCCTGGCGGGCGTTCGCGCCCGAGGATCGGGACCGGCTGCTGGCGCTCGCCAGCCAGAGCGTGGCGGCAGGCGCCGTCCGCCCGGGCGCATGACTACCAGCCGCCGGCGGTTCGCGGTCAGACGAGCCCATAACGATAGACGCCCGCATCGTCGGGCCGGCGCGTCACGCGGCCACGGCGCAGGAGATGATTGAGATGCGCCAGCGTCTCGCCCACGGCAAACTTCATCTGCCTGTGGTCGAGCGGCCGCCGGAACAGGCCGCTCGCAATGTCGGCGGCGCTGCGCGCGCCGTCGCACTGGACGAGGATCCTCGCCCGCCGCGCCTCGTGGCCGGCGACGAGCGCATCGACGCGGCGGTGCAGCCCCTGGAACGGCATGCCGTGGGACGGCAGCACCAGCGTATCCTCCGGCAGGGCCCTGAACCGGTCGAGGGCGGCGAGATAGTCGCCGAGCGGATCGCCGTCCGGCTCCTGCGCGACGACGCCGATATAGGGCGAGATGGTTTCGAGGACATGATCCGCCGCGATCAGCAGCCGCCGGCGCGGCTCGAACAGGCAGATCTGCTCGGGTGCATGGCCGGCCGCGACCATGACGCGCCAGCCCGCCCCGCCGATGCCGATCTCGTCGCCGTCGGCAAGGCGCACGAAGCACGGCGGCAAGGGGCCGACCAGGTCGGTGTAGAACGACTGATGGCCGGCGAGATAATCCAGGAAGCCGGCATTGCAGCCGGCCGCGCGGTGGAAGGCCTGGGCACGGGCGAGCGAAGCGGCCGGGTCCTCGGCGAGCGTGTGGCGCACCAGCAGCCAGTCGGTCCTGGAGATCCAGAGCGGCACGCCGAAGCGCTCGACGATCCAGCCGGCAAGGCCGACATGGTCGAGATGGGCGTGGGTGACGATGAGCCGGTTCAGCGGCCGTCCCGCGAGATGGCCGGCGAACACCTTGTCCCACAGGGCGCGGCTCTCGGCATCGTCGGTGCCGGCATCGACCAGCGTCCAGCCCTCGCCGTCGGCCATCAGCCAGGCATTGACGTGCCACGGCGAAAAGGACAGCGGCAGGCGCACCAGGAAGATCCCGGGCGCGACCGGCATCGGCTCGCCCGCGGCCGGCGGGAGGCCCGCCGCGTCCTCGGTCTCGGCCGGCCGATAGGCGCGCCTCGCATCACCCGACACCCGCTCGTCTCCCTCGTCCCCGCCAGGCCCGAATGCGACGGCGGACCATGAAATATAATTCTGCATCGCGAAAATGGCAGCGGCCTTTCGACAGATGCCGCCCGCGCCGCGCGCAGATCGCGCGGGCCGGAAAAATGCAGACGGAGCATGAGGATAGCAAAGGCGGAGAAGATCGGGCGCGGTGGCCGCTTTTGGGTTGACAGGCCGAGCCGCCCGCACTACGCCGGTCGTGCCTGGTTCGTCCGGGCCCTTTTCCCACAATCGAAGCAGATCGATGGACAGCTACCCTAGTAGTACCACGGCGGTCGGCCTGACCGCCCGGGTGCTCCAACAACTGAGCAGGACGGGATCCGACCCGATCGGTCGGGTGATCGACGCCAGGGCTTAAGGGCTCCATCGTCGCTCGCCTCCGGCCGGGTCCGATCCGGTCAGGAGGTGAGCCATGAACTTCACGTTCGCAACGCTTCTTGCCGTGCGGGCCCCGCGGCCCGAGAACAACCGCCGGCATGCCGGCGATCGTCCCCGCGCGATGCGCGTCGTTCATCAACCGTACCGCGGCGTGGCCGGCGCCGGTCGGGCGTCCCGCCCGCGCGCCGCCTGGCGCATCTGCCCTGTCACCGGACGACCGGTGCTGCGCTGGTCGGCCGAACCGCAAGGCGACGGCAGTCGCTGCCGCCGGCACGGCGCATCCGCACAAGGGAGGCCATGATGGACGACCCTTCTAGTAGTCCCGTCCCGGCCCGCGCCCATTCTCCGGCGCCGGCCGGGCGGGCCTTCGTCGATCCCACCGAGCCCATTGAACCGGTCACGCCACATGCGGATCGGCACGCCGAGGCACGCCCGTCCAGCGGGTGATGACCTGGCCTGCCGCCGCGCGTAGCGGGAGGCAGAGCCATGAACCAGATCACTTTCCGTTCCGACCTGAGGAAGGCGGAACCCATCGAAGACAAGCGCCTGTCCATGCGCGCCGTGCGCGAGGCGCAAAACAGCCTCGAGGCGACCTTTGCCAATGTGAGAGGCGGCCCCGAGGGGCTGACCGTGGCGGAGGCGGTCGAGCGGCTCGGCCGCGAGGGCAGGAACGAGGTCGCGCATGATCGGCCGCCGCACTGGCTGCTGCAGCTTGCCGGCTGTTTCAACAACCCCTTCATCCTCGTCCTGGTGGCGCTGGCCGTCATTCAGTTCGTCTCCAGCCCGGACGAGCTCAAGCCCGTGATCATCGTCGCCGTGATGGTCGGGGTCAGCGTCGCCTTGCGGTTCTGGCAGGAATTCCGCTCGGCTCGTGCCGCCGACAGGCTGAAGGCCATGGTGCGCACCACGGCAACCGTCCTGCGCCGCGGCTGGGACGAGGGCGAGGCCACGCCGCGCGAGATCGATATGCGTGACCTGGTCGCCGGCGACGTCATCCGCCTTTCCGCTGGCGACATGGTGCCGGCCGATGTCAGGCTGATCACCTCCCGCGACCTGTTCATCAGCCAGGCCGTGCTGACGGGAGAATCCATCCCGATCGAGAAATACGACACATCAGGCCACGTCGCGGCAAAGTCGGCGCAACTGCCGGCCGTCGATCCCGCCGACGTGCTCGATCTACCGAATATCTGCTTCATGGGCACCAATGTCGTCAGCGGCACCGCCACGGCGATCGTCGTCGCCACCGGTCGGCGCACCTATTTCGGATCGCTGGCAAGATCGATCGTCGGCCAGCGCGCGCAGACGAGCTTCGACCGCGGCGTCAACAGCGTGAGCTGGCTGCTCATCCGCTTCATGCTGGTCATGGTGCCCGTCGTCTTCGCCATCAACGGCTTCACCAAGGGCGACTGGAGCGAGGCGCTGCTGTTCGCCATCTCGGTTGCGGTCGGCCTGACGCCGGAAATGCTGCCGATGATCGTCAGCGCCAATCTGTCCAAGGGCGCGGTCGCCATGGCCCGGCGCAAGGTGGTGGTGAAAAGGCTCAACGCCATTCAGAACCTCGGCGCCATGGACGTCTTGTGCACCGACAAGACCGGCACGCTGACCCAGGATCGGGTCATCCTGGAGCATCATCTCGACGTGCACGGACGGGACGACGAGGCAGTGCTTCGCCTCGCCTTCCTCAACAGCCATCACCAGAGCGGCATGAAGAACCTGATGGACCAGGCGGTGCTGCGCTTCATGGCGGAGAAGGGCCGGGGCTGCGACGCCACGCTCTACAGGAAGATCGACGAGCTGCCGTTCGACTTCGTCCGCCGCCGCCTGTCGATCGTGGTCGAGACGCTGAAACGCGAGCATCTGATGATCGCCAAGGGTGCGGTCGAGGAAATGCTCGCCGTTTCCAGCCATGTGCGCGACGGCGACGCCGTGGTGCCGCTGGACGATGCGCGCCGCGCCGCGCTGCTGGGCCTTGCCCGCGCCCAGAATGCCGACGGCTTCCGCGTCCTCATCGTCGCGACCCGCCTCCTGGTCGCCGGCGACGTGAAGCAGCTCTATGCCAATGCCGACGAGCGCGACCTCACCATCGAGGGTTTCCTGACCTTCCTCGACCCGCCCAAGGAGACCGCAGGCCCCGCCATCGCGGCGCTGCGCGGCAATGGCGTCGCGGTCAAGATCCTGACCGGCGACAACGCCGTCGTATCGTCGAAGATCTGCCGCGACGTGGGGCTCGAGCCTGGCGAGCCGCTGCTCGGCCGCGATGTCGAAAAGCTCGACGAGCCCGCGCTGCGCGCCGCCGTCGAGGCCCATGCCGTCTTCGCCAAGATGTCGCCGCTGCAGAAGGCGCGCGTCGTCAGGGCGCTGCAGGCGAACGGCCACACGGTCGGCTTCCTCGGCGACGGCATCAACGATGCGCCGGCCCTGCGCGACGCCGATGTCGGCATCTCCGTCGATACCGGCGCCGACATCGCCAAGGAATCGGCGGACATCATCCTTCTGGAAAAGAGCCTGATGGTGCTGGAGGAAGGCATCATCAAAGGCCGGGAGACCTTCGGCAACATCATCAAATACATCAAGATGACCGCCAGCTCGAATTTCGGCAACGTCTTCTCGGTGCTGGTGGCGAGCGCCTTCCTGCCCTTCCTGCCGATGCTGGCGCTGCATCTGCTGATCCAGAACCTCTGCTACGACATCTCCCAGCTCTCGCTGCCCTGGGACAGGATGGACCGCGAGTTCCTGCGCGAGCCGCGCAAATGGGCCGCCGGTGATATCGGCCGGTTCATGATCTGCATCGGGCCGATCTCGTCGATCTTCGACATCTCGACCTATTGCCTCATGTGGTTCGTCTTCGCCGCCAATGCGCCCGAACATCAATCGCTGTTCCAGTCGGGCTGGTTCATCGAGGGCCTGCTGTCGCAGACGCTGATCGTCCACATGATCCGCACGCAGAAGATCCCGTTCGCCCAGAGCACGGCGGCCTGGCCGGTCCTGCTCCTGACCGGCGCGATCATGGCCTTCGGCATCTACCTGCCGTTCTCGCCGATCGGCGCGGCCGTCGGCCTCCAGCCCCTGCCGCCGGCCTATTTCCCATGGCTGGTGGCGACCCTCGCCGGCTACTGCGTGCTGACCCAGATCGTCAAGACGCTCTACATCCGCCACTTCAAGACCTGGCTGTGAAGCGCGCGGCCCGGCCGGAAAGCCATGCCGGCCGGGCCACCGCAAAGGCCGGGATCCATTCGAAACAAGGTCCGGGACCGCCAGCGCAAAGCCGCCGCCGGGCCACGATCAAAACGGAGAAACCCCATGCGTCTTCTGATCTGTGGCGGGCGCCACTACGACGATGCCGACGCCATCCGCCAGGCGCTCGACCGCCAGCATCGCGAACGGCCGGTCAGCGTTCTCGTTCACGGCGGACTCGCGGGTATCGGCTCGGCGGCCGAAGCCTGGGCGCGTGAGCACAATGTCCATGTCATACGCTATCCGCCGAACTGGACGCTGCTCGGCAGCAGGGCCGAGGCACACCGCAATGCCTTCATGCTGACGGACAGCCGGCCGGACTTCGTCATCGCCTTTCCGGGCGGGCGCGACACGCTCGAACTCCTGCGCATGGCCAGGGCCGCCGGGCTGCCGGTGCTGCATGCCAGGGCTGGCGCGGGCATGACCGAGGCCTTGCAGGACGGCTGCGAAGCCGCTGCCGAGGATCAGCCGGAGGGCCGACCGTGGGGCGCCGCGAGGCTGAGGCGCCATCACCACCCCGTGCTGAGCGCACCGCTGCAGTGAGGCGAGGGCGCGCCGCGGCACAAAAGAAGGCCCGCCCCCGGGAGGAAGGGGACAGGCCCACGAGGTTATCCATGCCTCCTGCGGCGCCGGTCAGGCGCCGTGCTGGCCGATGACGACGACCGAGCAGACGTTCTGGTGCGGGAAGCCGCCGAGATTGTGCGTCACCCCGAAGACCGGCGGCTGCTGGCGCTGGCGCTCGCCCGCCCGGCCCTGCATCTGCAGGTACATCTCGTAGATCATCCTCAGGCCGGACGCGCCGATCGGATGGCCGAAACATTTCAGGCCGCCGTCGATCTGGCAGGGGATCTTGCCGTCGGCATCGAAGAAGCCGTCCATCACGTCGCGCAGCGCCCCGCCCTCGGGCGACAGATGCAGGTCCTCCATGGTGACGAATTCGGTCACCGAGAAGCAGTCGTGCACCTCGACGAGCGAGATCTGCTCGCGCGGATTGGTGATGCCGGCTTCCGCATAGGCGCGCTTGGAGGCGATCCTGGTGGTGGCGAAATAGGTGCTGTCCCAGGAATTGTGCTGGGCCTCGGTGCCGTTCGAGACCGAAAGCTGCAGCGCCTTGACCGAGACGAGATCGTGCTTGCCGAGGCTGCGCGCGATCTCCGGCGTCGTGACGATGGCGCAGGCCGCACCATCGGACACGCCGCAGCAGTCGAACAGCCCGAGAGGCTCTGCCACCATCGGCGCCTTCATCACCGTTTCCTCGGTGATCTTGTTGCGCAGATGGGCTTTCGGATTGCGCGAGCCGTTGTCGTGGCTCTTCACCGAGATATGGGCGAGCGCGCGCTTGAAGTCGCCCGCATCGACGCCGTGCTTGGCACGGTAGGCGGCGCCGAGCTGGGCGAACACGCCGGGCGCCGACAGGTTCGGCCAGTACATGGAATTGACGACGCCCCGGCCGCGCTGCGGCAGGCCGCCATAGCCGGTGTCCTTCAGCTTCTCGACGCCCAGAGCCAGCGCGATGTCGCAGGCGCCCGACGCGACCGCATAGGTCGCGCCACGGAACGCCTCCGAGCCGGACGCGCAATAGTTCTCGACCCGCGTCACCGGGATGTAGCCGAGCCTGAGCGCCACCGCGAGCGGCACGCCGGACTTGCCGACATGCTGCTCCTCGATGCCGGTGGCGAACCAGGCGGCCTCGATCTGCTTGGTCTCGATGCCGGCGTCGGTCAGCGCCTCCTCATAGGCCTCGACCATCAGGTCTTCGGCGTTGCAGTCCCAGCGCTCGCCGAATTTCGAGCAGCCCATGCCGAGGATGGCGACCTTGTCGCGAATGCCTGAAGCCATAACCCCGCTCCTTCAGCTCTCAGCGGCGGCGACCGGCGCCGCCTTCCAGAAATAACGCGTGAACCCGCGCTGCTGGTCCTGATCCTTGATCCGGAACACCATGCGCATGGGCATGCCGACCTCCACCTTGCCGAGCTCGACATCGGTGATGTCCATCATGATGCGCCCGCCGTCGCGGAACTGGATCATGCCGAAATGCTGCGGCGGTTCGGGACTGTAGGTCAGCATGTCGGCCGTGTAGGACATGACTTCGCCGGTCATTTCGGCAAAGGGATGGTCGACCTGCGTATGCACCGCATGGCAGTTCGGCCCGACGCAGATCTTGGTCTTGGGAAATTGCAGCGTGCCGCAGGCCGTGCAGCGGCCGCCGACGAGTCCCTGGACCATCTCGTTGTTGCGGTAGAGCGCCGTCATGGCGGTGGCCTTGTCGAGCTCGGCCCGCATGCCGCGCTCCAGCGGGATCAGGTCGTTGAATGCCAGGAACTTGGCATAGCTCGTCTCGGGCCGCCGGCGCTTGAGACTGCCGGTGACGCCGCGCCGGGGCTGAAGCGCGCCGATCGCCTCGGTCACCTCCAAAACCAGCACGTCGCAGCCCTGGCCGAAGCCGACCACCACGATGCGCTCGCCGGGCTTGGCGCTTTCCAGCGTCTGCGCCAGCATCACCAGGGCATGGGCCGCGCCGGTATCGCCGCAGACGCCCGCCAGATTGTCGCGCACCGATGCTTCCGGCAGCTTGCTCCTCTGCGCGACCATCTGCGCGATGCGCGGCAATATGCCGGGCATGCAGAAATGGCCGACCGCGTCGGGCGCCATGCCGGCCTTGCCGAGCGCCGCGGCGATTGCCGGCGGCACGATCTTCAGATAGCCCTCGTCGCGAATCCAGCGTTCCTCCCAGCCATAGTCGAAGGCACGGTCGAAGGCGCGGAACTGGTCGACGAAATCGACCGTCTCGCTATGGCTGGCAACGAGCCTGGCGATCGGCCGGCCCTCGCCGACCAGCAGTGCCACGGCGCCGTCGCCATATTGCAGCTCCTGCGCGCTGCCTGCCTTGGCCTTGCGCTTCTCGCTCGCCGCGAACAGCGTCGGGCCGCGCCCGGCCGGCGCTTCCAGCGCGGCGATCAGGCCCGAGGTCGCGGCGCGCCGCGAACCCGTCAGGTCCTGCGTGCGGATGCTGGACGGCAGGTTGAGCGCGGCGGCCACCACCGCGCTGTTCGACCGGTCGGCGAAGGGCAAGGTGGTGGATGCAAGATGCACCGCCCCGAGCGTCTCGCGCGGGAGGTCGCCGAGGCAGTCGCGCGCCGCCTCCACCGCCATGGTGATCGGATCCTCGTCCCAGCCGGCCATCGACCGTTCGCCCTTGCCGAGCGACTTGAGGGCCGGATTGAACCAGGCATTGGCTTCCGCCGCCGCCTGGCGCTGCAGTCTCAGGCGCGGCACATGCGCGCCGTAGCTCAGGATTCCCATGGACATGCCGGTCACCTCAGATCGGATCCCAGGTGAAGATGTCGCCCGACCGCTCGAGCGGATAGAACGCCGTCTTCAGCGCCGGAATGCCGTGCTCGGCGAGCGACTGGCAACTCCAGCCTTCGGAGCGGTGGATCGACCGGACCGGCCGGGACTGGCCCATCAGGAAGATCTCGTTCATGCGCACGGCGAAGATCTGGCCGGTCACGTCCTTGGCGGCGTCGGTCAGCAGGAACACCGACAGCGGCGCGATCTTTTCCGGGCCCATCGCCTGGATCTTGGCGACCCGCGCCTTCTGCGCCTCGGTCTCGGTTGGGATGGTGCCGATCAGCCGGCTCCAGGCGAAGGGCGAGACGCAGTTGGAGCGCACGTTGAAGCGGGCCATGTCGAGCGCGATCGACTTGGACATGCCGACGATGCCGAGCTTGGCGGCCGCGTAGTTGGCCTGGCCGAAATTGCCGATGAGGCCGGAGGTCGAGGTGAAGTGCACCATCGAGCCGCTGCCCTGGTCGCGGAACAGCCGGGCGGCCGCGTGCGAGACGTAGAAGCTGCCGAGCAGGTGCACCTTCACCACCAGCTCGAAATCGGCGACGCTCATCTTGTGGAAGATCGCGTCGCGCAGGATGCCGGCATTGTTCACGATGCCGTCGAGCCGGCCGTAGCTGTCGAGCGCCGTCTTGACGATGGCATTGGCGGAGGCGGGCTCCGCGACGCTGTCGAAATTGGCCACCGCCGTGCCGCCGCGCTTCCTGATCTCGGCGACGACCTCCTCGGCGGGCGCGGCGCTGGCGCCATCGCCATCGGCCGAGCCGCCGAGATCGTTGACCACCACCTTGGCCCCCTCGGCCGCCGCCAGCAGCGCGATCTCGCGGCCGATGCCGCGGCCGGCACCGGTGACGATCACCACCTTGCCGTCGAGATTTGTCGTCTGGCTCATCTGGTTTCCTCTCTCATCGCGCCCGTCGTTCCAGGCGCCCAAGGCCGGCCGCCGCGCTGCGTCCGACGGGCCCATCTTCGATACGGCTCCATCAAAGGTCAAACTTGTGCGGAAATCAATTCCGCCTTACGGAATAGGCCAACACACAGGGACACGCTTCGCAGGAGGAAATGGCCATGGTGCCGAGGACGATCTACACGCCCGAACACGAGATGTTCCGCGACAGCGTGCGCCGCTTCATCGCCCGCGAGGTCGCCCCCCATCACGCCCAGTGGGAGAAGGACGGCCAGGTCAGCCGCGAGCTCTGGAAAAAAGCCGGGGAGCTCGGCCTGCTCTGCACCGCGATCCCCGCGGAATATGGCGGCGGCGGCGGCGATTTCCGCCACAGCGCGATCATGACCGAGGAATTCGCCCGGCAGATCTACAGCGGGCCGGGCTTCCGCCTGCATTCGGACATCGCGGCCTTCTACATCCTGCACCAGGGCAGCGAGGAGCAGAAGCGAAAATGGCTTCCGAAAATGGCGACCGGTGAAGTGATCTTCGCGCTCGCCATGACCGAGCCTGCGGCTGGCAGCGACCTGCAGGGCATCCGCACCACGGCCATTCGCGACGGCGACCACTACGTCGTCAACGGCTCGAAGACCTTCATCACCAACGGCCAGCTCGCCGATGTCGTGATCCTCGCCTGCAAGACCGATCCGCGCGAAGGGGCCAAGGGCGTCAGCCTCCTGCTTGTCGAGACCGACCAGCCGGGCTTCCGGCGCGGCCGCAATCTCGACAAGCTCGGCATGAAGGCGCAGGACACGTCCGAACTGTTCTTCGACGACATGCGCGTTCCCGTCGCCAACATTCTCGGCGAGGAAGGCCGCGGCTTCCGCACGCTGATGGCCGAGCTGCCGCAGGAGCGCCTGCTGGTCGCCATGTCCTCGATGGCCGGCGCCGAGGGCGCGCTGGAGGCGACCCTTGCCTATACCCGCGACCGCAAGGCCTTCGGCCAGTCGATCGCCGACTTCCAGTACAACCGCTTCAAGCTCGCGGAGATGAAGACCCAGGTGACCATCGGCCGCAGCTTCGTCGACCGCTGCACGGAGCTGCTGCTCGACGGCAAGCTCGACGTCGAGACCGCCGCCATGTGCAAGTACTGGGTCACCGAAATGGAAGGCCGGCTCGTCGACACCTGCCTGCAGATGCATGGCGGCTACGGCTACATGACCGAATACCCGATCGCCCGCGCCTATGCCGACGCCCGCGTTCGCCGGATCTTCGGCGGCGCCAACGAGATCATGCTGGAGCTGATCGCCCGCAATCTCTGACGAGGAGGCGCAGCGACCATCAGACCTGCAAAGTTCGCTCGCGGTCCGGATCGGGCGGCGAGCGAACGCCGCAAGACCGAACGAGGACAACTGGATTGCTCGCGCGGTTTATCCGCTGCGATCGTCATGATCGATCGGGCGTCACGAGCAACGCCCACCTTTGCCGGCTCGACTCGGACAATCGTCCGCGACCTTGCGCGTGACTGGCTCGAAATCTTGATCAGCGGGGCGGCAATTGCCATCTTTGTGCTCAATGAGATCATTGAGGATCGGGTGGCCGGGAACCTTCATGTCCGCAATTTGGACGACCACCTCATCGCCAAACTCAAGACGCGTGCCGCCCGTCACGGACGCTCGGCGGAAGCAGAGCATCGCGAGATTCTAAAACAGGCCTTGGAAACCGAGGTCGAACCCTCATTCGATGAACTCGCGGCCCAATTGAGGCGGCTCACGGCGCGGCGCAAACAGACGCCAGCCGAGGTCCTGCTACGCGAAGGGCGCGATGAGCGGTGACGGAAACGCCGGTCATCGATGCCAGCATCGCCATCAAATGCGTGGCCTGAGAAGACGCGACGCCTCGCGCGCTCGGCCTGCGGCAAGGTCATCGTTTTGCGGCACCGGAGCTGCTGATAGTCGAGTGTGCCAACATTCTCTCGAAAAAAGTTCAACGTGGCGAACTCAGTCGCAAAGAGGCGGCACTCGCGGCGAATTTGCTCGAGCACAGCGATATCGAGCTGTTCGGCATGCGCGCATTGCTCGCCCGAGCGACTGCACTGGCAGCGGATATCAGCCATCCGGCCTATGACTGCATGTATATCTGTCTCGCGGCGCGCCGGAACTGGCGCTTCGTGACCGCCGATGAGCGACTGATACGGGTGCTCGCGCAGAAGGCTCCACGTGAAATCACCGACCTCTGTGTGACCTTGCGGCGGATTTCGGCTGGCTCCGGCTGAAACCTGAGAGGAAATCGGCTGCCCTGCCCGATTACGGACCGTCGGCCAGTTCGTCCGCGATCCACGCGGTGAAAGCCTTTGCGGCCGGCGTCTCCAACCGTTCCGAGGCGGGCACGATGGCAAGCCCGTCCGCGAACGCGACGAAGCCCGCCGGAGCGACCAGCCGGCCCTGCGCGATGTCGTCCCGCACCATGCGCCGCTCGACGAGCGCCACGCCGAGCCCGGCGACGGCGGCCTCGATGCACAGATGCGTGTGCGGAAAGCTCAGCTCGGCCGTGTTGGCGACGGCCAGCCCCGCATGGGCTTGCCACAGGCTCCAGGCCCGCGACGTATATTCGTGCAGGATGCGCGTCGCGCAGGTCAGCCGCCGGCCCTTGATCGCAACCCGATAGTCCGGCGCACAGACCGGGCCGAAGGCGACATCGGCGACCCGGATGGAGCGGGCCTGGTCACGCTCCGGATAGGTGGCGCGATCCCACGCGACGATCAGGTCCGCGCCCTGATGGCGGATCTCGCGCGCCGACGTCATCGACAGCCTGACGTGCATGTCCGGATGGCGCCGGTAGAACCCCGCAAGGTGCGGCACGAGCCAGCGCATCGCGAAGGTCGCGCTGCAGGCGACATGGACGCTCGGCGCGCGCGCATCGTCGAGCACGCGCTGCCACCCCGCCTCGAGCTGGTCCAGCGCCTGCGTCACCACCGGCAGCAATGCCTCCCCGGAAGCATTGAGCCGCAGACCGGTTCCGGCCTTCTCGAACAGGGCGATGCCGGCAAAATCCTGCAGTGCGCGGACCTGCCGGCTGACCGCGCCATGCGTGCGGCCGAGCTCCTCCGCCGCCCGGGTCACCGAGCCGAGCCGCGCGGCCGCTTCGAAAGCCTTGAGCGAGGCGAGCGGCGGAAGGCGCCGGGCCATAACTTGTCCTTTCGTCAGAAAAGCTCACGCATGGAGGCAATTAACTCGATAGCAGAACCGGCCTTGCCGCGATAGCCATCAGGCATGGAGGCTCGGCGACGCCAGGAGTGAGGCGGGCCTCCCCTATCGTGCACATGGCTCACATATGGCAGAGCCGGAAAGGCATCGGTGATGACGGCGATCAGGCATATCAGCGGCCACGAAATCCTCGACAGCCGCGGCAATCCGACGGTCGAGGTGGATGTCGTCCTCGACGACGGCACCATGGCGTCGGCCGCCGTTCCGTCCGGAGCCTCGACCGGCATGCATGAGGCGCATGAGCTTCGCGACGGCGGCACCCGCTTCCACGGCAAGGGCGTGCTGAAGGCGGTCGCGGCGGTCAATACCGAGATCGCTCCCGCCCTCAACGGCATGAACGCGCTGTCGCAGGCCGGCATCGACCACGCCATGATCGCTCTCGACGGGACGGCGAACAAAGGCCGCCTCGGCGCCAATGCCATGCTCGGGGTCTCGCTTGCCGTCGCCAGGGCCGCCGCCGCCGCGATGAAGCTGCCGCTCTATCGCGCCATCGGCGGCGCGAATGCCTATCTCCTGCCCGCGCCGGGCATGAACATCATCAATGGCGGCGCCCATGCCGACAATCCGCTGGACTTCCAGGAGTTCATGATCATGCCTGTCGGCGCGGCCACCTTTGCCGAAGCCGTGCGCATGGGCTCGGAGGTCTTCCACGCCCTGAGGCTGCAGCTGATGCGCGCCGGCCACCGGACCAATGTCGGCGACGAAGGCGGCTTCGCCCCCGATATCCGCAGCGCGCCGGAGGCGATCGACGCCATTCTCGCTGCGATCGATGCGGCGGGCTACAGGGCCGGCCGCGACATCGCCATCGTCATGGATCCGGCTGCATCCGAGCTCTTCGAGGACGGCGCCTATCATTACCGGGGCGAGAACCTCGTCCGCTCCACCGAGCAGCACCTGCACTACCTGATCGACCTGGTCCGCCAATATCCCATCTGCGCGATCGAGGATCCGATGGCGGAGACCGATGCCGAAGGCTGGCAGGCGATCACCCGCGCGATCGGCGCGACATGCCAGCTCACCGGCGACGACGTGTTCTGCACCAATATCGGTCTTCTCGACGACGGCATCCGCTCAGGCATCGCCAACGCGATCCTCGTCAAGGTCAATCAGATCGGCACGCTGACCGAAGCCCTGCGCACCGTCGAGCACGCCCACAAGGCCGGTTATGCCGTGATGATGTCGCATCGTTCGGGCGAGACCGAGGACACCACGATCGCCGATCTCGCCGTGGCGACCGGCTGCGGCCAGATCAAGACGGGCTCGCTCTCGCGATCCGACCGGACGGCGAAATACAACCGGCTGATGCGGATCGAACGCGAGCTCGGCAGTGAGGCCCGCTATGCCGGCCGCGGCCTTTTCGACCGGGCCCTTGCCGCGCGCCGCCTCGACTGAGGCCCGGACAGGCGATCGCGGCCCGCAGGCGCGACCGCACCCGGCGCCGAGGAGCGTCGGGAAACGCGCCCGACGCGCGCCCGCGCGCTAGCCTTTCCGCCGCTTCAGCGCCAATTCGACGAGCGGCAGCTGGTCGTTGCCGAAATACATGTCGTCGCCGTCGACGAATAGTGTCGGCGAGCCGAAGCCGCCGCGCGCGATCACCTCGTCGGTATTGGCCCTCAGCCGAGTCTTGATCTCGTCGGTGACCGACGAGGCGCGGATGGCGGCGCCGTCAAGGCCGGCAGCATTGGCCGCCGCGACCAGCACGTCGGGATCGTCGAGATTTTCGGCCCGGCCGAAATAGGCTTCGAACGCCGCCTTGGCGAAGCGCTGGAGCGCCGGCTGGTCGGTTTCGAGCGCGGTCGCCATGCGCATGGCGTGGATGCTCTTCGCCGGATGATAGGCCGATGGGAAGTTCATGGTGACGCCGGTGAAGGCCGCCCAGTCCTTGAGCGCCTTGGCATTGTGCCGCATGCGCGGACTGTCCATGTTCTCGCGCTGCTTGTAGAGGTCCTGGTTGACCGCGTTGAACACACCGCCGACCAGGATCGGCCGCAGCACCAGGCGCGCGCCCGTGCGCTCGACCAGCGGCTGGACATTGGTGAAGCCGAGATAGGTCCAGGGACTGGACAGGTCGAAGAAGAACTCGAGCATCGTCATGCCGGCCTCCGGAACAGGATGTCGCGCGCCTTCTCGTCGTCGGCCGCGGCGTTGGATACCTTGTCGCGCAGGAGCGCCATGCCGGCCTGCACCTTGGGCCGGGCGCGCACCTGCGCGAACCAGCGCTGGACATGCGGGAACCGCGCCATCGGGATGTCCTGCCGCTTGTGCGTCACCACCCAGGGAAAGATCGCCATGTCGGCGATCGAATAGTCGCCGGCGACGCAGGCCCCGGTCCGCCCGAGCTGGGCGTCCAGGACGCCGTAGAGCCGGTTCGCCTCGCGCTCGTAGCGGTCGATGGCATAGGGGATCTTTTCAGGCGCATAGAGCTTGAAATGGCCGTTCTGGCCGAGCATCGGGCCGAAGCCTGCCATCTGCCACATCAGCCATTCGGTGACCTTCGCCTTGGCCTTGACGTCGGCGGGGCAGAACCGGCCGGTCTTCTCGGCAAGATAGAGGAGGATCGCCCCGCTCTCGAAGATGCTGACCGGCGCGCCGCCGCCGGGCGGATCGTGATCGACGATGGCCGGCATGCGGCCGTTCGGGCTGAGCCGCAGGAAGTCCTCCGAGAACTGCTCGCCGGCGCCGATATTGACCGGCACGGTCCGGTAGTCGAGGCTGGCCTCCTCCAGCATGATGCTGATCTTCCAGCCGTTCGGCGTCGGCCAGTAGTAGAGGTCGATCATTCCGGTTTCTCCGCCTGACCGGCCGACTGTGGCGAAAGCCGGCGCCGATTGCCAGCGCCGGCGCAACATGCCTGCAAGGCTGGAGGCCTCAGCCGCCCTGCCCTTCGGCGGCCGGCGCCGATGCTCCCGCCTTTTCGGCCGGCGGCGCGCGGCGCAGGCCGCGGAACAGCCGCGCCAAGGTCGGCCCGATCCCTTGTGGCAGCGCCAGGATCACCACGACGACGATGGTGCCGTAGATGAAGTAGTGCAGGCCCGGCAGCACGCCGCCGAGCTGGCCGCGCAGCAGTTCGCCGAGCGGCACCAGGAGGATGGCGCCGACCACCGGCCCGAAGGCGGTGCCGAGGCCGCCGATGGTGGCGAACAGCACGATCTCGATGGTCAGCACGGGCGAGGCGAACAGGTGCGGGTCGATGAAGGTCGAATAGCGCGCATAGGCCGTGCCGATCATCGAGGTGAGCACCGCGCTGATCGCCATGGCGATCATCTTGTTGCGCAGCAGGCCGACGCCGAGCGCCTGGGCGGCGTTCTCGTTGTCCCGGATGGCACGCAGGAAATAGCCGAGCGGCGCATTGATGATGGCAAGGTTGACCACCAGCGCCAGCGCCGCGAGCGTCAGCACCAGCCAGAAATAGCCGTGGGAGCCGCCGAACTGGAACAACAGGACGTGGCCCTCGTCGCGCGGCAGCGACTGTCCGGAGGCGCCGCCGACGAAGTCCCAGCCGAGCACGACGAGCTCGGCCATTTCGGCGAAGGCGAGCGTGATCAGCGCGAAGGACAGGTGGCCGAGCCGGAAGCGATGGTCGATCCAGGCGATCGCCGCCCCCATCGCCGCCGACAGCGCGGCGGCGATGCCGGCCGCGAGCCACAGATTGATGCCGAGCTGCAGCAGCAGCGCGCTGGCGAAGACCGACCCCATGCCGACGAAGATCGAATGGGCGAGCGAGATCTGCCCGGTCAGGCCGCCGACAATGTTCCAGGCGCTGGCAAGACCGGCATAGATCAGCGCCAGCGTCGCGATATGCAGATAATAGCTCGGCAGCCAGAGCGGCAGGGTCGCGAGCGCCGCGAGCGCCGCCCACCAGAACGGCGACAGGACGACGTGGAAGAAGTTCGGTCGCATGTCAGGCTTTCCCCAGAAGGCCGGCGGGGCGGAACAGGAGGATCACCACCAGGATGAGATAGGGCAGCATCATGCCGAGGATGCCGGAGATGTAGATGGTGCCGATCGCCTCGGAGAGCCCGATGACCAGCCCGCCGAGCAAGATGCCGACGAAGTTGGTCATGCCGCCGAGGACCAGGGTCAGGAGCGTGATGACGGTGTAGCGCAGCCCCATGCTGGGATGCAGCGGCGTGCCGGGCAGCAGCAGCGCGCCGGCAATGGCAAGGAGGCCGATGCCGAGGGCGAAGACCAGGATGCGCACGCGCGCGACGTTCACCCCCATCAGCGCCGCCGCCTTGGGGTTCTGGTGCACCGCACGGATGCTGCGGCCGAAATCCGTGCGGTTGAGCATCAGGAACAGCAGGCCGGCGAGCACGACCGAGGCGCAGAAGGCGATGACCAGCGGCCAGCGCATGATGATGTCGCCGACGATCAGCAGCTTGGTCTCCATGATCGAGGGCACCCTGAGCGGCTGGCCGCCGAACACCATCAGCATGCCGTTCTGCAGGATCAGGTTGAGCCCCAGCGTCAGCTGGATGATCATCAGGAGGTGGCCGGAAATGACCGGTCGGATCAGCGTCCAGTAGACCAGCGCGCCGGTGACCGCGAGCACCGGAAAGGTGACGAAGACCGAGACATAGGGGTCGAGCGCGAAGGCGGCGTAGAGTGCATAGCTGACGAACATGGCGAGCGACAGGAAATCGCCATGGGAGAAATTGACGACGCCCGAGACACTGTAGATGAGGCCGAGGCCGAGCGCGACCGTGCCGTAGGTGCTGCCGATGAGCAGGCCCTGAACCACGGCCTGCAGAAGGATGTCGGTATCCATGAAGCGGTTCCGGTCTAGAGGCCGAGATAGGCCTTGCGCGTCGCGGGGTCGTCCTTGACCACGGCGCTCGGGCCCTCGATGGCGACCTTGCCGCGCTCCAGCACGTAGCAGCGCGAGGCATGGCGGAAGGTCAGGTTGGAGTTCTGTTCGACGAGCAGGATCGTCAGGCCGCCTTCATGCAGGCTGCGGATCGTCTCGAAGATGTACTGCACGAACAGCGGCGACAGGCCGAGCGAGGGCTCGTCGAGCATGAGGACGCGGGCGCCTGCCATCATGCCGCGGCCGATCGCCAGCATCTGCTGCTCGCCGCCGGACAGGGTGCCGGCGTCCTGCGTCAGGCGCTCCTTGAGCCGCGGGAAGGTCTCGAGCACGACCTCCATGCGCGCGGCGCGGCCGGCGCGGGCCTGTCGGCCGACGCCGCCCATCAGCAGGTTCTCGCGCACGCTCATCTGCGGGAAGACCAGCCGGCCCTCGGGCACCTGGATGATGCCGCGCTCGACCACCTCGTGCGGCGCGAGGCCGACGATCTCCTCGCCCTCGAAGCGGATCGAGCCGGACCGCGGCACGACGGCGCCGGACAGGCAGTTGATGAGCGTGCTCTTGCCGGCATTGTTGGCGCCGAGCAGGCCGACGAGTTCGCCCTGGCGGATCTCCATCGAGACGTCGTCGAGCGCGGTGCTACCGTCATAGCCGGCGGTGATCGAGCGGACCTCAAGCATGGGAATCGTCACCGAAATAGGCCTCGCGGACACGCGCATCGGCGACGATTTCATCAGGCGTGCCGGCGGCCACCTGTTCGCCGAAATTGAGGACGACCAGCCGGTCGGCCGTGTTCATGATGACCGGCATGACGTGCTCGACCATGACGAAGGTCATGCCGGAGGCCCTCAGGTCGCGGATGATGGCGAGCGGCACCTGCGCCTCGCCGAGGGTAAGGCCGGCCATGACCTCGTCGAGCAGGATCATTTCGGGTTCGGTCGCGAGGCACTTGGCGAGCTCCAGCAGCTTCTTGTCCTGGAGCGACAGCGAGGCCGGCGTTTCCTCGGCCTTGTCGCGCAGCCCGACGCGCTCCAGCACTGCGGTCGCCCGCTTGATCGCCTCGCGCATCGGATGGCGCAGCAGCGCGGCGGTCGTCACCACGTCGATGACGCTCATCGCCGCGAAGACCTGGACGATCTGGAAGCTGCGCGAGAGGCCGAGCCGCGCGACGCGGTGCGGCGGCAGCCCGACGATCGACCGGCCCTTGAACCGGACGTCGCCGCCGCTCGGCGGCAGGAAGCCTGAAACGAGCCCGAAAAGCGTGGTCTTGCCGGCACCGTTCGGGCCGATAATGCCGAGGATTTCGGCCGGTTCGACGGAAAAGCTGACATCCGACACGGCCTTGAGCCCGCCGAAGCGCTTGCTGACATTGTCGACTTCAAGAATGGCCACGAAGGCGCCTCATCAGGTGTCTCGGGGAAGATCGCGCGCGGCGGGCACCGGCTCCGGCCGCGCTTCGGTCAGGCGCGCGGGCGCGGCGCGACGTCGCCGAACTGGGCGGGGAACACGACCTGCTGCTGATGATCCGGCAGCCACTGGATCATCAGCGCCGTGCTGTCCGCCGGCATCCGGTCCTCGCCGAATTTCAGTCCCTGCGGCCGGGCGAGATAGAGGTGCTCGTGGCCGAAGGGAATGTCGACCGCTTTCAGCCCCTTCATCAGCGCCGCGCGGTCGAGGCTGCCGGCCGCCTCCAGCGCATGCTGCAGGACGCGCGCGGCCTGTGCCGCCTGCACCGCGGCCTGGCCGATCTCCACCTTGAGATCGGCGGCCCGCAACTCGCGCACGATCGCCTGCATGGATTCGAGCTTCGCGCCGGGGCTGAAGCCGGTCATGCCGAACGTGTTGCGCGTCAGCACCGAGGCGCCGATGTTCTGGCCGAGCTCCTTCCACAGCGAGAAGTCCGAATAGCCGCCGGTGCCGCCGACGAACAGGCTGTCGTGATAGTTCAGGTTGAAACGCGCCTGGTGCAGCAGGATGCCGTCGCGCGGCGTGACGAGGCCGGTCACCACGTCGGGCTTGAACGAGCGGATGCGCACCATGGCGGCGGTCTGGTCCTGCGCCTTGGTGTCGAGCGGCACGTCGCCGATCACCTGGATGCCGGCGGCCTGGAGCTTGGCCTTGAGGAAGTGATTGACCTGCTGGCCGGCCTCGTAGTTCGAATAGGCCATGACCGCGGTCTTGACGCGGAAGGCCGGCGCCTTGGCCAGCTCCCGGATGAAGGCCGCCAGCGTCTCGGCATACCCCTTGTCATAGGGAAAGCCGAGCGAGAACATCTGGTTCGAGCGCGCCGCCCCGGCCCAGATCGACAGGGTCGGGATCTGCAATTCGTCGACGACGGGCGTCAGCGCCAGCATCTGCGCCGACAGGATGCTGCCGACCAGCATCGACACCTGCCGCTCGGTGACGAGCCGCCTGGCCTCGGCGGCAGTGCGCGCCGGCTGGCTGGCATCGTCGGCGAGGATCACCTCGATCTTCGCCCCGCCGAGGCTCTTGATGCCGCCCTCGCCGTTGATCTTCCGGATCATGTAGTCGAAGACCGGCTGACCCTCGGTGGCATAGGCGGCAAGATTGCCGCTCATCGGCTGGATCATGCCGATCTTCACGACCGGCGCGCCCTGCGCCCGCGCCAGGGCCGGCATCGACAGGCTCGCGGCCGTCGCCGCCGTGCCGGCGAGAAAGGCGCGGCGCTTCAGAATCATCGGCTTCGAACCGTGCATCGTTCCCTCTCCACTCCGGTGCGTCATGCCCCGGCCTCGACCGCGACCAGTCCGGCCGGTGATGTCTTGTGCCCGGCCGGCTCGGGCCGGTAGCGCGCGTCATCGGCCCCGAGGGCCGGCGATGCCCGCCTGTCGGGCGGCAGCGCCGGCATCGCGACCGGGAACCGGGCGATCAGGCTGCCGCCGCTCCGGCCGAGCACCCGGTCGTCCGGCGCATCGAGCATGGCCTCCGGCGCGGTCACGCCGTTGGCCGGAACGTCATGGGCCTGGAGCCGGGCGAGCCAGACGGCGAGCGGCTCGCGCCGGAAGGCCGCCTCGAGCTGCGCGCGGATGGCCTCGTGTCGGGCCTGGCGCTGCCGGTAGGTCGCAAGGTCGGGGCCTGCCAGCGCCTCGAGCCCGAGCACGGCGACGAGGCGGCGCCAGAAATGGTCCTCGATCGCGCCGAGCACCAGCACGCCGCCGTCGGCGCAGGTGAACAGGCCGTAGCCGGGACGCTGGCCGAGCTGGCCCGGCCCGTCCGCAAGCAGCATGCCGAGCCGCGGCGTCATCCAGTGCTTGAGCGCGTCGGTGATGGCGACGTCGAGATATTGCCCCTGCCCGCTCGTCTGCCGCTGCATCAGCGCCGCCAGCACCGAGACGACGGCGAACATGCTGCCGGCGAGGTCGCCGACCGGCAGGCCGATGCCGTAGGGCCGCCCCGGCTCCGGGGTCGGATAGAGACCGAGCACGCCGCTGGCCGCGAGATAGTTGAGGTCGTGGCCGGGCTGGTCGGCCATGGCGCCGGCCTGCCCGTAGCCGGTCAAGGAAACATAGATCAGCCTCGGATTGATGGCCGCGAGCGTCGGATAGTCGACGCGAAGGCGCCGGGCGACGCCGGGCCGGAAGCCCTCGACCAGCACGTCGGCCTCGGCCACCAGCCCATGCAGGCGGCGGACGCCGTCCTCCGTCTTCAGGTCGATGACGATGCTGTCCTTGCCGCGGTTGACCGCCGCGAACAGGCCCGGAAGGATGGCGCGGGCATTGTCGCCGCCCGGCCGCTCGACCTTGATCACGGTGGCGCCGAGATCGCCCAGGAGCTGCGTCGCGTAGGGCCCCGGCAAAAGCTCCGACAGGTCGACGACGCGAACGCCGGCGAGCGGTGACTGCATGTTTTCCTCCAGGACGCGAAACGGCTTTTCGCCATCGCTATTTTTACCGATGCTAGCCGAGCGCCACCGGCTGCCGCAATAGGCCGTTGGGGATATGCGAAACACAATTTCGCAACTTTCCTCAACGCATGACCGGTCCGCAGTGCCGTTGGTAGTGCCGCGCTGAAATCCGCTTCAGTCTGGGTATGGGCGCGACCTGATTTTCCGATTCAACAAGCGCCCGTAACCCATTGCCGTCCAGCCGGGTTGCGCAGCAGGCGGCCACGCCGCAGCCCGCGGCCGGCGCCTCGATCATGCCGGAGCCTGGCCCATGGCCGTGACATCGCCGACCGTGACCTCCGCCGCGCCGAGCCCGGTCCCCGCTGTCGCGCTCGGCACCGTGCTGGCCGCCACCATCGCGCAGGGCATGAGCGGCGCGTCGGTCTGGCTGATCCCGGCCGGGCTTGCCCTGGTGCTCTATCTTGTCGCCGGCTGGCCCGGCATCCGGCCGGTGCCGCGCCTGCTCGTCGCCATCGGCATCGCCGTGGTCGTGGCCGCCATGATCCGCCGCGGCAATGCCGCCCCGCTGCCCGAGGCCGTCGCCCGGGCCTCGTTCTTCGCCGCCTTCCCGGTGGCCATGACGCTGCTGCGCGAGGCCGCGGTCACCTCGCCGCTGATGCTCCGGGCCAGCCGGTACCTGGTCAATCAGCCGCCCGGCCGACGCTACTGGGCGCTGACCTGGGGCGGTCACCTGATCGGCCTGCTCCTGTCCTTCGGCGCGCTGACGCTGCTCACCACCATGATCCGGCAGTCCAACACGACGGCCGACGCGCGCATTCGCGACATCCGGGAAAAGCGCATGGTGACCGCCGTCATGCGCGGCTTCATCACCATGCCGCTGTGGTCGCCGACCTCGATCGCACTGATCGCCATCCTGCAGGGCACGCCGTCGCTGCACTGGATCGACGTCGCCCCCGTCGGCTTCGCCCTCGCCGCGACGATCATCGTGCTCGGCTGGCTCGTCGACCGCTTGCAATATCGCCCGCGCAGCGTCGCGCCGGTCGAGGCCGATCCCGGCCCCTGGACCGCGGTGCTCGGCCTCGCGGGGCTGATCCTGGCGCTCACCGCGCTCTGCATCGCCACCGCCTGGCTCACCGGCTCCAGCCTGCAGCTCGCCACCATGCTGGTCGTGCCGCTCTTCACCTTGGCCTGGGCCACGGCCCAGGCCTGGACCGGGCCCGCCGCCTGGAGGGCGGCGATCGGCCGATCGATCGGCCAGATCGGCGGCGCGGCGCGCGCAAGCTTTCCGGCCGGCCGCAACGAGACCGCGCTGTTCGCCGCCTCCGGCCTGATCAGCGCCGGCGCGGTCGACCTCATCCCCGCCGGTGCCGCGCCCTGGCTCGTCGGCCTGTTCGCCGGCCATCCCGGCCTGTTCCTGGTCGCGCTGGTCTGGCTCGTGGTGGCGCTGGCGCTCGCCGGCCTCACCCCCATGGTGACGGTGGCTCTGTTCGCCTCCGCGCTCGGCCAGAGCCCGCCGCCCGAACTCGACCCGATCAAGCTCGCGGTCGCGCTCGCCGGCGGCTGGGCCCTGTCGGTCGGCGTCGCGCCGCTGAGCAATTCCGTGCTGCTGGTCGCGCCGCTGATCCAGCGGACGCCGATCGAGGTCGGGCCGCGCTGGAACGGCCTGTTCAGCGCACTCGCCCTGGCGCTGCTCAGCCTCGGGCTGGCACTGTTCTAGCCGGCCCCGCCGGCCAGCGCCTTGCGCATGGTGACCGAGGTCGGCCGGTCATGGCCGGGATGGGCCGTCCTGGCGGTTTCGACGAAACCGAGGCGTGCGAAGGCCTTGTGGTTGCCGGTCAGCTCGATGCGCGTCTGCAGCTGCAGCGCGGGCTTGCCGGCCGCACGCGCAAGCGCTTCGGCATGACTCACCAGCAGGCGGCCGATGCCGCAGCCCTGCAGGTCGCGGGCGACGGCGAGCTTGCCCAGATAGAGATGATCCTCGCGCGGGCTCACGAAGGCGCAGCCGACGATCCGCCCGCCTGCCAGCGCGATGAGCCCCGTTTCGGACAGGGCCTTTGCGCGCAGCGCCGCAGCCGTCAGCGCCAGTCCCGATGCCGGCGGATCGACCACGCCCTGCATATAGGCAAAGCTGTCATGGATCAGCGCCAGCAACTCGTCCCAGCGCTGAAAGCCCGCGTCGATCGTGACGATCACGGGCTCGGCCGTTCGGCTCATGGCATCGGCTCCCGTCTCGATCCGCCCGGACTAGCAGCCGCGCCGGCTTCCGCCAACCGGAACCGGCCCGGGCCGACCGTTTTCGAGCGAAGGGACTGCCGATACGCGTGACGAAAGCGCGTCGACGGGCGCCTAAAGCGCGAGATCCGCCCGGCCATTGCCGAGCACCATCAGATTGCGCTCCTCGACCAGGCAGCGGAACGAGACCACCGTGCCGTCGCGCCAGATCTCGGTGCGGATCGTCTCGCCGGGATAGACCGGCGCGGTGAAGCGCACGCGCATGGACTTGAGTGCCTCGGGGCGATAGCCGCAGACCGCCTTCAGCAGCGCGTGGCCGGCGACGCCGAAGGTGCAGAGCCCGTGCAGGATCGGCCGGTCGAAACCGCCGGCGCGCGCGACTTTCGGATCGGCGTGCAGCGGATTGTAGTCGCCCGACAGACGGTAGATCAGCGCCGCCTGCGGCAGGGTCGGCAGGCTCACCGTCAGGTCGGGCGCGCGCTCCGGCAGGACATGGGGCGCCGCGACCGGGCCGGACGGACCGCCGAAGCCGCCATCGCCGCGCAGGAACGAGGTCGAGGACAGGCGCGTCAGCAGCGTGCCGCTCGCCTTGTCGATGATGTCGCGCTCGGAAATGACCAGCGCACCCTTGTCCTTGCCCTTGTCGATGACATCGACAACGCGGGTGCGGCCGATCACCGTGCCGGCCTCCGGCAGCGGCGCGAACACTTCCAGCGACTGCTCGCCGTGAAGGAGGCGCTTCCAGTCGGCGCCGGTGCGCGGGTCGCTCAGCCAGAAGCCGGGATAGCCGAGCACGACCGACATGGTCGGCAGCGTCTTCAGCCCGTTCTCATAGACGAACGGCAGCTGCGCCTCGTCGAGGGGATCGGCGCCGAGCCCGACGCCGAGCGCATAGAGAATGGTGTCGCGCGCGGTATAGGTCTGCTCGACGTCCTGGAACGGCCAGTTCAGCAGTTGCTGGCGATCGATCGGCATGGGGCATGTCCTCAAGCTCGGGTCCCGGCACGGGGCCGCCCTGCGCAGCCCCCGCACGATGACCCGCAGGCTAACACATGCGGAATTGATTTCTGCAATACGAAATGCGACATTGGTCGATGGGACGATAGGCGGGCTTGTCGGATCGCTGCGAAGTCAATAGATCTCGCCGCGGGACGCCGCAAAAACGGCGCCTCCACGGTTCGATCGACGGCCTTTGCGCCCCGGCGAAACCACGCTTCGCAATCCATGCCGTTCGCGCCGGCGGGCCGCGCCACCGAAAGGACCGAACCACGATGCCGCGCAGCCCCTCGCCGGCCAGGAATCTCGCCAAGACCAAGAATGGCGGCAAGTCCAAGAACAGCGGCGAGGCCCGTCCGCTCGACAAGGACGGCGGGTCGGAAGCGGCCGTGATCGCGGCCGCCGGCAAGCGTGCCGTGAAGGCGGTTGCCCCCCGCGCCGTGGCCGCCGAGGCGCGAAGCCCGCGCGAGGCGGCCAGGAGCACCGGCGCCTCGCGCCATGCCACCCGCCGGCCGCGGATGCGCGAGGAGGACGACCTCGACGGCGGCGAAGGCGGCGACCGGCAGTTCGTCACGGCGCTCGCGCGCGGGCTCGACGTGCTCGCCGCGTTCCGTCCAGGCGAAGGCCGTCTCGGCAACCAAGAACTGGCCGAGCGCACCGGCCTGCCCAAGCCGACGGTCTCGCGCATCACCCATACGCTGACCCAGCTCGGCTATCTCAACTACAACCAGCGGCTCAGCCAGTACGAGCTCGGCGGCGCCACCCTGTCGCTCGGCTATGCCGCGCTTTCCAATCTCGACGTCAGGCGCATCGCCCGGCCGTTCATGCAGGAGCTCGCCAACAGCACCAACATGACCGCGGCGCTGGGCCTGCGCGACAAGCTGATGATCCTCAACGTCGAGGCCGCGATGAGCCAGGCGCTGATCGGCCTGCGGCTCTATGCCGGCTCGCGCGTGCCGCTCGCCACCACGGCCATGGGGCGGGCCTATCTCGCCGTCATCGGTGAGGCCGAGCGGGAAACCCTGCTCGACGAGATCCGCGACCGGCACGGCGACGAATGGCCGGGCATGCGCCGGGCGATCGACCGGGCGATCCGGGACATGGAGGAGAACGGCTTCTGCCTGTCGATCGGCGACTGGCAGAAGGACATCAACGGCGCGGGCGCGGCCATTCCGCTGCCCGATGGGCTCGGCATCTATGCGATCGGCATTGCCGGCCCCGCCTATCTCGCCTCGCCCGACTACGTCACCGCCGAGGCCGGCCCCCAGCTTGCGGAGGCCGCCCGCAAGATCGTCGCCCAGCTCGGCGGTGACCAGCCGGCCCGGCCGGCGCGCAAATAGCGCGCCCGGCCCACCCCGCTATCGCGGCACGAAGCCGCGATCGGTCAGGGCGACCTTGCGCAGGTCGAAGCCGCGCCGCACGTAGCTTTCCGCCGTCTGCGCCGAGAGCTGCCGCCCCGCCTCCGGGGTGCCGGTGCGCGATGCCGCCTCCCGGGCGTAGAGCATGGCGGTGACGTCATACATCATCTGCTCGGCCGCCATCTGCCGCTCGCGCGCGCCGGCGGGCGGCCTGCTGATCTCCATCCGTGCCGCCACCTGCGCACGCACGCCCTGCACCTGCGCGCGGGTCGGCGGCGGTGCGCCGTTGACGATCATCCAGGCGGTGACGAAATGGGCCGTCGTGACGTCACGCATGTCGGTATCGGTGAGGCCGTAGGGCGCCGCCGCGTCCAGGAAGGCCTGCCGCACCGGGCGCACCGTGTAGAGCGCCGCCACGGCCTGGGCGGTCTGCCCCGCCGAACGGAACCGGGCAAAGAATTGATCGCGCACCTGCTCCGAAACCGCCGGGTCCGTGCCGATTCCGAAACCACCCGGCACCACCGCGGCGGCAGGACCGGCTGGCCGGGCGGTCTCGGCGCCCGGCCTTGCCGCGCGGCGGGCCTGAGCTTCGTTCGCACGGCGCGCGGCATCGATCCCGATGAGCCCGATCGCCGAGTTCATGTAGATCGGCGCCATCGTATTGGGTACGGCGGCAAGGCCCTGCGCGGCGGCCGGCGAGGCCGCCGCCAGGACGAGCGCTACCAAGACTGCCATCCTTCCTGCCATGGTCGTCCTCCGCAAAGGTGCCGGCGGCCGCTCGTCCTCCGGGCGGCCGCATGGCGCAGGCTCGCGCGGGCCGTGGCGCCGGCACCATTGCACAGGCTTGCCGGCCGTTGCGCTCAGATGGCGCGCCGGGCCTCCCGCCAATAGGGCTCGCGCAGCACGCGCTTGAAGATCTTGCCCGAATCCTCGCGCGGCAGGTCGGCGCGAAACTCGATGCGCCGGGGCACCTTGTAGTCGGCGATGCGGGATTTCAGATAGGCCCTGACTGCCTCCGCCGTCAGGCTGCCCTCGGTGAAGGGCTGCACCAGCGCGATCAGCGCCTCGCCATATTCGGCGTCGGGAATACCGAACACCGCGCAGTCGCGCACGCCGGGCATGGCGGCGAGCGCCGCCTCGATCTCGGCCGGATAGACGTTGACGCCACCGACGATCACCATGTCGCGCTTGCGATCGCAGATGTAGAGAAAGCCGTCCTCGTCGAAATAGCCGACGTCGCCACAGGTGATGAGGCCGTCGCGATCGATCTCGCGGCGCTTCTCGTCCTGATTGTGATAGGTGAAATCGGGATAGTAGTGGATGCGCATGAAGATCTCGCCGGTCTCGCCGACGCCGGCCTTGCGGCCGTCGTCGGTGATCACCTCGATGGTCGCCTCGTCGATCGCCCGGCCGACCGTGCCGCGATGGGCGAGCCATTCCTGCGGCGTGCAATAGGCCGCGGGTCCCGATTCCGTGCCGCCGTAGAATTCGTGCACGATCGGCCCGAACCAGGCGATCATCGCCTCCTTCACGTCCGGCGGACAGGGGGCACCGGCGTGAATGATGAAGCGCATCGAGGAGATGTCGTAGCGCGCCTTCACCTCGGGCGGCAGCTTGGTGAGGCGGACGAACATGGTCGGCACCATGAACATGTGCGTCAGCCGCTCCTGCTCGATCATGGCGAGCACCTGCTCGGGATCGAAGCGCGGCAGCAGCATGAGAAGGCCGCCCTGGCGCGAGGCGTTCATGCCGTAGCTGTTCGGCGCGGAGTGGTAGAGCGGCGCGCTGACCGCAGTGCGCATGCCCGGCTCCAGCCCGTAGATCGCGGTGCGCATCGCAATCACCTTGGCCGCCTGCTCGGCGGTCGGCAATTGCCGGCGCACCGCCTTCGGCCGCCCCGTCGTGCCCGACGTATAGATCATGCTTTCGCTGGATCGCGGCGGCGCGGCGAGCGCCGGGTCCTGCGCCTGCAGGAAAGCTTCCCAGACCATGGCGCCGGGCGCCGGCCGGGCGAGATCCGGGGCGATGCGGTAGGCCGCGACGATTTCCGGCGGCGTCTCGACGACCAGCACGGTGACGGCGGCCGGCACGGCGCCGGCGAGCCCGGCGATGAGATCGGCGTGCACGACGAGGGCGCGCGCGCCGCAATCCTCGAGAATGTAGCGGATCTCCTCGGCCTTGAAGTGCCAGTTGATCGGCACCGCATAGGCGCCGAGCCGCTGGGCGGCGCTGGTCGCCTCGATGAAGGCGAAGTCGTTGCGCAGGAGCAGCGCCACGCAATCGCCGACCCCGATGCCGAGCCCGGTGAAGCCGACGGCGGCCCGCCGGACCCTTTCGTCATGCTCGGCGACCGAAATGTGCCGGTCGCCGCTGACGAGGCCGGTCCTCAACTTCATCGCATTCTCCCGCTGTTCAGTTCACCTGCCGGTCGCGGCCGGCCCAGAACGGGGCCCGCAGCGCCGCCTTGTTGATCTTGTTGACGCTCGACAGCGGCAGCGGCTCGCGCCGGACCTCGACGCTGCGCGGGCATTTGTAGCCGGCGATCAGCGTCCGGCAGTGGCTGATCACCGCGGCTTCGCTCAGTTCCCGGCCGTCGCGCGGCACCACGATGGCATGCACCGCCTCGCCCCATTTGGCGTCGGGAATGCCGATCACCGCGCACTGCGCCACCGCCGGGTGCTGGCTCACCGCATTCTCGACCTCGGTCGAATAGACGTTCTCGCCGCCCGAGACGATCATGTCCTTGGTCCGGTCGACGACATAGAGATAGCCGTCCTCGTCGAAATAGCCGGCATCGCCCGTGTGCATCCAGCCGCCGCGAAGCGCGATCGCGGTCAGTTCGGGCTGGCGCCAATATCCCTTCATGACGGTCGGACCGCGCGCCACCACCTCGCCGATCTTGCCCGGCGGCAGCGGCTGGTCGGCCTCGTCGACGACCCGCACCTCGACGCCGGGAACCGCCCGCCCGGCCGAGCGCAGCCGCCGGGTGTCGCCGTCGAGACGATGGTCCTCGGGCGCGAGGAAGGTCGCCATCGGCGACAGCTCGGTCATGCCGTAGGACTGGGCGAAGGCGACCCCCGGAAACCGCGCCAGCCCCTCCCGCAGCAGCGCCTCGGGCATGGGCGAGGCGCCATAGGTGATGCGCGTCAGCGAGGAGAGGTCGTAGGCGTCGAAGTCGGGCAGTTGCAGGATCATGCCGAGCATGGTCGGCACGAAGGTCGCCGTGGTGACCTTGTCGCGGGCGATGATCTCCAGAGCGTCCTTCGGCGTGAAGCGCGCGGCCACCACGTGCCGGCCGCCGGCCACCGTGGTCGCGAACACCCGTCCGCCGGCAGCGAGATGAAACAGCGGGCCGGCATGAAGATGCGCCAGCGTCTCGTCGAACCCGTTGACCTCGAGCGTATTCAGCGCGTTGGCGATCAGGTTGCCGTGGCTGAGCATGACGCCCTTGGCCCGGCCGGTCGTGCCGCCGGTATAGAACAGGCAGGCGACGTCGTCGCCGTCGCGGCCGGCATCGGCGATCGGACTGGCAGCGGCAATCGCCGCCTCGTAGCCGATCATGCCCTCGGGCGCCGGGCCGTCGCCGGCAAGGATCACATGGCGGAACGACGGCGCCGCCTGCATCAATGGCCGCGCCTGGCTGGCGAAGGCCTCGTCGACGATCAGCACGACCGGTTCGGCGTCGCGCGCCTGCTCGATGATTTCGGGCAGGGCGAGACGCGTGTTGAGGGGCACCATGATGCCGCCCGCCCACAGCGTCGCATAATAATATTCGATGTAGCGATGGCTGCTGTTGGCGAGCATCGCCACCCTGTCGCCGGTACCGACGCCGAGGTCGCGCAGCACGCCGGCGAGCCGGCTGACCCGGTCCTCGAATGCACGCCAGCTATAGGACTTGTCCTCGAACACCAGCGCGACCGCCTCGCCGCGCTGCCGGCTGGCGCGCGTCAGCCACTGCGTCAGACCCATCGTGGCGCATCTCCCGCATCGTCTCGTTGTCAGTTGCCGGCATGATTTCACAGAGGCGCGCTTTGCCGCAATGCGAAATCGATTTCTGCAACGATGGCCGTTCGGCCGATGGACAGCATCGCCGACATCGGTGACGATGCAAAATCGATTTCTGCATATGGAGAATGCCGTGGACGCGGTGGTGATCGAGAGACGCGGCGCGGTTGCGGTGATCCGGCTCAACCAGCCTGAAACGATGAATGCCATCAGCCCGGAGGTCAAAGCCGGGCTGGGCGCCGGCGTGCCGGCGCTGGTCGACGATCCCGCGGTGCGCTGCATCGTCATCACCGGAACCGGCAATGCCTTCTGTGCCGGCGGCGACCTGCGCAACATGAAGGACCGGCGCGCGCCCCAGGTGATGGAACGCATGCATCGGACCTATGCCTGGGTCGAGCGGCTGGTCAACGGCCGGACGCCCGTCGTCGCCGCCGTCAACGGCGCAGCCGCCGGCGCCGGCTTCTCGCTCGCCATGCTGTGCGACCTCGTGCTGGCTGCTGACACGGCCTCGTTCCGCGCCGGCTTTCCGAATATCGGCGCAGCGCCCGACCTCGGCCTTGCCTACACCCTGCCGCGCGTCATCGGCGTCCAGCGCGCCCGCGAGCTGCTCCTGACCAACCGGCGGGTCGCGGCGGACGAGGCGGTGGCGCTCGGCATCGCCCTGCGCGCGGTGCCGGCGGCAAGCCTGATGGACGAGGCCATGGCGCTGGCCACCACCATCGCGACCGGCCCGTCGCTGTCGCTCGGCCTGACCAAGATGCTCCTCAACGAGGCGCTCGGCCCGACCTTCCCCGCCTTCCTGGAAAAGGAGGCGATGGCCCAGGCCGTGGCCTTCGGCGGCGACCAGTTCGCCGAGGGCGTCCGCGCATTCCTGGAGAAACGCAAACCCGACTTCACAGCCATTTGACGCGAAGGGCCCGCAGAGGCCCGCGTCACGGAGGGAGACCGCCCCATGCCGACGCTGACGCGCCGGACCGCCGTCAAGGCGGCCGCCGGCACCATCATCATGCCCCTCGCCGCCCCCGCGCTGCGCGCCCAGGGGCCGGCTGTCCGCATCGGCCTCGTGCAGCCGATGAGCGGCCCGCTCTCCGCCTACGGCCAGGAGACCCAGCCGGTCGTCGAGATGGTCGCGGCCAATATCAATGCGGGCGGCGGCATCAGGAGCCTCGGCGGCGCCCGGCTCGATATCGTGCTGGCCGACAATGGCGGCTCGCCCGCGCGCGCGGCGAACGAGGCCCGCCGGCTCGCCACCCAGGAGAAGGTGTCGATCCTCGCCGGCGCGATCATCACCCACGAGGCGCTCGCGGTCGGCCCGGCTCTCGACGAGCTGAAGGTGCCGATGATCTCCTTCGTCTCGGGCACCAGCCGCTCGCCCTACCTGTTCTCCTTCGGCCTGCCCTATGACCGCGGCTATGCCGAGACCATGGTCACGTTCCTGGAAGCGCTGCGCAAGGATCACGGCGCGCGGGCGCAGCGGATCGTCACCGCCAGCTCCAACTACGAGGCCGGCCAGCAGATCACCGGCTTCCTGACGGCCAAGCTGAAGGCGCGCGGCTTCGATCTCGTCGGCGACGTGCCGCTCGACACCAAGGCGCAGGACCTCGGCGCGGCCATGCTGAAGATCCGCTCGCTGCGTCCCGACGCGGTGGTCGGCCTGCAGACCCAGCGCGAGCTTCTGCTGCTGCAGCGCGCGCGCTACGACCTGCAATATTTCGACAGCATCTTCATCAGCAATCTCGGCGTCTCCGACCCTTCGGTCTGGACCGATCTCGGACCGGAGATCGGCGCGCGCGTGCTGCCGCGCAACACCTTCGGCCTGGCGCTCTATGCCCCGAGCCTGGCGATCGCCCCGCTCACCGCCATCGCGACGCAGGCCAAGGAGCTGCCGCGCCTGAAGCACGGCCTCGGCCAGTTCTCGATCTTCGCCGCCCAGGCCATGCTGGTCATCAAGGAAGCGCTCGAACAGGCCGCCTCGGTCGATCCGCAGAAGCTCACCGAGACGCTCGGCCGGCTGGAACTGCCGTTCGGCCATCCCGCCATGATCCTGCCGCGCGCCGGCGGCGTCGCCTTCGCCGACGACCGCCTCACCCGCGACGCCTCGACCCTGGTCGTCCAGTGGGATGCCGACCGCACCCTGCAGGTGGTGCATCCGCAGCAGTTCGCCACCCGCAAGCCGGCCATCACGGCCCGCTGACCGAGCACCGAGGGGAAGGATCGTCCAATGTCCAGCATCACCCGCCGCACGGTCATCGCGGCCGCCACGGCAACGCTCGCAGCCCCGCTCGTCCGCGCCCAGCCGCGGCCGATCCGCATCGGCATGATCCAGCCGATGAGCGGCGCCCTGTCGAACTATGGCCAGCAGGGCCAGCCGGCCCTCGACTTCATCGTCAAGCAGATCAATGCCGGCGGCGGCATCCGCAAGTTCGGCGGCGCGCCGCTCGAGCTCGTCCTCGCCGACGACGCCAGCCAGCCGGCGCGCAGCGCGACCGAGGCGCGCCGGCTGATCACCCAGGAGCGCGTGGCCGTGCTGATGGGCACGATGACGACGCCGCAGAGCCTCGCCATCGGACCGGTCATCGACGAACTGAAGGTGCCGGCGATTTCGATCTGGGCCGGAACCGTCCGCGCCAACCACCTCTATTCGCTCGGCCTGGCCTTCGACCGCGGCTATGCGCAGCCGATCGCCGATTTCGCCGGCTGGCTCAACCGCGAGCGCGGCTATGGGCTGAAGACCGCGGTCATGGCCTTCTCCAACTACGAGGCCGGGCAGCAGGTCAACGGCTTCCTGAAGACCCGCCTCAAGGCTCACGGCATCGAGGTGATCGACGAGGTGCCGCTCGACACCCGCGCCCAGGACCTCACCCCCGCCATGGTGCGCATCCGCTCGCGCAAGCCCGATCTCGTCGCCGGCCTGATCCTGCCCCGCGACGGCGTCCTGCTGCAGCAGGCCCGGCACAGCCTCGCCGTGCACGAACCGGTCTTCCTGTCGCCCGGCTATGGCGACATCAGCTTCTGGCACGACCTCGGCCAGGCGATCGGCGATGCCGTTCTGACGCGCAACCTGTTCGCGCTGGTCGGTGTCTCGCCGGGTGCGCGGCTGCCGGCGCTGGGCCGGCTGGTCGAGGAGATCCAGCGGCAGCCGGGCCTGCATCTGAGCACGGCGGCGCTGCAGACCGCCCAGGCCGGCCGCGTGCTGCAGGCCGTGCTGGAAACCGCCGAAGCCCCCGAACCGGCGGCGGTCCATGCCGCCCTCGCCCGCTTCCACCTGCCGGTCGGCGATCCCAACCTCTATCTCGCCTGTCCGGACGGCATGCGCTTCGGCCCCGACCGGATGCTGACCGACAGCTACGGCCTGCTCGTCCAGTGGCGCGCCGACAAGGGCCAGGAGGTCGTCTATCCCGCCCAGTTCGCCGCCGGCGAGCCGCGGCCGCGGGCGCGCTGACGGCCGCCGACATCCAATTTCGTGCGATCAGGAAAGAGACCAGCATCATGACGCTCAATCGCAGGCAGGCCGCGGCGCTTCTGTCCGGCGCGCTCGGAAGCCTTGCCGCCCGCGGCACGGCGCGTGCACAAGCCGGCGGGACGATCCGCATCGGCGTCATCCAGCCGATGTCCGGCCCGACCGCCGCCTATGGCCAGGAAACCCAGCCGGTGGTCGAATATCTCATCGGCAAGATCAACGCGGCCGGCGGCATCAGGAGCCTCGGCGGGGCGAAGCTGGAGATCGTCCTGGCCGATTCCACCGGCCAGCCGGCACGTGCCGCCGCCGAGGCGCTGCGGCTCGTCACCCAGGAGAACGTCGCCCTGCTCACCGGCTTCGTGCTGACCTCCGAGGCGCTCGCCATCGGCCCGGTGCTCGATGCCCACGCCTGCCCGATGGTCACCTTCATGGCCTCGGAAAGCGCCTCCCCCTTCCTGTTCTCGCTCGGCCTGCACAATGACCGCGGCTACGTGCAGTCGATGAAGGGCTTCATCGACTTCCTGGGCGCCAAGCGCGGCCGCAAGCTCGGCACCGTCGTCACCGCCTCGTCGAACTACGAGGCGGGCCAGAAATTCACCCGCCTCGCCAGCGAGCGGCTGAAGGAGGCCGGCTATACGATCGCCGGCGACGTGCCGCTCGACGTGAGGGCGCAGGACCATACCGCCGCGCTCCTCAAGATCCGCGCGCTGAAGCCGGATGTCGTGATCGGCTTCAACACCCAGGGCGACATCGTCAAGCTGCACCGGGCGCGCTACGACACGCAGTATCGCGGCGCTGTGTTCATCGGCAGCACCGGCGCGGCCGATCCCTCGCTCTGGCACGAGCTCGGCCGCGACATTGCCGGCCAGGTGCTGACCCGCGACTATTACAGCCTCGCCCTGTTCGCGCCCGGCCTGCCCGGCCCGACCAATGCCTTCATCGACGATGTCGTGCGCCATGCCCGGCTGAAGCGATCATTCGGCCAGTTCTCGATGTTCGCGGCGCAGTCGATCCTCGTCATCAAGGAGGCGCTGGAGGCGGCAGGCTCGGCCGAACGCCGGCGCATCGCGGAAGCGATCCGCGGCATCAACCTGCCCTTCGGCCATCCTTCCATGATCATGCCACGCCAGAACGGCCTTGCCTTCGCCGAGGACCGGCTGCCCCGCGACTCCTCCGCCCTCATGGTCGAATGGACAGGCGACGCGGCGCTGAAGGTGGTCTATCCCGAAGCCTTCGTGAAGGCGAGCTGAGCGAGGGAGAGCACGATGGCCGGCGAGACACCCGACATGGTTCTGGACCGGCTGCTGGCGAACCGGTTCAGCTGCCGGGCCTATCGGCCGGACGCGGTGCCGGAGGCCACCATCCGGCGGATCCTGTCGATCGCGCAGCGCACCGCGACCTGGTGCAACACGCAGCCCTGGCAGGTCACGGTCACCATGCCGCCGGCCACCGAGCGCCTGCGCAAGCTGCTCCATGCGCGGGCGGCCCAGGGGATCGACGAGGAATCCGATCTCGGCTGGCCGCGCGAATATCGCGGCGTCTACCTGCAGCGCCGGCGCGAGACCGGCTTTGCGCTCTATGAGGCTGTCGGCATCGCCAAGGGCGACATGGCCGGCCGCGAGCGCCAGACGCTGGAGAATTTCCGCCTGTTCGGCGCGCCGCACCTGGCGCTGATCACCTCGGACGAGGCGCTCGGCCCCTATGGCGCGCTCGATTGCGGCGCCTATGTCGCCAACTTCCTCAACGCCGCGGAGGCCTGCGGCGTCGCCGCCATCCCGCAGGCGGCGCTGGCCCGGCACTCGGGCTTCCTGCGCGGCCATTTCGGCCTCGGCGACGACCGCATGGTCATCTGCGGCATCTCCTTCGGCTTCGCCGACAGGGACGCGCCGGTGAACGGCTTCCGCACCACCCGCGCGCCGATCGAGGATGCGGTCACCTTCGTCGCCGAGTGAGCGATAGCGCAGGTTTCAGGTCGAAGCCTTCAGACCGCCGTCGGTCATGCGGTACCAGCCGATGATCGCCGAGACGTAAAGCTTGTGCAGCGCGTGGAACGGCAGCGGCACGATCGGCACGACCGGGAACGGCAGGCTCGCCTTGTCGCCGGTCGCGGCATAGTCGGCCAGCGCCTCGCCGATCGCCGTCTGCAGGCCGACGCCGCGGCCCATGCAGCCGATATCGACGATCAGGCCCGGCTCCGGCTCGTGGATATGCGGCAGGAAATCCCGCGTCAGCGTCACCCGGCCGCACCAGCGGTGATCGAAGGCAATGCCCTTGATCTGCGGGAACAGCTTCACCGCCGCCCGTTCCAGGTGCGCCCAGTCGTCGGCCGATTTCGGCTCGCGGAACGGCCCGCGGCCGCCCATCAGCAGGCGGTTGGTGTGGTCGCGCCGGAAATAGAGCAGCAATTGCCGGGTGTCCGAGATCACCTGCCCGCCGGGCAGGATCGAGCCGGCAATGTTGTCGCCGAGCGGCTCGGTGGCGGCGATGAACGAGTTCGGCGCGATCACCGTCTCGCGCAGCCCGGGGATCAGCCCGTCGCCATAACCGCCGGTCGCCACGATCACCCGCCGCGCCGTCACCGTCGGCCCCTGCGTCGTGGCCACCTCGAACACTTCCCCGCGCTTGACGATGCTCACCACCCGGCTGTCGCCATGGATCTGGGCGCCCGCCTTCTGCGCGGCGCGGACGAGGCCGCGCGCGTAGGCGAGCGGATGGATCGCGCCGGCGCGGCCGTCCTGCCAGCCCGCGAGATATTGCCGGGCGCCGACCGCCGCCGCCATGCCGTCGGCATCGTAGAGCGTCACGGCGACACCACGCTCGGCCCATTCGCCGGCACGCCGCTTGACCGTCTCGACCATGGCCGGGTTGTGCGCGCCCTGGATCCAGCCGGCCCGGACATGCGGCACGTCCATGCCGTGCCGCGCGATCAGGTCGAACACCTTGTCGGCGGTGGCGCCAACGAAGCGGATCAATGCCTCGCCGGCCGCCGGGCCATATTTGGCGACGAGCTCGCTCGGATCGTATTTGACGCCCGGGATGACCTGGCCGCCATTGCGGCCGGACGCGCCCCAGCCCGGCTCGCGCGATTCCAGCAGCACGACGCCGGTGCCGCGCTCGGCAAGCCGCAGCGCCGCCGACAGGCCGGCATAGCCGCCGCCGACGATGCAGGTCTCGACCGCCACCGACTGGTCGAGCGGCGGCGTCGCTGCCGCCGCCGGCGCGGTGGTGGCCCAGAGCGAGGGAGCGAGCGGGAATGGTACGGCCATCCTGGATGTCCTTCAGATCGGGCGCAGCACGCGGCGCAGGAAATCCTGCGTGCGCGGCTCCTGGGGCGCGCCGAGCACCGCCTCGGCCGGTCCCTGTTCGACGATGACGCCGCCGTCGATGAAGATGACGCGGTCGGCGACCTCGCGCGCGAAGCCCATTTCATGGGTCACGACCACCATGGTCAGGCCCTCGTCGGCCAGGCTGCGCATGACGCTCAGCACCTCGCCCACCAGCTCCGGATCGAGCGCCGAGGTCGGCTCGTCGAACAGGATGGCCTTCGGCTGCATGGCGAGCGCCCGGGCGATCGCCACCCGCTGCTGCTGGCCGCCGGAGAGCGCGCCGGGATAGGCATCGGCCTTTTCGCCGAGGCCCACCCGGCCGAGCAGCGCCATGCCGCGGGCGGCCGCGGCCTGAGGGTCCTCGCCCTTCACGTAGATCGGCCCCTCGATGACATTTTCGAGCGCCGTGCGGTGCGGAAACAGGTTGAACCGCTGGAACACCATCGACACCTGCTGGCGGATCGCCCGGATCGACCGCTGGCGCCGGTCGACGGTGGTGCCTTCCACCGTGATGGTGCCGGCATCGTAGCTCTCCAGGCCGTTCATGCAGCGCAGGATGGTTGATTTGCCCGAGCCCGACGGGCCGATGATGCAGACCACCTCGCCCTTCTCCACCCGGGCGGTGAAGCCGCGCACGACGTGGTTCTGCCCGAAGCTCTTCCTGACGTCGACGAGTTCGATCATGGCCATGACCTCACTTCCGCCCGAAGCGCTTCTCGAGCCAGGAAACGAGCCCGATCAGGGGCAGGCACATGGCGAGATAGAGCATGGCGACCAGCGTGAACACCGTGCTGTTCTGGAAGGTGGAGGCCGCGATCAGCCGGCCCTGCTGGGCGAGTTCCGCTACCGTGATGGTGGAAGCCTGCGAGGAATCCTTCAGCATCATCACCATGATGTTGCCGTAGGGCGGCAGGATGATGCGGAACGCCTGCGGCAGCACCACGCGCCGCATGGTCAGCCACCAGCCCATGCCGATGGTCTGCGCCGCCTCGATCTGGCCGGGATCGATGGCCTCGATGCCGGCCCGGAAATTCTCCGCGTGATAGGCCGAATAGGCGATGCCGAGCCCGATGATCGCCGCCTGCAGTGCGGTGAGCGTGATGCCGAGATCGGGCAGCACGAAATAGATCCAGAACAGCTGGACGATGATCGGAATGCCCCTGATCACATTGACGACGGTCGCTGCGATCACGACCAGCGGCCGGATGCCCGACACCCGCATCAGCGCCCAGACGAGGCCGAGCAGCGTCGACAGTACCAGCGAGCCCAGCGTGACCACGACGGTCAGCCAGAGCCCCTGGGCGAGGATGGGCAGGAACTCGACGGCCTGCCGGTAAAAGGTCTGCATGAACGAACCTGGTCGCGTGCCCGATCGAGGGCGCGCCGCATCGCCCGCGACGGGCGGCGGCGCGCCGGAAGTGCGCCTATTCCTGGCCCCATTTGGCCAGCACACGCTTGACCGTGCCGTCCTGCTTCAGCTTGGCGAGCGAGGTGTTGAGCCGCTTGACGAGCTCCGCATCGGCCTTGCGGACGCCGAAGGCGACCGAACCGGTCACGGCCGGCCTGTAGCTGCGCACCAGCCGCACCTCCGGAAACCTGCCGAGCTGCAGGTTGTAGGCGGCGATCGGGAAATCGGCGAAGCCGGCGCCGAGCCGGCCGGTATTCACGTCGCGCATGATGTCGGGAATGCTCTCGTAGATGCGCACGTCGGAAAAGACGCCCGACGCCTTCAGGGGCTCGACGAAGGCGGTGCCGGCCTGCACGCCGGCAACCTTGCCCTTGAGGCCGGCAAGGTCGGCATAGTCGGTCGTGTCGGTCTTCGGCACCATCAGGCCTTCGCCATAGGTGTAGACCGTGTCGGAGAAGTCGATCACCTGCCGGCGCTGATCGGTCGCGAACATGGCGGCCGAGATGATGTCGATGCGGTTGGACGTGAGCGCGCCGATCAGCGCCGAAAACTGCATCGGCTCGACCGCGACGTCGAAGCCGGCATCCTTGCCGACCTCGGTGATCAGGTCGACCATGATGCCCTGGATGGTGTTGGTCGCCGTGTCCAGGAAGGTGAAGGGAACGCCCGTCGGCGTCGAGCCGACGCGCAGCCTCTGGCGCTGGGCGTGGGACGGGCGGATCGCGGCGGCGGCGAGGCCCGCCCCCGCGGCGGCAAGGAATGTGCGACGTTCGATGGCGCGCGTCATGACTGGCTTCCTCTGCTGGATTGCGCCGGCTTTTTTCATTGTCATGAAATCCTGCGCACGATCCGGGCTTGCTTGCAAGTGGATTTCACTAATATGAAATAGCAGTGCATCACCCCGGGAATGCCAACATGCCAGGCTCGGTCCTCCCCCTGCCCGCGACCGTCGACCGTGAGGTGGGCGCGCGCATTCGCGCCCTGCGTCAGGCCAAGGGCCTGTCGCTGGAGACGGTCGCCGCCAAGGCGAACCTTTCGATCGGTTTCGTCAGCCAGATCGAGCGCGGCCTCTCCTCGCCCTCGCTGAAGGCCCTCGCCTCGCTCGCCGACGCGCTGGGCCTGCCCATCGCCGGCCTGTTCGAGGCGCGGGCCCCCGTCGAGGATGGCCAGGCCGTGGTCGTGCACGCCGATCAGCGCAGCGTGCTGCAGCTCTGGCGCTCGGGCATCGTCAAGCAGCTCCTGACGCCCGACGGGCCGGATGCCGCCCTCAACGTCTTCATGATCATCCTGGCGCCCGGCGCCTCGACGGGCGCCGAGCCCTACAGCCATCTCGGCGAGGAGGCGGGCCTCGTCCTCGAGGGCGCCATCACCCTGACCGTCGACGACCGCTCCTGGACGCTCAAGGCCGGCGACAGCTTCCGGTTCGAAAGCTCCCGGCCGCACGGTTTCGCCAATGCCGCGGAGGGCGAGAGCCGGGTCGTCTGGGTCAACGCCCGGACCCGTGCCTGACAGATGCGGCGGCCGGCCGCTCTTGCGCGGGGTTCCTGAACGGCCATCTTGCCTTGCCGCGCCTATGCGCCTCTGATCGGCGGCATTCCGCGACCCGCAAGAAAGCGCAAGGCCATGCAGGCTCAGCCCCTCACCATCACCCGCGCCATGGACGGCCGTCTGGCCGAGATCGGCTTCGACACCGGGACCCCGGCCAATGCGCTCTCGATCGAGGCCATGCAGGCCCTCCACGACTGCGCGCTGGCGCTGCAGCGCGACCGCGACCTGACCGCGGTGGTGCTTGCCGGGCGGCCGGACCGGTTCTCGCTCGGCTTCGACCTCAAGGCGGCCGGCGGGCGGCTCGAGGTCGGCCTTGCCGAACGGCGCGAACTTCTGTCGATCGGCCCGCGCATGTGCCGCGCCTGGGCCGAGATCGAGGCCTTGACCGTCGCGGCCATCGAAGGCTGGTGCGTCGGCGGCGGCGTCGCCCTCGCCGTCTCGCTCGACCTCAGGGTCGTCGGGCGGAGCGCCACCCTTTACGTGCCGGAGATCGAGCGCGGCATGAACATGAGTTGGGGCTCGTTGCCGCGCATCGTCAATCTCGTCGGGCCGGCCAAGGCCAAGCGCATCGTGGTGCTGGCCGAACGGATCGGCGCCGAGCG
>NZ_JAPSET010000022.1:0-104526 GCF_026847585.1 Phreatobacter sp. AB_2022a
AGCCGGACCGGGCGCGCGCCCTCCGGCGCGGCGGCCGGTTCGCCGGTCGCGGCGACCGACCAGGTGCCGGCGGCCGAACGGATATAGACGCCGCGGTCGGCCGGCCGATAGGCGAGGCGGCCGTCGCGCAGCGCTTCGATCACCGGCGCGGCCTGGGCCAGGCCGGATCCGGAGAGTGCGGCGACCGCCGCGGCGATCTCGTTGAAATTGTCGGTCGCGAAGCGCTGCACGAGCGGGCGCGCGCGCGCCGCCTCGTCCTGCGCGCGCACCGGCGCGACGCCGGCGGCGATGACGGCCAGCGCCAGAAAGGTCAGGATGAGTGACAGGCGTCGCATGAACATGTCCGGGCGGGAGCGGGCGGCAAGGCTGTCGTCGCCGGGACGCGCGGGGCGCGTCCCGGTCGTCTGGCGGTCAGGGTCAGCGCTGCGCCGAGCCGCCGCAGCGGCCGACACGGACGTTGAAATTGCCGCAGTTCATCGGCGCGCGATGGTCGGCGATCAGGTCGCGCGAGCCTTCCAGGTGCGGCGACCATTCCTGCGCCACGACGGTGCCTGGCGTCTGCCAGACCGTGGAGAACTGGCCGTTCTCCTGGATCTCGCCGATCAGCACCGGCTTGGTGATGTGATGGTTCGGCATCATGGTGGAGATGCCGCCGGAGAGGTTCGGCACGGCGATGCCGATCATCGCCTGGCGCACCTTGGTCGGATCGGTTGTGCCGGCCGCCTCCACCGCCTTCACCCACATGGCGAAGCCGATGACATGGGCTTCCATCGGGTCGTTGGTCACCGCGCGCGCATTGTTCTTGAAGGCGCGCCAGCGGGCGATGAAGTCCTGGTTGGCGGGCGTGTCGACCGACTGGAAATAGTTCCAGGCGGCGAGATGGCCGACCAGCGGCCGGGTGTCGAAGCCGGCGAGCTCTTCCTCACCCACCGAGAAGGCGATGACCGGAATGTCGGTGGCCTTGACGCCCTGGTTGCCCAGCTCCTTGTAGAAGGGAACGTTGGCATCGCCGTTGATCGTCGAGATCACCGCGGTCTTGCGGCCCGACGAGCCGAACCGCTTGATCGCCGCGACACGGGTCTGCCAGTCGGCATGGCCGAACGGCGTATAGTTGACCGAGATGTCCTCCGGCTTGATGCCCTTGGACAGCAGATAGGCTTCCAGGATCTTGTTGGTGGTGCGCGGATAGACGTAGTCGGTGCCTTCGAGCACGAAGCGCTGCACGCCTTCCGCCAGGAGGTAGTCGACCGCGGGGATCGCCTGCTGGTTCGGCGCGGCGCCCGTATAGAAGATGTTGGGCGAGGATTCCTCGCCCTCGTACTGCACCGGATAGAACAGGATCGCGTTCAGCTCCTCGAAGACCGGCAGGACCGACTTGCGCGACACGGAGGTCCAGCAGCCGAAGGTGACCGCGACGCGGTTGCGGGTGATCAGCTCGCGCGCCTTCTCGGCGAACAGCGGCCAGTTGGAAGCGGGATCGACCACCACCGGCTCGAGCTGCCGGCCGAGCAGGCCGCCGCGCTTGTTCTGCTCGTCGATCAGCATGAGCATGACGTCTTTCAGCGTCGACTCGCTGATCGCCATGGTGCCGGACAGTGAGTGCAGGATGCCGACCTTGATCGTTTCCTGCGCCCGGGCGGGCGCGCTGGTCAGGCCGGCCGCCAGGGCCAGGCCGGCCACGAGGCCCAGCACCTTTGATTTCAGGTTCAACATGAAAGGTTCCCCGTTCTGGTGTTCACCGTCGGACTTCGAAGGCCTCGGAACCGGCGGTAGGCGGGAAACCGACTCGCAACGGTTGTGCCAGCCCCGTGTCGATGCCGTAGAGTGCTGATTTAGTTGGAGTATTGCGGATTTGGGAGCGGCGCTGCGAGGACAGGTCTGCCATCCGCCTTAGCGGTTGCACAAAATTTCACCGGACTGTTCTGCTTAATTCTTGAGCTCGACGGAAAAGTGCAAACAATTGAGGCATTCGCCGCCGGCGAGGTCCAGGATCCAGCCCGCCCGTGACCTCGTCTTCAATTTTCCTTAACCATAAGGGCGTCACCTCAAGCCGGTACCCCGAACGAGGAGTTCTCGATGACCGCCAGCGAGACCGTGGCCAAGGCCGCGGACGGAGCCGCCGGCAGGACCGGCTGGCGCGCGGCGGCGGCCGTCTATCTGCGCCGGGACGTGTTCATCGTCCTGTTCCTCGGCTTCGCCGCGGGCCTGCCGCTGGCGCTCTCCGGCTCGACGCTGCTGGTCTGGATGGCCGAGAGCTCGGTCGACCTGAAAACCATCGGCCTGTTCGCACTGGTTGGCACGCCCTATACGATCAAGTTCCTCTGGGCACCGGTGGTCGACGCCGTCGACATTCCCGTCCTGTCGCCCTGGCTCGGTCGCCGCCGCGGCTGGCTCCTGTTCAGCCAGATCCTGCTGATGGCGGCGATCGTCTTCCTCGGCCTGCAGAACCCCGACGTCTCGCCCTTCATGATCGCGCTCGGCGCCGTGCTGGTGGCCACCGCCTCGGCGACCCAGGACACGGTGATCGACGCCTACCGCGTCGAGAAGCTGCAGCCGTCCGAGCAGGCGGCCGGCATGGGCGCCTATGTCGCCGCCTATCGGATCGGCATGCTGGTCTCCACCGCCGGCGCGCTGCTGATCGTCTCCTTCTTCGAGAAGGTCCAGGGCTTCGACAAGGCGACCGCCTGGTCGCTCGGCTATTGCGTGATGGCGGCCTTCGTCCTGGTCGGCATGGCCACGACGCTGGTCGCGCGCGAGCCCGAGCGGTCGGCCGAGGCGGCCGCGACGGTCCACGCCCAGGGCAATCCGATCGCCCGCGTCGCCAAGGCGGCGGCCGGCGCTTTCTCCGAGTTCCTCACCCGCGACATGGCGGTGGTCGTGCTCGCCTTCGTCGTGCTGTTCAAGTTCTGCGACGCCTTCGTCGGCGCCATGACCGGTCCCTTCGTCATCAGGGGCATGGGCTACAGCCGCGAGGAATATGCCGCCATCGTCAAGGGCCTCGGCCTCGCGGCGACGCTGACGGGCGGCTTTGCCGGCGGCTTCATCGCCCGCGGCCTCGACCTCAGGACCAGCCTGTGGCTCGCCGGCATCCTGCAGATGGCGTCCAATCTCGTCTTCGCACTGCAGGCCCAGGCCGGCGTCAGCTACGCCATGCTGGCCTTCGTCATCGTCGTGGAGAATTTCACCGGGGCCATAGGCACGGTCATTTTCGTGGCTTATCTGTCCTCGCTGTGCAATTCGCCGCTCCACACCGCCACCCAATATGCCCTGCTCGCCGCGCTCGCGGCGGTCGGACGCACCTATCTGTCGGCGCCGGCGGGCCTGCTGGTCGAACAGACCGGCTGGTTCTGGTTCTTCGTCCTGTCCTGCCTCACCGCGCTGCCGAGTTTCGTCCTGCTCTGGTGGCTGCAGGCACGGGGCCATTTCGACAGCCTGGCGCGGCCGACCGGTCCGCTGGCCGCGGACGACTGATCGCCGGCGACCGACGGCTTCGGCCGGGGGGAGCGCCATGAGCGAGGTCTTCCGCTCCTCCGGCGATCTCCTGGCCGACCGGCGCTACGACTACGCGATGGCCGCCCGCCGCGAGGGCGACCTTGCGGCCAGCGCCGACCTCATCGCCCAGGCGCTGGAGATCGCACCCGGCTGGGCCGCAGGCTGGTTCGCGCTTGGCGAGGTCGAGCGCGACCGCGGCCACAGGGAAGCTGCGATCGCCGCGTTCCGCGCGGCCGCGGACCATGATCCCAAGGATGCCCTCGGCGCCCGGCTCATGCTCGCCCGGCTCGGCGTCGAAAACACTGATGGGGGCGAGCTACCGGCCATGTCGCCCGCCTATGTCGCGACATTGTTCGACCAATATGCGCCCCGGTTCGACCGGGCCTTGCGCGAAAAGCTCGCCTATCGCGGTCCCGAAATCCTCCGCGATGCCGTCGGTCGCGCCACAGTCGCGGCGGACCGGCCGTTCCGGTTCCGCCGCATGCTCGATCTCGGCTGCGGCACCGGCCTTGCGGCCGAGGCTTTCGCTCCGCATGCCGACGCCATCGACGGTGTCGACCTCTCGGCCAGGATGGTCGAGATCGCCCGCGCCAAGCGTCTCTATGCCAGCCTCGAGGCCGGCGATCTCACCGCCTTTCTCGCCGCCCGCACGGCCGGCGCGGCGGACCTCGTCGTCGCCGCCGACGTCTTCGTCTATTGCGCCGACCTGAAGCCCATCCTCGCCGCCGCCGCGCGGGCGCTGGAGCCGCAGGGCCTCCTCGCCTTCACCGTCGAGACCCACGATGGCGAAGGCGTCGTGCTCGGCGCCGGCCTGCGCTATGCCCATGCGCGGGCCCATCTCGAGACGCTGTTCGCGACGCTGCCCTTCCGTCCCCTTGTGCTGGAGCCGGCATCGTCCCGCCGCGAGGGTGGCGAGCCCGTTCCCGGCCTGGTCGTGGTGGCGGTGCGCCCGGGCTGAGCCAAGCGGCGGCAATTGACGTCCGCAGCGCAAGACGCCACAGCATGAACCCATGAATGATCGCCACGCCAGCGGCCGCAGGACGCCATAGCCCCGGACCCATGAACTATCGCCACGCCAGCGGCCACAGGACGCCATAGCCCCGGACCCATGAACTATCGCCACGCCTATCATGCCGGGAATCCGGCCGATGTGATCAAGCATGCGGTGCTCGCCTTCGTGATCGAGCATCTCCTGAAGAAGGAGGCGCCGATCCGCATCGTCGACACCCATGCCGGCATCGGCCGGTACGACCTGACGTCCGACGCTGCCGAGCGCACCGGCGAATGGGTCGAGGGCATAGGCCGGCTCTGGGGCAAGCCCCTGCCGGCGGCCCTCGAGGCTCTCGTCGGTCCCTATCTCGACGTGGTGGCGCGGCTCAATCCGGATGGCCGGCTGCGCTTCTATCCCGGCAGCCCCGACATAGCGCGCCTGATGACGCGGCCCGGCGACGGCATCACCGCCTGCGAACTGCATCCGGAGGACGGCGCCTCGCTCGCCGCGCTCTATGCGCGCGACCGGCGCATCAAGGTGATCGACCGCGACGGCTGGCTGGTGCCCAAGGCGTTCCTGCCGCCCAAGGAGAGGCGCGGCCTCGTCCTCATCGATCCGCCGTTCGAGGAGCGCGGGGACTATGACCGGCTGGTCGAGGCCCTCGGTGCCGGTCACCGCCGCTGGGCGACCGGCATCTTCCTGCTCTGGTATCCGGTCAAGGACCCGGTCGCGGTGAAGCGGTTCCACGCCATGATCGCCGGTCTCGGCCTCGCCAAGTGCCTCACCGTCGAGGCGATCTGGCGCCCGGTCGACGGCGAGCGCCTGGCCGGAGCCGGGCTCGTCATCGTCAACGCGCCCTTCACGCTCGCCGCTGCCTGCCGGGCGGCGGAGCGGCCGCTCTGGGAAGCGCTCGGCGTGGCCAACGGCCGGCTCGGCGTGACGGGCGATGCGGCCTGATCATCGCATGCGGCAGGGAGGTGGGAATTGAGCAAGATCGGCCTGACGGACGAGGAGCGCGCGGTGGTGGCGCTGGTCGCCCGCGGAGGGGACAGCACGCTCAGAACGTTTTTCGATGCGCTTGTCTGGTACCTGCCGCTTTTTGCCTTCGGCTTCTATGGGCTGGCGATCAAGGATGTCAGCCTCATCTTCCTCTGCCTTGTCTTTCTTGCCGCCCTGATCGTCTGGGCGCTCTTTTCGGCAAGCGCCGAGCGGCAGCGGCTCGTCGCCATCCTCGTCAAGCTCGATGCTTTCGAGCGGGCCGAGGATGCGACGCAAAAGCCAGGCGAGGAGCCACCGCGGCCTGGTCTTTCGGGCGAGCCGGGCCGCTGAGGGACTGCGCCGCCGCTCGCGTGTTCAGCGATCGGCGGGCAGGTTCATCTGCCTGACCGCATCGACGACGAAGAGGGCGAGCGCCGCGCCGACGGCAAGTCCGATGGCGACGATGGCGAGGTCGGCAAGCACGAGCGTAATCATGACAAAGCCCTTCGAGGCTCGGGTGACGGTCGTCATCCGCGGCTCGGGCCGTCGGGGGGCGGCTCCGGCTCAGGTCAGGGCTCGTGGGGGAGCGAATGGCGCAGTGGCGGGAGGTGAACAGGGAACGATGCGTCGAGGCGCCGTTGCCTCTCTATCCGGCACTGCCTTTTCGTTGCCATTCGCCATTCGCGCTTGCGGATCAGGAGTCCTGCCCATGCGTTTGCCCGTCGCCCCCGGCGGCCAGGGCCCGGAGCGCCGTCCTGAAGTTTGGATGTTTCAGGTTAACGGACAGTTCACCTTTCAGGCGCCGGTTGGCGACACGCTTGCATTCGCCGTAGAAGCTGAGGCCCATCGGTGACAGCCCGGCCGCCTCGATCGGGATGTCGGGCGGTACGGCCACGCCGAGCAGTTCGGCCGCATAGGCGACGACGTCCTGGGCGGGCGCGGGTTCGTCGTCGGTCACATTGACGACGCCGTCGAAACGCTTGTCGAAGCTTGCCAGCACCGCCGCGGCGATGTCGTCGACATGGATGCGGTTGAACACCTGCCCGGGCTTGATGATCCGGCGCGCCGTGCCGCGCGCGACATTGACCAGGGCGTTGTTGCCCGGTCCGTAGATGCCGGAGAGGCGCAGGATCGATACCGGCACGCCGGCCGACCGGCCGAAGGCGGTCCAGGCCGCCTCCGCCTCCAGCCGCTCGACGCTGCGCGGGCTGACCGGCTTCGGCGCCGTCGTCTCGTCGACCCAGCCACCGCCATGGTCGCCATAGACGCCGACGGTGGAGAGGTAGGCGATCGCGCGTGGCCGGCGCGCGGCGAGCGCCGCGGCGCAGCGCTTGAGCACCGGATCGCCCGAGGCGTCGGGCGGTGCCGAGACGAGCACGTCGTCGGCTTCGCCGATCGCGGCCGCGAGCGCTTCCGACAGGTCCGAGCCATCGAACGGCAAGGCGGTGACCGGCTGGCCTGCGACGCCGTTCGCGGTGAAGCGGGCCGCGCGATCGGCGGTGCGCACGGTGGCGACGATCTTGTCGTAGCGCCCCTCGGCAGCGCGCACCGTCGCCTGCGAGGAATAGCCGAGGCCGAAGATCAGGAGCGTCGTCATCAGGTCCATTCCTCGCGGACGGTTGGATCGGTCTCAAGGCTCGCGTCGATGCCGGCGAGCCGGGCCGGCGCGATCTGGCGCAGTGCCCAGACCGCGGCGCCCCGCACCAGGGGCGAGGCGTCGGCGACGAGCGCCAGCGCGGTATCGGCCAGCGCCGGCTCGGCGCTGTTGCCGATCGCGATCAGCGCGTTGCGCACGAAGCGGTCGCGGCCGATGCGCTTGACCGGGCTCTTGGCGAAGAGCGCGCGGAAGGCCGCATCGTCGAGCCGGGCGAGCTCGGCGAGCCGCGGCCTGCGCAGGGCCTCGCGCGCCGCAAGCTTCATCTCGCGTCCGGTTTCGGCGAATTTGTTCCAGGGACAGACCGCGAGGCAATCGTCGCACCCATAGATGCGGTTGCCCATCGCCTTGCGGAACGCGCGCGGGATCGGCCCCTTGTGCTCGATGGTCAGGTAGCTGATGCAGCGGCGGGCATCGAGCTGGTAGGGCGCCGGAAAGGCTGCGGTCGGACAGGCATCGAGACAGGCCCGGCACGAGCCGCAATGATCGCGCTCCGGCCTGTCGGGCCGGAGCGCGAGCGTCGTCATGATCGAGCCGAGGAACAGCCAGGAGCCGTAGCCGCGCGAGACCAGATTGGTGTGCTTGCCCTGCCAGCCGAGGCCGGCCGCGGCGGCCAGCGGCTTTTCCATGACCGGCGCGGTGTCGACGAAGACCTTCAGTTCGCAGCCGGTCGCCTCGGCCAGCCAGCGCCCGATCGCCTTGAGGCGCGACTTGACGAGATCGTGATAGTCGTCGCCCCGGGCATAGACCGAGAGAAGCCCGGCTGTGCGCTGGCTCAGTCCGTCGAGCGGATTCTCGTCCGGGCCGTAATTGAGACCGAGCATGATGATGCTGCGGGCGTCCGGCCAGAGCACGGCGGGATCGGCGCGCCGCTCGGCGGTTTCGGCCATCCAGGCCATGTCGCCGTGAAAGCCGCGGGCGATCGCCGCGGCGAGCCGTGGCGCGGCGGCCGGGATCGCGCCGGGCAGGGTGAAGCCGACGATGTCGAAGCCGTTGCGGCGCGCCTCGTCGACGATGGCCTGGCGCAGCGCGTCGGGATCGCTCAGAAGTCGAGATCGGCGTAGGTCGCGCTCGCGGGCGTTCCGACCACCCGATCGGCCAGCAGCGGCCGGAACGAGGGGCGTGACTTCACCCGCGCATACCAGTCCTTGGCTGTCTCGTCGTCGTTCCACGGTACTTCGCCCAGATAGTCGGCGACCGACAGGTGAGCGGCGGCGACCAGGTCGGCATAGCTCAGCTCGGCCCCGGCGAGCCAGTCGTTGCGCGCCGCCAGCCACCCGATATAGCGCAGATGATAGCGGATATTGGCGCGCGCAGCCCTCAGCGCGTTGGTATCGGGGGCGCCGCCGCCATATTCGGCCGACATGAACCGCTTGTCGATCTTTTCGGCGACCAGCGGTCCCGACACCTCCTCGAAAAACTTGGTGCCGAACCAGTGCATCAGCCGGCGCACCTCGATGCGCGCGGCCATGCCGTCGGGCATCAGGCGCCGCTCGGTCTCAGGCTGGCCCAGCTCGTCGAAATAGGCCGCGATGATGTCGGCGCCGGGAATGATGAGGCCGCCGCCGGCATTGAGGATCGGCGTCGTCCCCTCGGGATTGAGCCGCAAGAAGTCCTCACGGCGCTCCCAGGGCCGCTCTTCGATGAGTTCCACCTCCACGCCACGCTCGGCCAGGATCAGCCTGACGAAACGCGAATGGGGGCAGAAGAATCGATGGTGCAGTTGCATCCGATCAAACCTGGACGGTCCGCAATCGACGGCCCTGTTGTGGTTTTTCGATGACATTTGGTTCAGAGGTGGCGTGAATAGCCTCCTCCCGGTCACGAAACAACCACGCGATTCGCATGATCAGTTTAACGACACGTCATGCTTAACCGTTCATGAAGGCGCCTGCGCTATCACGGTGGCGCGCCAGCACTGCTTCCTCCGGAGAACCCCATGGACATCGCCAATCTCGGCAAGGCCCTGATCCTCGGCCTCGTCGAGGGCGGGACGGAATTCATCCCCGTCTCCTCCACCGGCCACCTGATCCTCCTCGGCCATTTTCTCGGCTTCCATTCCACCGGCAAGACTTTCGAGGTGCTGATCCAGCTCGGCGCCATCCTTGCCATCGTGCTCGTCTACTTCACCCGGCTGCTCGGCGTCGTCCTGTGCCTGCCGACCGACGCCTGGGCGCGCCGCTTCGTGATCTCCGTGCTGGTCGCCTTCCTGCCGGCCGCGGTGCTGGGCGCCGTGCTGCACGGCACGATCAAGTCGCTGTTCGAGCGTCCGGCTCTCGTCTGCGTGGCGCTGATTCTCGGCGGCATCGTGCTGCTCTTCGTCGACCGGCTGAAGCTGCGCCCGACCGAGGACAACGCTTTCCGGTTCTCGCCGATGCTGGCGCTGAAGATCGGGCTTTGCCAGTGCGCCGCACTGTTTCCCGGCGTTTCCCGCTCCGGCGCGACCATTGTCGGCGCCCTCCTGATGGGCACGACCAAGCGGGCGGCGGCGGAATTCTCCTTCTTCCTCGCCATGCCCACCATGGCGGGTGCCTTCGCCTACGACCTCTACAAGAACTACAAGCTGCTCGATTTCTCCGATGTCAGCGCCATCGGCATCGGTTTCGTCGCAGCCTTCGTCTCCGGCCTGTTCGTCGTCCGCTTCCTGCTCGACTATGTCAGCCGGCACGGCTTCGCACTCTTCGCCTGGTGGCGGATCATCGTCGGTGTCGTGGGACTGGCCGGGCTGGCAATGTTCGGCTGAAGGGCGCGCTTTAGCGGGCCTGCTTCTCTCGCATCAGGGGCTGGCTCGCCCAGGGGCGAACGCCGCGCCGTGAGTCATGCCGAGGACCGGCATCAGGGGAGGACCCTGATGCCGGGCTATCGCTCGTGCCGACTCAGCGCGCCTGTTCGGCAAATTGGCCCTGCCGGTGGGCGAAGCGCCTTTAGCGCGCCTGTTCGGCAAATTGGCCCTGCCGGCGGAAGCGCCAGAGATAGCTCGGCACGATCGCCTCGACCGATTGCGGGTGGATGCCGAGTCCCTGCAGCGTGCGGCCGTCGGCGGTGGCGCCGGCGCTCACCACATTGTCGACCTTCAGGAGCTCGACCTGATCGGGGGTCAGGGGCGGGTTCGGGATATATTGCAGGAACTTCGCCTGGAACGCGGCGAGCCCGAAAGGCAGCGTCATCAGCGGCCGCCGGCGACCGGTGGTGGCCAGCACGAATTCGATGATCTCCTTCATCGATTTCACCGCCGGGCCACCGAGCTCATAGGTCGTGCCGGCCTTGGCCTTGCCGTCGATCGCGGCCATGACGGCCTCGGCGACGTCGCCGGCGAAGACCGGCTGGAACCGGGTCTCGCCGCCGCCGATCAGCGGCATGACCGGCGACATCTGGGCAAGCGCCGCAAAGCGGTTGAACAGCCCGTCCTCCGGCCCGAACACGACGGAGGGGCGCAGGATCACCGCGTCGGGCTTCTGGCGCAGCACCCCGGCCTCGCCCGCCGCCTTCGAGCGGGCATAGAGGGCCCGGCCATCCGCATCGGCCCCGATGGCGGAGACATGGATCATCCGGGCACCGGCATCGGCGGCGGCGCGGGCCACCGTCTCGGCGCCGCGGCCCTGGACCGAATCGAACTTCTGCCGGCCGGTCTCGTAGAGAATCCCGACACAATTGATCAGGATTTCCGCGCCCTCGGCGGCATGGCGCACCGAATCCGGATAGCGCAGATTGGCCTGGACCGGGCTGATCTGGCCGACGGCGCCGAGCGGCTGCAGGTGGCCGGCCAGGTCCGGCCGGCGCACCGCGACGCGGATGCGGAAGCCGCGGCGGGCGAGTGCCCGCACCACATGCCGTCCGATGAAGCCCGAACCGCCGTAAACCGTCACGAGCCGGTCGAAGGTCTGCATCTCCTGCCCCTTTGAAAGCGCATCTCGAATGCCGCGTGATTAGTCCATTTCAAAAGAGCCGTACAGAGCGACGGCAGCATGGCCGGCGGCTATCCGGTCATGCCCGCGCGTGGCCTTGCGTTCTCACACGGATGGGTTGTGTCGCGCCGGCCCGGAAACCAGGAAGACCGCGAGGGCGAACAGCGCGGTGGCGCTGACCGCGATCGCCAGAGGCCAGGCGCTGGCACCGAGGCCGTGGCCGACCAGGATGCCCGTCACCGCCCCGGACGTCATCTGGATGAAGCCGGCGAGCGAGGAGGCGGCTCCCGCCCTGTCGGGAAACGGTTTCATGGCGCCGGCCAGGGTCTGGGGCATGGTCAGGCCGAAACCGCAGGTATTGATCGCCATCGGCACGAGCACGCCGGCCGGGCCGAAGCCGCCGGCGGCGAGCGCAGCCACCATGGCGAGCCCGCCGATCACCTGAAGCGTCACGCCGGTGCGGATGGTCCAGTCCTCGCCCTTGCGCATGACGAGCCGGGTGCCGCCGAGGCTGCCGCTGACGAAGCCGACCACGCAGCTGCCGAAGGCCGCGCCCGCGCCGACCGGGCTGAGCCCGTAGAGTTCCTGCATGACGAAGGACGAGGCGGAGATGAAGGAGAAGAGCCCGGCATAGCCGGCCGCATAGATCGCGGTATTGGCGGCGAAGGTGCGGTTGGTGATGATGCTCCCGAAGGTCCGGAGAATGCCGAGCGGCGAGATCGGCGCGCTCGAGCGGACCTTCAGCGTTTCCGGCAGACGGCTCACCACCAGGACCAGGGCGCCGAGGCCGAAGGCGAGCGCAATGAGGAAGGTGGAGCGCCAGCCGAAGGCGACATGGGCGAAACCGCCGCCGATCGGCGCGAGTGCCGGCACCACGCTCATGATCGTGCCCATCAGGGCGAGCTCGCGGGCGGCGCGCCGCCCGTCGTAGAGGTCGCGCACCACGGCGCGGGCAACCACGATGGGGCCGGCGGCGCCGAGCGCCTGCAGCGCGCGGGCGCCCGTCAGCATTTCGATCGAGCCGGCGCTCGCGCAGACCGCCGTGCCGAAGCCGTAGAGAAGGAGCGCGCCGATCAGCACGGGACGCCGGCCATATTTGTCCGAGAGCGGCCCGTAGATGATCTGTCCGAGGGCGAAACCGGCGAGGAAGGCCGAGAGAGTGAGCTGGACCTCTGCCGTCGAGGCGCCGAGCAGGCGGCCGATATCGGGCAGCGAGGGCAGATACATGTCGGTCGACAGCGGCCCGAGCCCGATCAGCACCGACAGCAGCATGGTCAGGGCGAGGCTGTCGGGACGAAAGGCCATCTGCGCGGGTTCCGGAATGAAGGCGCCGCTCTACGCGAGCCGCGCGCCTCTGTCGAGGCGAGCCGGTGGGCGGTCGCCGTCAGGTCAGGGTGGCGATGGCGCCGGTCGCGCCGAGCCAGATGACGCCGTAGCGGATGGTGCGCGCGATGCCGGTCAGCACCAGGGTGGGCAGGAACGGGTAGCGCGCCATGCCGGCCACCAGCGTGATGGGATCGCCGATGACCGGCAGCCAGCACAGCAGCAGAGCAGCCCAGCCGATCCGGCCGAACAGGCGATGAACGCGCTCGACCATGTCGGGCGGCAGGCGGAAGCGTTCGAGCCAGGCATGGCCGGTCGTGCTGTCGGCGCCACGCGCGATCAGCGTGCCGATCCACCAATTGGTAAGGCCTCCGGCAATATTGGCAGCGGTCGCGACCAGGAACAGCATCATGGGATGCGGGTAGCCGGCCGCGATGAAGCCGACGAAGACCAGTTCCGAGCCCCCGGGCAGCAGCGTCGCGGCCGAGAACGCGGCGGCGGCCATGGTGGCGAGGGTGGTGACGTCGGCGAGCAAGATCGGGCCTTCCCTGGGCCGGCATCGGCGCGGCGCGCCCTCTTGCCACGGCGGCCGGCTCTTGCACAGGGACTTTCACGGCCGTTTAATACGGCCCCGTAACGAGTTGGGGCGTGCCGATGGCTGTCCAGTTGCGACCTGCCCAGGCGATCAAGCTGATGCACGACCTGTCTCTGGCCCTCGTCCAGGACGGCGAGCCGGACCTCAGCGCCCGCCAGCTCGCCATCCTCCTGACCATCTATCTCGAGCCGCCGCCGCACCATGTGCGCGACCTTGCCGCCCGGCTGAAGGTGACGAAACCGGTCATCACCCGGGCGCTCGACAGCATGGGCAAGCTCGACCTGGTCTCGCGTCGCCGCGACGAGCGCGATCGCCGCGACGTCGTCATCCAGCGCACGGTGAAGGGCGCACTCGCCATCGAGCGGCTCGGCGATCTCGTGGTGGCGCAGGCGCGCGGCCTGCCGCCGTGAGCGGCGGACATGGCTCGTAAACCGGCCCGTGCTAAAGGCTGAGGAATGACCGCCTTCGATCGCCGCCTGACCCCGGCCCGCCCCGACCTCGCCGCTGCCAGCCTGAAGGGCCGGGTGGAGGCCGCCCGGTTCGTCGAGGGGAGGCCGGCCCGTGTCGTGGCGCCGATCGTGCCGCTGCGCGGCGCGCCGCGCGCCGACGCCATGCTCGACACCGAGCTGACCTATGGCGAGCCCGTGACCATTTACGACGAGACCGGCGGCTGGGCCTATCTGCAGTCGGCCCGCGACGGCTATGTCGGCTACGCTCCGGCCGAGGCCTTCGGCACGCCGGCGGCCGCGACGCACCGCGTGGCGGTGCTGCGCACCTATCTTTATCCGGGACCCGGCATCAAGCTGCCGCCGATTGGCCTGATCCCGATGAATGCCGGCCTGACGGTGACCGGCCTTGCCGGCGATTTCGCCGTCACCGACACCGGTGCCCATGTCGTCGCCCGCCATATCCGGGCGATCGGCGAGCATGCCGAGGATTTCGTCGCGGTGGCCGAGGCCTATCGCGGCACGCCCTACCTCTGGGGCGGGCGCACCAGCCTCGGCCTCGACTGTTCCGGCCTCGTGCAGACCGCGCTGGAAGCGGCCGGCATTGCCGCCCCGCGGGATACCGACATGCAGGAACGCGCGCTCGGTACGGCCGTGCCGCTCGGCGCGGAGCTTTCGGGCCTCCGGCGCGGCGATCTGATGTTTTGGAAGGGTCATGTCGGCATCATGACGAGCCCGCTGCGGCTCCTTCATGCCAACGGCCACCATATGATGGTCGCGGAGGAGGACGTCGCCGAGGCCGTCGCGCGGATCGCCGCGAAGTCGTTCGGCGCGGTCACCAGCGTCAGGCGGCTGGGGGGCTGAACGCTTCGCCCGGGAAGCTCCGTCGTCACGGCGAGAACGGCCGCGCCGATGCGCTGGACGGTGTTGCCGGTCAGGGGGTCGCGGCTTCGCCCCACCAGTCATTTGGCAGCTGACGGATGATGTCGCGATTCGAGATCACGACCCAGACGGGCCCATAGGCCGCGGCGAACACCCGGACGCGGTGGTTGTCATACTCGAAAATGTCGTTGTCGTTGGCGCGCCTGGGCGGCCCGAGACGGCTTCGAAACATGTCGGAATAGGCGGCGGCGAGAACCGAGATATTGCGGCGCTCACCCGCGAACTCCTCCAGGCCGATCTGACGTGGAGCCTGCCCGATGAACAAACGGAGCTCTTCCACGAAGCGCCCCTCGATGGGGCTTGCCCGCTCGTGTGTCCCGTCGAGCCGAAGCTGAAGTGGCGGGCGCGCCGGGCAATCCGCCGAAGGCCACACGCCCGGGCCGCTTCCACGAAGGTCTCCGGGTGCCAGATGCCGCCGGTCCGGGCCACCCGGCCATAGAGATCGAACAGATCCGCCGGGGCGGGTGTGTCTCGATCAAAGATCCGCAATGCCGGTCTCCCTGCTCCTATGCCTTCGAGAGCATAGGCTGGTTTCCCCCGGGGGGCGTTGACACAGGATTTGATGTTTCGAAAGGCGGCCAGCCAGCCTCAAGCTAGCCGTCGCAGACCGGCTTGTCGCATTCGCGCACGGCGCGCACGGCCGATTCGATCGTGCCACGGCCGGGCCAGCCGATCAGTGCCACCCCCGCGATCAGCCAGGACGGCGTTGCCGCGAGATTGGCGGCATTGGCGAGGCGCACGGCCTGGGCCAGCATGTCGCCGACCTCCTGGCTGTCGGCGACCTTCTCGACCTCGTCGGCATCGAGGCCGATGTCGCGGGCGACGTCGAGCGCGCGGATGCCGTCGAACACGCCGCGCGCGGCCATCGAGCGGTCGTGGAACGCCCGGGCCTTGTCCTCGCCGCCGACCTTCTTCACCGCATATTCGACGCGTGCCGCCTGGAACGAGGGCAGGCCGAGGCTCGGCGCGTTGATGAAGCGGATGCGAAGATCGGGATCGGCCGCGGCCATGGCCTTCACGTCGGCGGCCGCGCGCCGGCAATAGCCGCAGTTGGAATCGTAGATCTCGGTCAGCGTCAGGTCCGGGCTCTGCGAGCCGATCGAGAAGCCGTTGTCGAGATCGATGATCTCGCTTTCGAGTTCCACCGGCACCCGGTGGTTGGCGACGGTCCTGCCATCGGGCCCGCGCAGCGCGAACCAGGCATCGTCCGCCCGCGCCGGCAGGGCCGTGGCGGCGGTGACGAGGGCGGGCGCGGCGAGCGCGCCGGTCAGGACGAGGCGGCGGCGGGTCAGCATGGCGGTCACATCATGGGCGGCACGGATGGCCGCACCATGGCAACGGCCCGGGCCGCCGAGGCAAGTCACGCCTGCGTGACGAGCCGCGCGGGGCGGACCGTCCCCGCTCAATAGCCGTGTTTCGGATCGACCACATTGGTCAGCGGCTCGCCGCGCTCGGCCGCCAGGATCTGGCCGGCGACATAGGCGGCGATCGCCGGCGGCGAGGAGATGGCCGAATTGTGCGGCGTCACCGTCACCTTCGGATGCAGCCAGAGCGGGCTGGTCGCCGGCAGCGGTTCGGTTTCGAACACGTCGAGCACGGCGGCGCCGAGCTTGCCGCTGTCGAGGGCGGCGAGAATGTCGGCCTCGACCTGCAGCCCGCCACGGCCGACATTGATCAGCACCGGGCCGCCGATCGCCTCGGCCTTGGGCATGTGATTGAACAGGCCAGCGTTGAGGAAGCCGGCCGTGTCGGGGGTCAGCGGCAGGATCGCCACCAGGATGTCGGAAACGGCGGCGATGGCGGCAAGGCCCTCGTCGCCATGGAACATCTCCACGCCGGCGATTTCTTTCGGCCGACGGCTCCAGCCGGCCACCTTGAAGCCCATCACGCCGAGCTTCATGGCCGCGTCCTGGCCGAGCTGGCCAGTGCCGAGCAGGCCGACGCGAATGTCGCTCGCCTGCGGCTGGTCGCGCAGGTCGGTCCAGGACCGCTCGCGCTGGAAGCGGTCATAGACGCGCACGCGCCTCAGTGCCATCAGGCAGTGCATGACGACATATTCCGACATGCGCGTGGTGAGGTCGGGGTCGACGACGCGGACGATCGGCACGCCATCGGGGAGCTTCTTGTCCTTGAAGAGGTGGTCGACGCCGGCGCCGAGCGAAAAGATCGCCTTCAGGTTCGGCAAGGCCGAGAAAGCGCCCTCGCGCTGCTTCCAGGCGGCCGCATAGCTGATCGCCGCTGGGTCATAGGCCTCCGTGTCGAGGACCACGGTCCAGCCGGGCAGGGCGTTCTGGAAGCGGGTGCGCCAGGGCTCCGGGTCCCAGGCGGTGATGCCGAGCAGCAGGGTCGTCACGGTGCGGTACTTCCATTTCCGACGGGAGCAAGATCGAAGGCGGCGGCGAAAAGCGCCTTGGTGTAGTCGTTCTCGGGCGACTTGAACACCCGCGCCGCGGGGCCGGCCTCGACGATCTTGCCGCCCTTCATCACGATGATGTCGTCGGCGAGCGCCGAAACCACCTTCAGGTCGTGCGAGATGAAGAGATAGGTGAGATCGCGCCTGGCCTGGAGGTCGCGCAGGAGATCGACGATCTGGGCCTGGACGATGCGGTCGAGCGCCGAGGTCGGTTCGTCCAGGAGCACGAAGGAGGGCTCCAGCACCATGGCCCGCGCAATGGCGATGCGCTGGCGCTGGCCGCCGGAAAATTCGTGCGGATAGCGATGGCGCGTCGCAGGGTCGAGGCCGACATCGGTCAGGGCGGCGATGACGCGCTGCTCGCGTTCGGCGGCGCTCAGCCGGCGGTGATGCACGTTCAGGCCTTCGCCGACGATCTCGGCCACCGACATGCGCGGCGACAGCGAGCCGTAGGGGTCCTGGAACACCACCTGCATGTGCCGCCGGTTCGGCTGCATCGCCTTGAAGCCGAGCCCGGCAATGGGCTTGCCCATGAACACGATGGCGCCTTCCGAGGAGATCAGCCGCAGCAGGGCGAGGCCGAGTGTCGTCTTGCCCGAGCCGGACTCGCCGACGATGCCGAGGGTGCGGCCCTGGCGCACGGCGATCGACAGGCCGTCGACCGCCTTCACATGGCCGACGGTGCGGCGCAGCAGGCCACGCTTGATCGGGAACCAGACCTTGAGGTCGCGGGCCTCCATCACGACCGGCCCGTCGGCCTTGTCGCCGCGCTCGACCGGCGCCGGCTCGGCCGCCATCAGCGCGCGCGTATAGGGGTGGGTCGGCCGCTCGAAGATGTCGGCGACCGGCCCCTGCTCGACGATCTTGCCGTAGCGCATGACGCAGACCCGGTCGGCGATCTTGCGGACGATGCCGAGGTCGTGGGTGATGAACAGGATGGCCATGCCCTCCTGGCGCTGCAGGTCCTTCAGCAGCGCCAGGATCTGCGCCTGCACGGTCACGTCGAGCGCGGTCGTCGGCTCGTCGGCGATCAGCAGGTCCGGTTCGTTGGCGAGCGCCATGGCGATCATCACCCGCTGGCGCTGGCCGCCCGAGAGCTGGTGCGGATAGCTGTCGAGCCGCTGGGCGGGATCGGGAATGCCGACCTTGCCGAGCAGCTCGACGGCGCGCTTGAGGGCCTGCGCCTCCGACAGGCCTTTGTGCAGGGTCAGCACCTCGGCCACCTGCCGTCCCACCGTATGCAGCGGGTTGAGCGAGGTCATCGGTTCCTGGAACACGATGGTGATGTCGTTGCCGCGCACCTCGCGCATGGCCGGCTCGTCCGCCGCGATCAGGTCGCGGCCGCGGAACAGGATCTCGCCCGACGGGTGCGAGGCGGCCGGATAGGGCAGGAGCTTCATCACCGACAGGGCCGACACCGACTTGCCGGAGCCGGATTCGCCGACCAGCGCGACCGTCTCGCCACGCCGGACGTCGAACGAGATCCGGTCGACCGCCAGCGTTTCGGCGCCGGCCTGGCGGAACGCGACCGACAGTTCGCGCACCGACAGGAGCGGCGTTTCGATGGCGTCGGTGCCGGCGCTGTCGCTGGTCATGGCAGGGCCCTCAGGAAACGGTCGAGATCGCGCGAGGATTCGGGGTCGATCAGGTCGATGCCGCCGGCAAGGCCGAGCTTCCGGTCGCCCGACAGCAGGGCGCGGCAGCCGGCGGCCTCGGCGGTCGCGAGGTGGATGGCGTCGGTCAGTTTCAGTGCCGGCAGCCGGGCGCGCAAATGTGCCGCCGTGCGCAGCACCTCGGCGGTGACGGGGCTGACGGTGAGCGGCAGGATCTGCCCGGCGAACAGGTCGTCGTAGCCGAGGACGAGGCCGTCATCGCGGGCCCGCAGCGGCTGCACCAGCACCTCGGCATAGCTGAGCCAGCTCGTCACCGCGGCGAGCCGCCCGGCCACGATCCGCTCCCAGACGGGATCGAGGGCGCCGGCGGCGCCCTCCGATCGCTCCATCAGCCGGATCAGCACATTGGCGTCGAGATAGACCGGCACCGCCACGGTCGTTCCGTCCGCCGTCACGCGAAGGTCTTGCGCGGGTCGAAGGCATCGCGCACCGCTTCCCCCGCGAAGATCAGCAGCGACAGCATGACGGCCACCGTGACGAAGGCCGTCAGCGCCAGCCAGGGCGCCTGCAGGTTGGACTTGCCCTGCTGCAGCAATTCGCCGAGCGAGGGCGAGCCGACCGGCAGGCCGAAGCCGAGAAAGTCGAGGGCGGTCAGGGTCATCACGCTGCCCGAGAGGATGAAGGGCAGGAAGGTGACCGTCGCGACCATCGCATTGGGCAGGAGATGGCGCTTCATGATGGTGAGCGAGGAGACGCCGAGCGCGCGCGCCGCGTTGACATATTCGAAATTGCGGGCACGCAGGAACTCCGCGCGCACCAGGCCGACCAGCCCGACCCAGGAGAACAGGAGCAGGATGCCGAGCAGGACGAAGAAGCTCGGGGTGATCACCGAGGAGATGATCAGCAGCAGGTAGAGCGAGGGGATCGCCGTCCAGATCTCGATGAAGCGCTGGAACAGCAGGTCGGTCCAGCCGCCGAAATAGCCCTGCACGGCGCCGGCGGCGATGCCGACCAGGGAGGAGATGATGGTCAGGGTCAGGCCGAACAGCACCGAGATGCGGAAGCCGTAGATCACCCGCGCGACGACGTCGCGGCCCTGGTCGTCGGTGCCGAGCCAGTTCCAGTTGCCGAGCGTGCAATAGCTCGACCCCTGCGGCCGCTGGCTGCGTGGCATGGCTTCGGCGGCGGCGCAGTCGGGCAGCTTGTCGCGCTGCATCCAGGTCGGCGCGGAGGGAAAGGGCGTCACCGGGTCCTTGACGGTGGAGGCGGCGCTGTGCCGGATCGGCGGCCAGAGCAGAAAGGCCTGCTTCTCGGCGAACAGGTCGAGCAGGAACGGATCCTTGTAGTCGGCCGGCGTTTCGAATTCGCCGCCGAGGCTGCGCTCGGAATAGTCGAACAGGACCGGGAAATAATGCCGGCCCTCCAGATTGATGTAGAGCGGGCGATCATTGGCGATCGCTTCGGCGAACAGCGTCACCACGAACAGCAGGAGAAACAGCCTGAGGCTCCACAGGCCGCGCCTGTTGGCCCGGAAATTGGCGAGCCGGCGCCGGTTGAGCGGGCTCAGCCAGTCGGTCCTGGGGCTGGCCGCGGGAGCCGGGCCGGTTCTGGTCGCCGATGCCTCCATGGTCAGACCTCGCGCGCCTCGAAGTCGATGCGCGGATCGACCCAGGTGTACATGAGGTCCGAGACCAGGTTCACCACCAGCCCGACCAGCGAAAAGATGAAGAGTGTTGCGAACACCACGGGATAGTCGCGGTTCAGCACGCTTTCGAAGCCGAGAAGGCCGAGCCCGTCGAGCGAGAAGATCGTCTCGATCAACAGCGAGCCGGTGAAGAAGGCATGGACGAAGGCGCCGGGAAAGCCGGCGATGATGATCAGCATGGCGTTGCGGAAGACATGGCCGTAGAGCACGCCGCGCTCATCCAGCCCCTTGGCCCGCGCGGTCAGCACATATTGCTTGCGGATCTCGTCGAGAAACGAGTTCTTGGTCAGCAGCGTCATGGTGGCGAAGGCGCCGAGCGCCATTGCGGTGAGCGGCAGGACGAGATGCCAGGCATAGTCCAGGGCCTGGCCGACAAAGCTCATCTGCCGGTAATTGTCGGAATGCAGGCCGCGCAGCGGAAACCAGTCGAGGAACGAGCCGCCGGCGAAGACGACGATCAGGAGGATCGCGAAGAGGAAGCCGGGAATGGCATAGCCGACCACGATGACCGCCGAGGTCCAGACGTCGAAGCGTGACCCGTCGCTGACCGCCTTGCGGATGCCGAGCGGGATCGACACGGCATAGGTCAGGAGCGTGAGCCAGAGGCCGAGCGAGACTGAGACGGGCAGTTTCTCGCCGATCAGCGTCAGCACCGAGACGTCACGGAAATAGCTCTTGCCGAAATCGAAGCGGATGTAGTTTTTCAGCATGAGCAGAAAGCGCTCATGCGCCGGCTTGTCGAAGCCGAACTGCTTTTCGAGCTGGGCGATGAACTGCGGGTCGAGCCCCTGCGCGCCGCGATAGCGGCTGGCGGTCGCCTCGGCCCCTGCCGCCGCCTGGCGGGCGGCATCGCCGCCGCCGGAGACGCGCTGGGTCGCCGAGGCATCGTTGCCGGTCAATTGCGCGATCACCCGCTCCACCGGTCCGCCCGGCGCGAACTGGATGACCACGAAGGAGACGAGCATGATCCCGAACAGGGTCGGGATCATCAGGAGCAGGCGGCGGACGATATAGGTCAGCATGGCCTCAGACTCGGCTGCCCAGAGTCCGCCGTCAATGGGGCCCGGGGCTGCGGCCCTGGCCTCAGCCTTTCGGTGCTCACGCGCCGTTGCTTTCGCAGAAGCGCAGGCGGTTGCCGAACGGGTCGTGCACGGTCAGTTCCAGGCCCCAGTCGGCCTGTTCGAGGCCGGGCCGCATGTAGGAATAGTGCGTGCCGATCAATTCCGCGTGCAGCGCGCGGATGCCGCGCATGCGCACGAAGGTGGTGCTGCCGGGGCTGGCATCGCCGTGATGTTCGCTCAGGTGCAGGACGAGACCGGCCCGCGAGATCTGCATGTAGAGCGGCATGCCCTCGTCGAAACGATGGTCCCAGTCGACGGCAAATCCGAGGAAGCCGAGATAGAATTCCCGCGCCTTGGCGATGTCGAAGATCCGGATGATCGGGATCGCCGCCTCGAAGCCTATGGTGTCGCCTTCGGCCGGCTTCGCCGTGCCGGCCGGCTCCTCCGCCGCGATCCGGGCGGCGAGCACGTTCCAGTCGGCGCAGCCGAACTGGGCTGCGACCAGCTCGAGCGCCTGCGCGTGGCTGATCTGGATATTCTTTGCGGCCAGGGACTGACGGAGCGTCGTGGCCATGGCCTTCGCGTCGCGGAACGAACGCATCGTTGCCGATCCCTCTCGTCGGGCGATCGAGGGTCCAGGGCTCGCGTTGCTGGCTCGTTCGCCGTCCGGTCGGACCTCGTGGCACAACGAAGGCGCAGGTATCGATACGTTCACCAGACCCTGACGGGCGCGAGCGGCAGGCCGTATCAGCCTTCTGCAAGCCTTATCTGCTATAGGGGCGGCCGCCGTCAAGGACGGGCCGGCGCCCCGCCGGCCGGCGGCCATGCGGCATCGTGCGAAGGACCATGGATGTGATGAGGCCAGTCGGACGCCGCGACCTCCTGAAGCGTGCCGGTGCTTTTGCGCTCGCTGCCGCGCTGCCGGCGCCCGCGCGCGCCGCAGGCGGGGGCGACAAGGTGACGCTGGCCTGGGCGCCGGTCCTGCAGTCGCTGCCGCTCTGCGTTGCCCGCGACGAGGGGCTGTTCGAGCGTGCCGGTCTCGAGATCGAGGTGATGCGCCTGCAGGCGCAGGCCCATCTCGTCGAGGCCGTCGTTTCCGGCCGCGCCGACGCCAGTGCGCCGGGCGCCTCGGTCGGCCTCGCCACCATTGCCGAGACCCGCGAGCCGGGCAGCCTGCGCGTTTCCGGCTTCCAGGGCGCGAGCAACAGTCTCAACCGCATTGCCGACGGGCTGATTACGCTGCGCCAGGCGCCGATCGCCGCTCTCGGCGATCTGCGCGGCCGTTCGCTCGGTCATCTGCCCGGCGCCTCCTGGCGCACGGTCGCCCGGCACATGGTGCGGCGGGCCGGCCTCGATCCGGAGCGCGATGTCCGTTTTGTCGAGCTTGCCGGCGGCCTGCACCGCGAGGCGCTGACGTCGGGCACCGTCGAGGCGGTCCTCTCGGTCGAGCCGGTCGTGTCGCTGGCGGTCGCCTCGGGCACCGCGAAACGCATTCTCGCCAATCTCGGCGCGGCGGCGATCGCCGATCCCTTCTTCGCCGGAGCCTCGCTGATCGGCACGAGCTTCGTCCGCGAGCGTCCCGATGTCGCCCGCCGCCTGATCGGCGCGCTCGACGAGGCGACCAGCCGCATCGAAGCGGATTTCGATCGCTATCGCCCGCTCATCGTGCATTGCACCGGCATCGAGCCGGCCGAGGCCGGCCTCGTGCCGCAGCCCTATCTGAAGGGCTGGCGCGACCTCGGCGAAGCCGACCGCCGGTCCTACCGGGCGTTTGTCGAGACGCTGGTGACCGAGCGCGCGCTGAGTGCTTCCGCGCGCGGCGCCGACATGATCCTGAAGCCGAGCGACTTTTCCGCCTGATCCCGGCCGGCCGGCTCAGCCGGCGACGGCGAGCGTGCCGATCGCCATGGTGACGGCGGCCTGGGTCGGATCGATCACCGGAAGGCCCAGGGCTTCTTCCAGCGGCCGGCGATGCCGGGCCATGCCGGCGCAGCCCATGACGATGGCGCCGGCGCCGTCGATCTCCTTCAGCTGGCGCCCGACCGCGATCATGCGCTCCAGCGTCTTCTCGCCGGCCGCGGTCTCGGCCACCGACATTTCCAGCGCCCTTTCGCCGGCGAGCCGGTCGGTCAGCGCCATCTGCCTGAGATAGCGCATGTGGCGGGGGATGGAGCCGCTCTTGATGGCGATCACGCCGAACCGCTCGGCGCGGGCGAGCGCGGTCAGCACGCCGCTCTCGGCTATGCCGAAGACCGGGCGGCTGGTGCCCTCGCGCGCGGCATGGATGCCGGGATCGGAATAGCAGGCGATGACGAAGGCGTCGGCGTCGTTGGTCGCTTCCACCTTGCGGCGCAGCGGAATCGCGATGCTGTCGACATGTTCCTGGGTCTCGATGCCGAAGGGGCCTTCGGCGAGCGTCGTGCAGACGATGTCCGGGCCCTCCGCATAGGCGAGGGGCTTCAGCGCCTCGCGCAGGCCCTCGGTGACCGCCTCGTTGGAATTGGGGTTGATGACGAGGATACGGGGTCTGCGTGCCATGGAGTTCCGCTCGCGCTGATCTGCCGGCTATTGTCGGCCCGTTCGACAGTGCCGTCCAGCCGGAGGAAGTCATGCCCGCCCAGCCCTACGATATCGTCATCCGCGGCGGCACCGTCGCCACCGCCAGCGGCCGCTTCCTCGCCGATGTCGCGATCTCCGGCGAGACGATCGCCGCCGTCGGCCGCGGCCTCGGACCCGGCGCCCGCGAGATCGACGCGACCGGCAAGCTGGTCCTGCCCGGCGGCATCGACGCCCACACCCATATCGAGCAGGTCTCGGCGGGCGGTCTCCTCAATGCCGACAGTTTCGAGAGCGCCACCACCTCGGCGGCCTTCGGCGGCAACACCACGGTGATCTCCTTCGCCGCGCAGCACCGCGGCCTCGACCTGCGCAAGGTGGTCGACGACTATTCGGCCCTCGCCGCGCGAGGGGCGCTGATCGACTATGCCTTCCACCTGATCGTCGCCAATCCCGACGCCAAGACGATCGAGACCGACCTGCCGGCGCTGATCGGCGAGGGCCATGCCTCGATCAAGCTGTTCATGACCTACGACCTCATCAAGGTCGACGACGAGCCGCTGCTCGACGTGCTGCTCACCGCCCGCCAGAACCGGGCGCTGCTCTGCGTCCATGCCGAGAACCACGGCATGATCTCCTGGATGGGCAAGCGCCTGGTCGCCAAGGGCTACACCGCCCCGAAATTCCATGCGATCAGCCATCCGCGCGGTTCCGAGGCGGAAGCCTTCACGCGCCTGATCACGGCCGCGGCGCTGATCGACCAGCCGATCATGATCTTCCATGTCTCCACCCGCGAGGGCGCGGAGGTGATCCGCAAGGCGCGCGGCGAGGGGCTGAAGGTTTTCGCCGAGACCTGCCCGCAATATCTGTTCCTGACCCGCCACGACCTCGACAAGCCAGGCCTCGAAGGCGCCAAGTGGATGTGCTCGCCGCCGCCGCGCGAGGCGGAGGACCAGGAGGCGCTCTGGCGCGCGCTCGCGCTTGGCGACATCCAGACGGTGACCTCCGATCACGCGCCCTATCGGTTCGACGAGACGGGCAAGCTCTCCGCCGGCCCGCAGCCGACCTTCAAGCAGATCGCCAACGGCCTGCCGGGGCTCGAAGTGCGCCTGCCCCTGATGTTCGATGCCATGGTCTCCAAGGGCCGGCCGGAATTCGGCGGCCGCGGCCTCGAGGCCTTCGTCGATCTGACCGCCACGGCGCCGGCCTCGATCTACAACCTGCCGAACAAGGGCGCGATCGCGCCGGGCCTCGATGCCGACATCGCGATCTGGGATCCCGCGCGCGTCGTCACCCTCAGCGACCAGATGATGCACGATCGGACCGGCTTCACGCCCTTTGCCGGCCGCACCGTTCAGGGCTGGCCGGTCCATGTGTTGTCGCGCGGCCGCGACGTGATCGCCGGCGGCGCGGTTGGCGTCGCGCCGGGCACGGGGCGCTGGTTGAAGCGCCAGGGCGGCTGGGCGGCGGAGCCGACCGGCCGGCTCACCGCCGACATGGATCCCGAGCGCAATTTCGGCGCGCGGCTCCTGTAGGCGTGGCGCCGCAGCTGCTGGTCAAAGAGCTGCCCGGACATCGGTCCGGGCGAAGCCGTTGCCGGTGTAGAGCAGCCGGCTGCCATGGTCCTTGGCGAGCTCATAAGCGAAGCAATCGCCAAAGTTCAGCGCCGCTGGATGTCGGCCCTTGCCCCACATCTCGTAGGCCTGGGCCACCCGGTGGGCAACTGCCGGCGTCACATCGACGATCCGAAAGCCGAGCTCTGCGATCAGGCGCTCCATTTCGTCCCGTACATTGCGCCGAGCGGCGACGATCAGTGCCTCCGCAACAGTTGCGGCGGAAATGATCAGATCGTCTTCGGCCTGCAGAGCCGTCATGCACGCTTCGGCGGCCTGTTCGCGGAGAATGATTGCCATCAGCGCGGAGGTATCGACGGCGATCATTCGGGCATCCCGTCGTCCGCATAAAGGAAGTCTTGGCTTCGCGCCGCAGTCGGTCCCGCCGTGGCTTTGGCCGCTGCCGAAGCCTGGACGGCTTCCATGAGAGCGCGGCGCGACCTTGCGGTCGGGCGAGGCTGAAGCGGCACCAGCCGCACGGCGGGCTGGCCGTGGCGTGTCAGGATGACTTCGTCGCCCGCTTCGGCGCGTCGCACGAGCTCGGTCAATTGTGCCTTGGCGTCTGTCACGGAGACCCGCATGTGATGCTCCGATCCGGGATCGTTACCGTTCTGCGGCACGCTGGATTTAGACCAGCGAATGGTCCAGATCACATGATTGGTGGCAAAGGTGACGGTGGTGGGAGCGACGGTGATCGAGCATCGTCGCGGCTCTTGAGCAATCGGGGCCGGCCCGCCACATTGGCGGCATGACACAGCACAGCCAGACTCGCCAGACCAATCCCTTCCTCCGCCCCTGGACCACACCCTTCGGCATCGCGCCGTTCGGCGAGATCGCCATCGATCACTATCGCCCGGCTTTCGAACAGGCGCTCGCCGAGCACCGCGCCGAGATCGAGGCGATCGCCACGCAGGCGGCGGAGCCGACCTTCGCCAATACGATCGATGCGCTGGAAAGGGCCGGCCATGCGCTCGACCGGCTGTGCGGCGTGTTCTTCAACCTCGCCTCCTCCGATGCCGATGCGGACATCCAGGCGATCCAGCGCGAGATGGCGCCGGTGCTCGCCCAGCACGGCAATGCCATCAGCCTCGACGAGCGGCTGTTCGGGCGGGTCAAGGCGCTGCATGCCGCGCGCGACGGGCTCGGCCTCTCGAGCGAGCAGGCGCGGGTGCTCGACAAGACCTACAAGAATTTCGTCCGGGCCGGAGCCGAGCTCGACGAGGCCGGCAAGGCGCGCATGCGCGCCGTCACCGAGCGCCTTGCGAGCCTCGGCACCGCCTTTACCCAGAACGTGCTGAAGGACGAGGCGACCTGGACGCTGCCGCTCGCCGAGGCCGACCTCGACGGCCTGCCCGACGATCTCGTCTCGGCCATGCGCCAGGCCGCGCGCGACCGCGGCCTGGACGGGGCGGTGATGACGCTCGGCCGCTCCATGGTCGAGCCGTTCCTGAGCCTGTCGCCGCGGCGCGACCTGCGCGAGAAGGTGTTCAAGGCCTGGGTCAAGCGCGGCGAGATGGGCGGCGAGAGCGACAATACGGCGATCGTCGCGGAAACCGTGGCGCTGCGGATCGAGCGGGCGAAGCTGCTCGGCTATCCGACCTTTGCGGCCTTCAAGCTGGACGATACGATGGCCAAGACGCCCGAGGCGGTCCGGGCGCTGCTCGAGCGGGTCTGGGCACGCGCCAAGGTGCGCGTCGGCGAGGAGCGCGCGGCGCTGGCCGACATGGCGCGTGCCGAGGGCATGAACGCTCCGATCGAGCCGTGGGACTGGCGCTTCTATGCCGAGAAGGTGCGCAATGCGCGGCATGCGCTCGACGAGGCGGCGCTGAAGCCTTATTTCCAGCTCGACCGGATGATCGAGGCCGCCTTCGACGTCGCCACCCGCCTGTTCGGCGTCACCTTCGAGCGGCGTCTCGACGTGCCGGTCTATCATCCCGATGTGCGCGCCTACCAGGTGCTGCGCGACGGCAAGCCGATCGGGCTGTTCCTCGGCGACTATTTCGCCCGCACCACCAAGCGGTCGGGCGCCTGGATGAGCGCGTTCCGCTCGCAGGAGAAGCTTTCGGGCGAGGTCCTGCCGATCATCGTCAACGTGATGAATTTCGCGAAGCCCGCCGCAGGTCGGCCGGCCCTGCTGTCCTTCGACGATGCCCGCACGTTGTTCCATGAATTCGGCCACGGCCTGCATGGGCTTCTGTCCGACGTCACCTATCCGCTGCTGTCGGGCACGTCGGTGGCGCGTGATTTCGTCGAGTTTCCCTCGCAGCTCTACGAGCACTGGCTGGCGCGGCCGGAAGTGCTGGCCCGCTTCGCGGTGCATGCCGAGACCGGCGAAGCCATGCCGCAGGAACTGATCGACCGGCTGATCGCCGCGCGCAATTTCAACCAGGGTTTCGCCACGGTCGAATATACCTCCTCGGCGCTGGTCGACATGGCCTTCCATTCGCTCGACAGCGCCGAGGGCCTGGATCCGATCGCCTTCGAGCGCGACGAGCTGAAGCGCCTCGGCATGCCCGAGGGCATGGTGATGCGCCACCGCACGCCGCATTTCGCCCATATCTTCTCGGGCGACGGCTATTCGGCCGGCTATTACAGCTACATGTGGTCGGAAGTGCTCGATGCCGATGGCTTCGCCGCCTTCGAGGAGGCGGGCGACGTGTTCGACCCGGCCCTCGCCGCGCGGCTCGGCACCTTCGTCTATTCGGCCGGCAACAGCCGCGATCCCATGGAGGCCTACATGGCCTTCCGGGGCCGAGCGCCGGATCCGGAGGCGCTGCTGGTCAAGCGCGGGCTCGCCGAGGCGGCCTGACGCGCAGGCGCGGCCGACAGCAAAAGGGCGGCCCCCGTGAAGGCCGCCCGCTGATCGTGCCGATGGCGAAAGCTCAGTGCCGCATTTCCACCGTGCCGGTGGGCGTGCCGACGGCGCTGCGCCATTGCGCGGCGGTGCCGCGGATCCAGCCGACATAATCGCGTACCGGCACATAGATCGGCGCCGAGGTGCATTCGCGGCCGGGATCGGTGGTGCCGCCCTTGAGGATGCCGACCACCGTGAAGGCGCCGCCGCTGCGGCGGTAGACCGGGCCGCCGGAATCGCCGACGCACATGCCGGAGCGATGGGCCCGGTCCTCGCCGGACAGGCCGGCAAAGCCCCGCCCCGGGACGCTCGGCTGGGCGTTGCGCATCAGTGCCTCGCGCAGCACGCCGTCGCGCGCCCGGGTGCGCTCGGTCGAGCCGAAGCCGGCGATCAGCATTTCCTCGCCGCGGCCGGCGCTGCCCCAGCCGCCCGGCAGGGCGGCGGCGCGGGTGTCCGTGCCGAGCGGGCGGGCGAGCTGGATCAGCCCGACATCGTCGGAGGCGAAGCCGTGGCGGGGGTCGAAATTGGGATGGGCCTGGACGCGCGCGACCTGCGCGGTGGCACGGCGGAACGACCGGTCGAGATAGCGGACCCGGTAGCGGCCGCGGGCCGAGACGCAATGACCGGCGGTGAGGACCAGGTCGGGACCGATAATGGCGCCGGTACAGACGCCTTCGGGCGTTTCGATGAGGACGGTCGAGCGTCGCGTGCCGTTGGGATCCCGGGCCGGCTCGCCTCGCATCACCGCTTCAGCGGCGGGCATGGCGGCCATCAGGCCGACGAATGCTGCAATCCAACCGATATGTCGCGCCACGGTAACCTCGCGCTTCGAGCCGGGCACAGCCGCCGTCCCGGACCTCAGAAGTGTTAACAGAGCCCCCTTACGGCAAGCTGTCAATGCGGCAGTCCCATAAGTCTGTGACAGTTCCATGATGCCGGGGATTTGCACTTGAACCTTCCCATGGGGCAGAGGGGGGCCGTCCGCCGGCGTTTTCATTGCACCCGCTAAGGACTTGTATTGCCTTGCGAGAATTGAGAAAATTGACGGCAATGATCCGTCCGAAGATCATGCGCCTGGGGGAAGACTTGAGGGGGTTCTGATGCTGGATGCGACGACCGCGACCTATCGGATCGTCATTGCCGACGATCATCCCCTGTTCCGCGGCGCCCTGCGCGAGGCGGTGACCGGGCTTGGCGTGCGTCTGGCGATCGCGGAGGCCGGATCCTTCGCCGAAATGTCCGACCTGATCGGCGCCGGCCCCGACGTCGACCTCGTTCTGCTCGACCTTGCCATGCCGGGCGTGAAGGGCTTTTCCGGGTTGATGTATCTGCGCGCGCAATATCCCGGCGTGCCGGTGGTGATCGTCTCGGCCACCGAGGATGTCGACGTCATCAGGCGCTGTTTCGAATTCGGCGCCTCCGGCTTCATTCCCAAGACGCTCGGCACCGAGGCGATGCGGGAGGCGGTGCGTCTGGTGCTCGACGGCGGCACCTATGTGCCCGCCGATGTCGACCTGGCGGCCAACAGCGATTCAGAGGGCGCGCGGCTGGTGGCGCGGCTCGCAAGCCTCACGCCGCAGCAGGTCCGCGTTCTGATGATGCTGTCGGAAGGCCTGCTCAACAAGCAGATCGCCTATGAGCTCACCGTCTCGGAAGCGACCGTGAAGGCCCATGTCTCGGCGATCCTGACCAAGCTCGGCGTCGACAGCCGCACGCAGGCGGTCATCGCCGCATCCAAGATCGCTGCCGAAGGCTGGCCGGGCCAGGCGCTCAACGGCTGAGGCCGGCCGGCCGCGGTGCGGTCAGCAGGACGGCGAGGCCGCCGAGTACCAGGGCCATGCCGGCAAGGCGCAGCGGGCCGAAGGCTTCGCCGAAGACGAGGGCCGAGGCCGCGGCGCCGACGAAGGGCACCAGGAGCGCGAAGGGCGCGATGGTCGCCGCCGAATAGCGGGCGATCAGCCGGCCCCAGAGCGCATAGCCGAGGGTCGTGGCGACGAGGCCGAGATAGAGCGCGGCGAGCCAGCTCGCCGCAGAGGCGCCGGCCAGTGCCTGGCCCATGCCGCCGGGGCCCTCTGTCGCAAGCGCCAGGGCAAGGCCGGGCAGGGGCGGCACGAGGCTGGCCCAGGCGACGAGCGCGACCATGTCGACCGGCCCGGCCCGTTTCATCAGGATGTTGCCGAAGGCGAAACTGACAGGCGAAACGAGGATCAGGAGGAAGCCGGCGAACGAAAACTCGGCGCCGCTGGTCGCCGCGATGGCGAGGAGGCCGCCGCCGGCCATGAGCAGCCCGGCCACCTGCCGCCTGCCCGGCACCTGGCCGAACAGGGCTGCCGAAAAGGCTACGGTGAAGAGCGCCTGGCTTTGGACGATCACCGCGGCGAGACCTGGCGGCACGCCCTGGGCAATGCCGACGAACTGGAACAGGAACTGGCCGAGGAACAGCGTCGCCCCGATTGCCGCGAGCCGCGGCCAGCCGATGGCGGGCCGCGCCACCAAGAGCACGGGCAGGGCCGAGAGGGCAAAGCGCAGCACCATCAGCAGGGCTGGCGAGAAGCTGTCGAGCGCCGTGCGGGTGACGACGAAGGCGATACCCCAGATCAGGGTGACCGCGAGCGCGAGGGCGGCATCGATGGGCCTCATGGTCCAAGACTGCCGTCAGCATCACGGCCGGCCAAGCTCATTTCGCTGATGGCCGCCATTCGCGGCGGCCATCCGCGCTTGCCGCGCATGGCGGCGACAAGGGCCCCCGCCGGTCGCTCGCGCGGACTGGCGGGGGGCCGCGCCCGCCCCCCCACTGCGAACGCGGCTGTCGATGCCCGCTTTGTTCAGAAGCGGTAGTTGACGCCGGCGCGCACGATGTCCGCGCTCATCCGCGCATTGGCGTAGATGAGGATGGCGCGCAGGTCGCTGCGATAGGTCTGCGCGCCGAGATCGACGTGCAGATATTCGAGCTTGGCGGTGATCTGCGGCGTGATCGCGGCTTCGACGCCAGCGCCGAGGGCCCAGCCGACATGGGTCTTGGAATCGCGCCCGACGGCGTTGGCGGTACGGCCGGCGCCGTCGTTGTAGTTGGCCTCGGTCCGGTCGGTGCCCTTGGCGATGGCAAGGCCGCCGGTCGCGTAGACGAGGAAGCGGTCGACCGTGAAGCCGAGGCGGCCACGGATGGTGGAGAGCCAGCTGATGCCGCTCGACCAGCGCTGGTCGACCCGGTCGCCCGGCTGCCAGACGTCGGTCTCGAAAGCGCTGGCATTGCTCTTCATGCCGGTCAGCGAGAAGTCGGCCTCGAGGCCGAGCACCATGCGGTTGATCTGGTGGTTGTAGCCGATTGTGCCGCCGATCAGCCAGCCATTGGCCCGCTGCGACTCGCCCACGTCGCCGTCATAGACGCCGAGGCCGGAATAGTAGGACGTGGTCCAGCCCTGCCGCATCGTTCCCCAGCCGTGGCCGCCGCTGATGCCGGCATAGAGCCCGGTCCAGCGATAGGCCGGCGCGGCATCGATGAAGGCGGCCGGTACCGAGACGGGCATGTCGGCGGCGACGGCCGGCAGCGCCACGGCGGCGGCAAGGACGATGCCGGAAATGAGTTGTTTCATCGGGCTCCCCAGGAGGATCGGTTGGTGCAATGATGTGGCCGGTCCGGGTCGGCGCGAAGACGGTGGTAGCCGCGGCACGGCGCAACAGCGCCCGTGCAAGGAGAGCGGCGGCTCCGGAAGCGGCGACCAGGGCGAGCGACGAGCGCGATATTCGACGGCTTCGGCCTGCGTCGCCATACGGCAGGTGGCGTATTTTTGCGGTGCTGAGCCGGCTATTTCCAAGGACGCCGCAAGGGCCACAACGGCATGCAGGGCCGGTTAACCAGGGCGCGGCTTCTGCCGTTGGCGGTCGCCGAAATACGACATCGGTCGTATCCGCCGGACGGCGCCCGCGATCTATGGAAGAGGTCGGGCGGGTTCTCGGCGCAGAGACCGCCTGGCGCTTGCGCCTCTTTCACGCGCCGTCGGGCGGCCTCGGCCGCTTTTGCTGGGGGAGAGACCCATGAAGACCATCGCCGTTGCGACCGCCGTGTCGCTGATGTCCTGCGCAGCCGCTTTCGCCGCGAGCGCGCCGGCGCCGGCCAAGCAGACGAAGAGCGAAACCGTCGCCGCCGCCAAGGCCGGCACGGCCCAGGCCGAGGTTCGGTTCTATTATCGCTGAACTCGGGCGCGCCGGCTGTTCGAGGCTGGCGCGCTCCCTTCGCCCGAGGGCTCAGAGCTGCTGGGCCTGGAACGTGTTGCAGGCGCTGATCTGGCCCGACCTCAGGCCGGTCATGAACCAGCGCTGGCGCTGCTCGGACGAGCCATGGGTGAAGCTGTCGGGAACGACATAGCCCTGCGAGCGCTTCTGCAGCATGTCGTCGCCGATCGCCGCCGCCGTCTGCATCGCGGCGCGCACGTCGTTTTCGTCCATGAAGCGCGAGCGCTGCTGGGTGTGGTAGGCCCAGACGCCGGCGAAACAGTCGGCCTGCAGCTCCACCCGCACCTGGAGTGCGTTGGACTGAGCCTCGCTGCCGGACTGCTGCTGCGCCTGATGCACGCGGTCGAGCAGACCCATCAGGTTCTGCACGTGATGACCGATCTCGTGCGCCACCACATAGGCATAGGAGAACTGGCAGGCCTGCGCCTCGCCGGTGCAGCCGCGGAACCGGGTGGTCAGCTCCTGGAAGAAGGTGGTGTCGAGATAGACCTTGCGGTCATTGGGACAGTAGAACGGCCCCATGGCCGATTGCGCCGCGCCGCAGCCCGAGCGTGTCGCGCGCGAGAACATGACGAGGCCCGGCGCCTCGTAGCGCCGTCCCGCCTCCTGGAAGATCTTGGTCCAGGCATCCTCGGTCGAGCCGAGCACGGCGGCGACGAAATCGCCCATCTGGTCGTTCGGCGCGCCCTGCCGGGACGGCTGCTGCTGCTGTTGTTGCGTCTGCCGCCCGCCGCCGGTCACCGCATCGTAGCCGCTGAGCAGCACCGCCGGATTGATGCCGGTCATGTAGGAAATCAGGCCGATGACGATCATGCCGCCAATGCCGATCCCGGCCGGGCCGCCGGGCAGGCCGCCGCCACCGCCGCCGCCGCGCCTGTCCTCGACATTGTCGGAACGCCGGAAATCATCGTAACGCATGGGTCAATCCCCTTGGGGTTGCCGGGATCATGCCGCCAGTGACGGGCCGGCGCAACTCCCGCCGTGACACAATGGTTTTGCCGGAAATTAAGTTTTACAGTTCGTTTATATTTACCTCTCGGTCATAGAATAAAAAACAATTCCTCTCGTCGGCTTAAGTATCCTTTTACCCTGTCTGGCCAATCTTCACCCGTGTGCAGCGTCACATTTGTTCCGCGTACCGAGTGCCGCCTCATGCGTCTGAATTTGAACGGAACCGCCCGATCAGGTGACCGCGTACGGGCGGTCCGTTCACCTTCACTGGTCCCGGACCAGGAGGTCGGCATCGGCCTCGGCAACCGCATCGTGGTCGGTGACTGCGTCGCCGCGCTCGATGCCCTGCCGCCCGCCTCGGTGGACCTCATCTTTGCCGATCCGCCCTACAATCTGCAGCTGCAGGGCGCGCTGCACCGCCCTGACGACAGCCTGGTCGATGCCGTCGACGACGACTGGGATCAGTTCGAGAGCTTCGCCGCCTACGACGCCTTCACCCGCGCCTGGCTGAAGGCGGCCCGTCGGGTGCTCAAGCCCGACGGCGCGCTTTGGGTGATCGGCTCCTATCACAACATTTTCCGTGTCGGCACGGCGTTGCAGGACCTCGGCTTCTGGGTGCTCAACGACGTCATCTGGCGCAAGGCGAACCCGATGCCGAACTTCCGCGGCCGGCGTTTCACCAACGCCCACGAAACCCTGATCTGGGCCTCGCGCGACGCCAAGGCGCGCTACACCTTCAACTACGAGGCGCTGAAGGCCGGCAACGAGGACGTGCAGGTCCGTTCCGACTGGTTCATTCCGCTCTGCACCGGCGACGAGCGCCTGAAGGACGGCGCCGGACGCAAGCTGCACCCGACGCAGAAGCCCGAGGCGCTGATCGCCCGGGTGCTGCTCGCCTCGTCCAAGGCGGGCGACGTCGTCCTCGACCCATTCTTCGGTTCCGGCACGACCGGGGCCGTTGCCAAGCGCCTCGGCCGGCGGTTCATCGGGATCGAACGCGATCCCGCCTATGCCGCAGCGGCCGAGGCGCGCATTGCTTGCATCGAGCCTCTGCCGGAGGACAGCCTCGCCGCCTTCACCACCGCGCGCGAAGCGCCGAGGGTCGCCTTCGCCTCGCTGGTCGAGCGCGGCCTCGTGCGGCCGGGCACGGTGCTGACCGACGAGAAGCGCCGCTATGCCGCGACCGTGCGTGCCGACGGCTCGCTGATGAGCGGCCCGCAGGTCGGCTCGATCCACAAGATCGGCGCCCTCGTCCAGGGCGCCCAGGCCTGCAACGGCTGGACCTTCTGGCACGTCAACGACAACGGCATGCTGTCGCCGATCGACGCGCTGCGCGCCCGCATCCGCGAGGAGATGGGCGTGCGCTGAGGCGCCGCCCGCAGCGCTGCTCTCAGCTCCGGCCGCGGCCGTCGACCGACCAGGCGCCCGGCCCGGTCGCGACCATCTGCAGGAAGCCGCCGGCAATCGCCAGATTCTTCATGAACTGCAGCATCTGGCCGGTATTGCCGGGCTGGAAGTGGAACAGCCAGGCCGACAGCAGGCAGAAGCCGGCGAGCAGGAAGGCGACGAGCCGCGTCTGGAAGCCGACGAGGATCATCAGGCCGCCGACGAGCTCGACAGCGATGACCAGCGGCAGCAGCGCGCTCGGCACGCCCGCCGAGGCCATGTAGCCGGCCGTGCCGGCATAGCCGGGGATCTTGTTGAAGCCGGCCTGGATGAAGATCGCTGCGATCAGGACGCGCGCGGCGAGCCTGATCAGGTTGTTCAGCGCCGCATTGTCGAACAGTTTGTCGAGCATGACGATCCCCACGAGCCGCCCAGGCGGCCGCTGCCGGCCGCAAAACACAGTGACTGTCTGTGAGTCGGGACGACGCCACGATCACCCCGGCATGCGGCAGGATGTCGCAGGTGGGTGGGTGGCGAATGGCGAGTGGTGGAGTGCGCCCCTGCACGCGGCGGATGCGGGGTGGAGGCACTCCAATTGGCTTGGAGTCCCCCCATCCGCTATTCGCCACTCCCCATTCGCCCAATGCTACTTCAGCACCATGGCGCTGAACGGCCAGACATAGGCCTGCAGCATGACGAGCACGCCGACGAGACAGGCGAGCACGATCGAATGCCAGAACACGTAGCGCAGGATCGAGCCTTCATGCCCGAACCAGTTGGTGGCCGTCGAGGCGACCACGATCGACTGGGCGTCGATCATCTTGCCCATGACGCCGCCGGATGAATTGGCCGCGCTCATCAGGATCGGCGAGATGCCGAGCTGTTCGGAGGTGATCTTCTGCAGGTTGCCGAACAGCACGTTGGAGGCGGTGTCCGAACCGGTCAGCGCCACGCCGAGCCAGCCGAGCAGGGTGCCGAAGAACGGGTAGAGCAGGCCGGTCGCGGCGAAGGCGAGGCCGAGCGTCGCATCGAGCCCGGACAGGCGGGTGAGCGTGCCGATCGCCAGCATGGCCGAGATGGTGATCAGCGAGGTCGCGCAGCGCTTCAGCGTCCGGCCGTATTCGGCCAGCATGCCGCCCGGCGAGACGCCCATCAGGACGCCGGAAATGATCGCTGCGATCAGCATGCCGGTGCCGGTGAACGACATGTAGGTGAAGGCGAAGACCGCGCCTTCCGGCGTCGGCCGCGCGGCCACCGGCGCCACCTTGTTGATCATGTTGTGCAGTTCGGGGACCGGATAGTTCCAGGTGAAGATCGGATTGACGACGCTCTTGAACCAGCCGGTGCCCCAGATCAGCATGACGATGCAGACGATGATCCAGGGCAGCAGCGCGCCCCACAATTGCTGGCTGGTCAGCGGCGTCGTGTCGATCGGCTTGGCGGCAGCCATGGTGGCGGCGGAATCGTCGCGCGTGCGCAGGGCCGGCGACAGCCAGAGCTCGCGCGGCTGCCACACTTTCAGGAAGCCGATGAGACAGGCCATCGAGATCAGCGATGCGCCGATGTCGACGATCCAGGGATTGATGTAGTTGGAGATGAGGAACTGCGGCACCGCGAAGGAGACGCCGGTGACCAGCACCGCCGGCCAGACCTCCTTCATGCCGCGCCAGCCGGCGAAAGCCCAGATCAGCCAGAACGGCACGATCACCGAGAAGAACGGCAATTGCCGGCCGACCATGGCGCCGAGCACATAGGGGTCGAAGCCGGTGACCTGGGCAAGGCCGGCGATCGGCGTGCCGAGCGCGCCGTAGGCGACCGGAGCGGTATTGGCGATCAGCGACAGGCCGGAGGCGGCGAGCGGCGAGAAGCCGAGGCCGATGAGGACGGCGCCGGTGACCGCGACCGGCGTGCCGAAGCCCGAGGCGCCCTCGAAGAAGGCGCCGAAGGCGAAGGCGATGAGCAGGAGCTGCAGGCGCCGGTCGGGCGTGACGCCGGCGATCGCGCGCTGGAGCAGCTCGAAGCGGCCGGTCCTCACCGTCACCTGGTAGAGGAAAATGACGTTGAGCACGATCCAGCCGATCGGGAAGAAGCCGGTGACGATGCCGAGCAGCGAGGCGCGGATCGACATGTTGGCCGGCATGGTGAACAGGAAGATCGCCACCAGATTGGCGAGGACGAGCGCGACGATCGCCGCGATATGGGCCTTCACCTTGCCGCTGGCGATCAGCACCAGCAGCGTCACCACCGGCACGGCGGCGGCTATTGTCGACAGCACGGCATTGTTGAACGGGTCGTAGACCTGGTTCCACATCGGCGAGACCTCCCTGTCCCCTCATGGCTTCGCCACGGGCCTAAGGCTTTGATTCTCGTCGGGACGACCCGTGGCGACCGTCGCCCCCTCTTTTTGCAGGACCTGCGGCTGCGACGATCGGTGCGGACGGCATCCGCTCCGGTGTCAGGCGCAGATTCGGCTGCCGTAAGGCTAGGGTGGGCAAAATGTCGCAGCAACTGCACTGGGCGTATTGCTGCCGCGCGGCGGCGCGAAAAGGATCGCCGCGGCTTCGGCACCGTTGCCGCCCGGCTCATTGCATTGAAGGACAGGTCGATGATGAAGGTCTTGTGGATCCGCGCCGCGGCGCTCGCCTTGCTGCTCGCCGGGACCGCCATTGTGGCGTCCGGACCGGCCGCCGCCCAGCCGGCGGCTCCCGGTTTTCGACCGCACATGCCCGGCTTCCGTGCCGGGGAGGCGGCCTGCCGGCGCGCGCTGCCGCTGGCGCGGCGGCATGTCGGCCAGCCGGCGCGCCTGGCACGTGCGCGTTTTCGCGCCCCGGCCGCCATCCAGGTGCGCTACTGCATGATGTGCACCCACGACTACCGGCCGAACCGGCTGACCTTCGGTCTCGACGAACGCAACATCGTGCGCAGCGTGAGCTGCGGCTGACCCGGGCGATGCGGGCAGGCGGTGCCGGCCGCACGGGACGGCCGGCACCGGCAGGGGATCAGGCGCGGCGGGCGTTCCAGAACACGATCTGGCCCTTCAGGATGCCCGTGACGTTGCGCCGATAAACCGACTTCGAGAAGTACTGGCCGGTCGGCAGGAACGGCACCTGTTCCAGCGCCACCTTCTGGATGTCGGCGGCGACGCGCTTCTGCGCCTCGGTGTCCGGGGCGTCGAGCCAGGCATCGATGAGGCGCTGCAGGTCGGGGATGTCCGGCCAGCCGAACCAGGCCTTGGCGCCGTTGGCCCTGAGCGGCTGCATGACCGCTGGATTGACCACGTCGAGGCCGAGCCACGTGGTGTGGAACATGTTCCAGCCGCCCTGCGAGGGTGGCTCCTTCTTGCCGCGCCGCTGCACCAGCGTGCCCCAGTCGGACACGACGAACTCGACGTTCATGCCGAGCTGGCGCAGCAGGTCGTGGCCGACCTCGCCGATGGCGGCGAGCGAGGACTGGTCGCTCGCCGACATCAGCACGACCTTCTCGCCCTGATAGCCGGCCTGCTTCAGCTTCTCCCGCAGCGCCGGCATGTCGCGCTTCGAGGTGATCGCGTCGAGGCCGACATCGCTCGCCATCGGCGTGCCGGGCGGGAAGATGCCGACGCCTTCGCGCCACATGCTGGTGTCGGTGCCGGCGACCGAGGTCATGAAATCGGCCTGCGACATGGCTTCCAGCACGACCCGGCGCACTGCCGGCTTGTCGAAGGGCGGGTGGAGGCAATTGAAGATGCCGGTGCCCATGATGCCGAGCGGGTTGAGCTGTTCGGAGACGATGTTGCGGTTGCGCTCGAGCGGCGGCAGCAGGTCGTTCGGCGGGTTCTCCCACCAGTCCGCTTCGCCGCTCTGCAGCGCCCCGGAGGCTGTCGCCGGGTCCGGCATGACGAGCCATTCGACCCGATCGAAATTGACGATCTTCGGGCCCGACAGCCAGTCGGGCGTGCCGCCCTCGCGCGGCCGGTAGCCGTCGAACTTCTCGTAGACCGCGCGGGCGCCGACCAGGCGCTCGCCCGGCACCCATTTGAACGGGCCGGAGCCGATCGCCTCGGTGATCGGCTTGAACGGGTCGGTATTGGCGAAGCGCTCCGGCATCACCACGAGCGCCGGCGGGCCGACCTTGGCGAGCGCGTCGAGCAGCGCGCCGAACGGCTTGGTCAGGCGGATGACGAAGCTTCGGTCGTCGGGGGCCGACATGTCGGCGACGCGCGCCATCAGGGCCTGGCCGAGCGCGTCGCGCGCCGCCCAGCGCTTGATCGAGGCGACGCAGTCGCGGCCGCGCACCGGCTCGCCGTCGTGGAACTTCAGCCCGTCGCGCAGCTTGAAGGTCCAGCGCTTGCCGTCCTCCTCCACGGTGTGGCCCTCGACCATCTGCGGCTGCGGCCGAAGCTGGCTGTCGAGGCCGTAGAGCTGGTCATAGACCATGAGCGCGTGGTGGCGGGTGACATAGGCGGTGGTGCCGATCGGGTCGAGCACGGTGAGATCGGCCTGGGGCACATATTTCAGGACGCTCGCCCGCGCCGTCTGCGCGAAGGCGGCACGCGGCAGGGCGGCCGCGGCGAGGGCTCCGGTGAGGAAGCTGCGGCGTCGCATTGTTGTCTCCATGTCAGATGCGGAATGTCGGGCGCGAGGGCGAACGCCCCGCGTGGAAGGCGCGAACCTCCCACGTCGCGCCGCCGCTGCCAATGGCGCACCAGCCCTGCGACGGAACGCCGGGAGGCGGCTGCGGCCCCGACAACGAAAAGGGGCGCCGCGAGGCGCCCCTTTCCTTGGATTTCGAGCCGGATGGGCTGGATCAGAAGTCCATGCCGCCCATGCCGCCGCCGCCCGGCATCGCCGGAGCCGGGGCATCCTTCTTCGGAGCCTCGGCGATCATGGCGCCGGTGGTGATCAGCAGCGAGGACACCGAAGCGGCGTTCTGCAGCGCGGTGCGGACGACCTTCACCGGGTCGACGATGCCGGCGTCGAACATGTCGACATACTCTTCCGCCTGGGCGTTGAAGCCGTAGGTGGCCGACTTGTTCTCCAGGATCTTGCCGACGACGATCGAGCCCTCGACACCGGCGTTCTCGACGATCTGGCGGATCGGCGCTTCGATCGCCTTGAGCACGATGTTGATGCCGGCCTGGACGTCGGCGTTCTCCGACTTCAGCTTGGCGACATTGGCCTTGGCGCGGAGCAGAGCGACGCCGCCGCCGGGGACGATGCCTTCCAGCACGGCCGCGCGGGTGGCGTTGAGCGCGTCGTCAACGCGATCCTTCTTCTCCTTCACCTCGACCTCGGTCGCGCCGCCGACCTTGATCACCGCAACGCCGCCGGCGAGCTTGGCCAGGCGCTCCTGCAGCTTCTCGCGGTCGTAGTCCGAGGTGGTCTCCTCGATCTGCGCCTTGATCTGGCCGATGCGGCCTTCGATGTCCTTCTTCTTGCCGGCGCCGTCGACGACCGTCGTCTTCTCCTTCTCGATCAGCACCTTCTTGGCGCGGCCGAGCATCTGGAGGGTGACGTTCTCAAGCTTGATGCCCAGGTCTTCGGAGATGACCTGGCCGCCGGTGAGGATCGCGATGTCCTCGAGCATCGCCTTGCGGCGATCACCGAAGCCCGGAGCCTTCACGGCCGCGACCTTCAGGCCGCCGCGCAGCTTGTTGACGACGAGGGTGGCGAGCGCTTCGCCTTCCACGTCCTCGGCGACGATCACCAGCGGCTTGCCGGTCTGAACGACCGATTCCAGCACCGGCAGCATGGCCTGCAGGCCGGTCAGCTTCTTCTCGTGGATGAGGATGTAGGCATCCTCGAGATCCGCGATCATCTTGTCGGCATTGGTGATGAAGTAGGGCGACAGGTAGCCGCGGTCGAACTGCATGCCTTCGACGATGTCGACCTCGGTGTCGAGGCTCTTGGCCTCCTCGACAGTGATGACGCCCTCGTTGCCGACCTTCTGCATGGCGTTGGCGATCATGTCGCCGATCAGCTTGTCGCCGTTCGCCGAGATGGTGCCGACCTGGGCGACCTCGGCCGAGGACTTCACCTTCTTGGCCGACTTCTCGAGGGTCTTGACGACCTCGGTGACCGCGGTGTCGACGCCGCGCTTCAGGTCCATCGGGTTCATGCCGGCGGCGACGTACTTGGCGCCTTCGCGGACGATGGCCTGGGCGAGAACGGTGGCGGTGGTGGTGCCGTCGCCGCCGAGGTCGTTGGTCTTGGAGGCGACCTCACGGACCATCTGGGCGCCCATGTTCTCGAACTTGTCGGCGAGCTCGATCTCCTTGGCGACGGTGACGCCGTCCTTGGTGATGCGCGGGGCGCCGAACGACTTCTCGATGACGACGTTGCGGCCCTTCGGGCCGAGCGTCACCTTGACGGCTTCGGCGAGGATGTCGACGCCGCGCAGCATTTTCTCGCGGGCGTCCTGGGCGAATTTCACGTCCTTGGCAGCCATGGGGCTAAACTCCTGTCGGAAATAGTGTGTGAGAGGGCTTGGTTGGGCCGGATTACTTGCCGATCACGCCCATGATGTCGCTCTCCTTCATGATCAGGAGGTCGACGCCGTCGATCTTCACTTCCGTGCCCGACCACTTGCCGAACAGCACCTTGTCGCCCTTCTTCACGTCGAGGGCGACCAGCTTGCCGGCCTCATCGCGGCCGCCCGGGCCGACGGCGATCACTTCGCCTTCCTGCGGCTTTTCCTTGGCGGTGTCCGGGATGATGATGCCGCCTTTGGTCTTCTCTTCGGACTCCAGGCGACGAACGACCACGCGGTCGTGCAGCGGACGGAACTTCATGGGTTATGGTCCCTGACATGGGCGGCGCATGGGCCGCGGAATGGCGTGCCGGCCTTGAGGGCCGGGTTGTTAGCACTCGTCATCGCCGACTGCTAACAACTGGTCGCCGAGATAGGCACATGGATTGGGAGAGTCAAGAAGCGCCCGTAACGTGGTTAACGCGCGTTCATCGAATTTTCCGGCTCGGGCCGCTTCAGGGGCGTTCGCCCGCCGGCGGCCGGGTGCAGACCTCCCCGGCTTTCGGCAGCTTGACGCGGCTCTTGTCTCGCCGGATCGTGACGCCATGACGACGGCTCCCGACAAAGCGACGCTGACGCGCATCGCGCGCTCCTGCATCTGCTTCCAGACCCGCATGACCGCTCATGCCATCACCCGCGCCTATAACCGGGTGCTGGCGCCGCTCGGCATCGAGGTGACCCAGTTCAACATTCTCGCCGCGCTCGCTTCGGGCGAGATCTGCTCGGTGACCGCATTGTCCGACGCGCTCGCGCTCGATCGCACCACGATGACGCGCAACCTGAAGCGGCTCGAGGCTTCGGGGCTGGTCTCGGTGGTCAGCGGCCCCGGCCGGGCCATGCGGCCGGCCCTGACCGAGACCGGCATCGGCCGGCTCTCCGCCGCCATTCCCTTGTGGGAGGCCGAGCACGCCCGCATGGAGGGGGCCGTCGGCGCCGCGCTCTGGCACGATACGCGCGAGGGCCTGCGTGCGATCCGCAAGACGTTGAAAGCGCGCGAAGCCTGAACCGGGCCGCTTGACCGTCGAATGGGACGTCCATATCGTGCATTTACACGATAGGTGAATCATGACGGTTGAATATGGGGTCGTCCCGACCCATGAAGCAGTGAGCCAGGACGGCATCGATTTCCTGCGCGGCATGCTGGAGCGGCGCCTGCCGGCCCCGCCGATCTCGCGTACGATGGGGTTCATTCTGACCGAGGCGGAACCCGGGCGCTGCGTGTTCGAGGGCACGCCGACCGCCGACTTCTTCAACCCGCTCGGCACGATTCACGGCGGCTGGCACGCGACCATTCTGGATTCGGCGCTCGGCTGCGCGGTCCATACCATCATCAAGGCCGGCCAGGGCTATACGACGGTCGAGATGAAGGTGAACTACGACCGGGCCCTGATGCCCGATTCCGGACCGCTGCGCTGCGAGGGCAAGGTGGTTCACGCCGGCGGCCGCATCGCGACCTCGGAAGCGCGGCTGACCGACGCCAAGGGCCGGCTGATCGCCCACGGCACCGAGACCTGCCTGATCTTCGAGGCGCGGCCGCCGGCGGCCTGAACGCCGTGTCAGGCGGCGGCCGGCACGCCCGTCACTTGCGGATCTGGCGCCGGGCGACGGCGAGGCAGGCGGCGATGATCAGCGCCGCGCCCGCCCAGGTGGTCCAGCTCGGCACTTCGCCGAAGGCGAGGTAGCCGATCGCCGACCCCCAGACGAGGGCGGTATATTCGAGCACGCCGAGCGGGCCGGCCTGGGCCCGGGCGAAGGCCCAGGCCATGCACAGATGGCCGCCGAGCCCGATCAGGCCGATGGCGGCGAAGATGAGCCACGATCGCGGATCGGGCGCCTCCCAGACCAGGTAGGCGAAGGGCGCGATCATCAGCATCGGAAACAGGTTCTGGAACAGCACGATCAGGCCGAGCGCGTCGGTCTGGGCGCGCTTGCGCAGCAGGACGAGGTTGGCCGCATAGAAGAAGGCGCTGAGGATGGCGGCACCGATGCCGAGCACGCGGGCAAGGTCGAGCACTCCGCCGCCGACCTTGCCGGCGACGATCACCGCCATGCCGAGGAAGCCGACCACGATGGCGATCAGCACGGCTGGCGGGATCGGCTCCTTCAGGATCAGCGCGGCGAGCAGGGCGAGGAAGAGCGGCGACAGGAAGGCGAGGGTGATCGCCTCGGCGAGCTCGAGCTTGGCGAGGGCGTAGAAGAACAGGCCCGCGGTGAAGACGACGAGAAGGCCGCGCAGGAGATGGGCGCGCACCATGGCCCCGTCCGGGACCGGCGGTTTCAGCACGAACAGCGCCAGGACCGCCCAGGGCAGGCCGCAGGCGAAGCGCATGAACACGATCTGCGACGTCGGGTGCTGCGCCGCCACCCCCTTGATCAGCGCATCCATGACCGCCAGCAGCAGAATGCCGAAAGCGCCGACCAGGAATGGCATCGGCGAGGCGAGATTCATCGGACGGGACGTGTCGGACTGAGTGGTCATGTCGGCCATAGCGCGCGGATCGCATCGACAAGCAGCTTGGCGCCGGCGATCCCGACCAGGCCATAGCAGAGTCCGTAGAGTTTTTCGCGCGACAGCCGGTCGTTGAGATGCCGGCCGACGAACACCCCGATCGGCACGACGGGCGCGAGCGCCAGAGCCTTGCCGAAAACCGCCGGGTGGTCGAGCCCGGAATAGACGAAGCCCGGCAGCTTGATCAGGTTGCCCATCATGAAGACCACGACCGTGGTCGCCGCATAGGCGGTCTTGGTGATGTCGCGGCGCAACAGATACATGGCGAGCGGCGGCCCGCCGGCATGGGCGATATAGGTGGTGAAGCCGGTGCCGATCCCGGCGGCGAGCGCCAGCCGCGGCGCGACCGGCAGGTCCGGCCGGCCGGCGCCGGATTTCAGGAAATAGCGCAGGGTGAAGGCCAGCGTCACGAGCGCGATGATGAGGGCGAGCCAGCGCCTGTCGACGTGTTCGAACACCAGGAAGCCGATGAAGGTGCCGCCGGCAAGGCCCGGCAGCAGCCAGACGAGATCCGGCTTCGACCAGGCGCCGCGCGGGAAGCTGCCGATCGCGAAGATGTCCATGAAGGCGACGAGCAGCGCGGTGACGATCGAGGCTTCGATCGGGTCCATGACCAGCGCCAGCAGCGGTATGCCGAGAATGGCGAGGCCGCCGCCGAAGGCGCCCTTGCCGAGCCCCATCAGGAAGGTGGCCGCGATGCCCACGGCGTAAAAGACCGGATCGGAGGGAAGGGCCGCGAACATGACTGGCGATTGCTAACGGGGTGCGAGGATTCGCGATAGGTCGGCGCGGGCGGTGCAACCATGCGTCGCATCGGTCCGGCCGGCGACGGAAAAAAGCCGCCGTGGCAGGCCACGGCGGCTCGAGGATGTCCCGGCCACGGACGAGGGGACGGCCGGCTTCCGGGACGGAGCTGGGCCGCGCGCGGCGAAGGGCGCGCGATCCAGGGAGCGGGAGGAAAGGCTGTACGGGTGCGGAATGTCCGCGCCGGTCAATTGCAGGGGGCGACGCGGGCGAGCGGCGAGGCGACGTCGGGAACGAGCGAGGGCCCGACGAGCGCGGCCGGCTGCGGCCGGCGGCCATGGCCTCGTTCGGCCGCACGGGTCGCGACGATCACCGTCGGATCTCCGAAGAATCCCGCCGCGGTGGCATCGCGAAGATCCCCCCGCGACAGGCCGAGATCGGCCAGGGTGTTGTCGTCCATCTCGCAAAGAGCCGCATAGTCGCGCCGCGCCTGGCGCCAGGATTTGACCGCCTCGACCTGGCGACGCGTGACCGCCGCGACCTGAATGAGGGCGGAAGCGAGCGTTGCGGTGATCATAGCCATGGCGTGTCTCCTTCTGACAGCGTGCGGACAAACGGAAGCTGACGCCCGTGCCGGGGGGCACGCACGGCCGGGAATCACCCGAGCGAGTGGACGCTTTCCGATGTGATTATAGTCTCATGGGGCCATTGATCATTGAAGCGAATGTTTTTAATGTCTCCCATCATATCTGCTGATGCGATCTTCGTTCGGGCGCTGCCATGGCCATTCTTCTCGATATCGACCAGCTCAGGACCTTCATGGCCATCGCCGATACCGGCAGCTTCACGCGCGCCGCCGATGTGGTGTTCAAGACCCAGTCGGCGGTGTCGATGCAGATGAAGCGGCTGGAAGAGCGCATCGGCAAGCCGCTGTTCGAGCGCGACGGCCGGGCGTCCCGGCTGACCGAGGACGGTGAGCGGCTGCTGGACTATGCCCGGCGCATCGTCAAGCTGAACATGGAGGCGGTTTCGGCCTTTTCGGGCGCGGAGCTGACCGGCCGGGTCCGGCTCGGCGTGCCCGACGACTATGCCGATCGCTACCTGCCGGAAATCCTGGCGCGCTTCTCGCGCTCCAATCCGCGCGCCGAGGTGACGGTGGTCTGCGAGCCCTCGTCCATGCTGGCCGAGCGGATCCAGGCGAACGATCTCGATATTGCGATCATCACCCATCGTCCCGAAAAGGGGCCGGCCCTGGTGTTCCGGCGCGAACAGCTCCTGTGGGTGGCCTCGGCGCGCACCTCGGTCCATTGCGACGACCCGGTGCCGCTGGCCGTCGGCCGGCCGACCTGCGACTGGCGGCGCGCTGCGACCGAGCGGCTGGAAAGCGCCGGCCGCGCCTATCGCATTCTCTATGCGAGCTGGAACTCGACGGCGGTCGGTGCCGCGGTCATGGCCGGCCTGGCCGTGTCGGTCCTGCCGGAATCCGCGCTGCGACCGGGCATGCGCGTGCTGCAGGCCGCGGACGGCTTTCCCGCCCTGCCGAGCGTCAGGATCGCCCTTCTGCGCAATCCGCATGAAATGTCGGCTCTCGCCGACGCGCTCGCCGATCACGTCGTCTCCGGCCTCGACAATCTGAGCGAGCACGCCCAGGCCGCGGAATAGCCCCGGGCCGGCCATGGCGCGTCATTTCGGATCCTGTCATTGCGGCGCGGTTTCGTTCCGGCTCGATGCCGAGCCGGTCGAGATGACGACCTGCGACTGCTCGCTCTGCGTCAAGCGTAACGCCCTGATGGTCAAGGTTCACGAGAGCGAATTGACCATTCTGTCGGGTGTCGACGTGCTGACGCTCTATGAATGGAACACGCGGCGCGCCCGGCACTATTTCTGCTCGCGCTGCGGCATCTACACCTTTCATCGCAAGCGCGCCGCGCCCGATCATTACGGCGTCAACGTCTTCTGCCTCGACGGTTTCGACGCCTCGGCCCTGCCGGTGCGGGCGACCGAGGGCATCGGCATGACCGTCGTCGACCCGGCCGCGCCCGCGACCTGGCCAGGGCCGCGCCGGCCGGAGCCCTGAGCGCGCCGCCGGCCGTCAGTAGGCGAGTTCGTCGAAGACCGGGTCGACCTGGCCCTGCCAGGGGCCGAGATATTTTTCGATCAGCGTCTCGGCCGGCGTGCGGCCGTCCTCGACGATCGCCTGGATCGGGTCGAGATAGCGTGTCTCGTCGCCGCCATTGCGGTCGAGGCGCGCGCGCCGGCGCAGGCCCGTACGCGCCAGGGTCAGCATTTCGCGGGCGAGCTCGTGCACGCTCAGGCCGCCGATCTCCGCCTTGAAGCCGAGCTTCGGCACGTCCTCGCGCAGCTTCTGGCGCTCGGCGGCATTCCAGTGCTTGACCAGTTCCCAGGCCGCGTCGAGCACGCCGTCGTCATAGAGCAGGCCGACGAACAGAGCGGGCAGGGCGACGATGCGCGACAGCGGGCCGGAATCGGCGCCGCGCATTTCCAGGTAGCGCTTCAGGCGGACCTCCGGGAAGATCGTGCCGAGATGGTTCACCCAGTCGGACAGAACCGCCCGCTCGCCCGGCAGCGCGGCGAGCCTGCCGGCCATCAGGTCGCGGAACGACTGGCCGGCGACGTCGTGATAGGTGTCGCCGCGCTTGACGAAATACATCGGTACGTCGAGCGCATAGTCGACATAACGCTCGAACCCCATGCCGTCCTCGAAGGCGAAGGGCAACATGCCCGCGCGGTCGTTGTCGGTATCGAGCCAGACCGCCGAGCGAAACGACAGATAGCCGTTGAGCTTGCCTTCGGTGAACGGCGAATTGGCGAAGATCGCGGTGGCGACCGGCTGCCAGGCGAGCGAAACCCGCAGCTTCTTGACCATGTCGGCCTCGGAGGCGAAGTCGAGATTGGCCTGCACCGTCGAGGTCCGGTACATCATGTCGAGGCCGAGCTGGCCGACCTTCGGCATGTAGCGGGTCATGATCTGGTAGCGCGACTTCGGCATGGCCGGCGTCTCGGCTCTCGACCATTTCGGGCTCATGCCGAGGCCGAGGAAGCCGATGCCCAGGGGATCGGCGATCTCGCGCACCTGCGCGAAATGGGCATGTGCTTCCATGCAGGTCTGGTGCAGCGTCTCGAGCGGCGCGCCCGACAGCTCGAACTGGCCGCCCGGTTCGAGCGAGATGGCGCCGCCGCCGGTGACGTCGGCAAGGCCGATAATGTGGCCGTCGTCGAGGATCGGCTCCCAGCCGAGCAGGCCTTCCATGCCTTTCAGGATGCCGGAAATGCCGCGCGGCCCCTCATAGGGCACCGGCCTATGGTCGGAACGATAGAAGCCGAACTTCTCGTGTTCCGTGCCGACCCGGAAGCGGTCCTTCGGTTTCACGCCTTTCTCGATCCAGGCGACCAGTTCGTCGCGCGATTCGATCGGGGTGAGGTCGACGGTGTCACGGGCCATCGGCATGTCCTGCGGCAAGGCGATTGCGGGCCGGGCAACAAACCACGGCACCGTGGAGACGGGCTAGTCCGGGGAGATAACGATGCCGCGACGATTTCGAAAGGGGCGCTGCCATGCGGCTGCCACCCGTTCGACACATTGCAGCCATCCCGGCGGCGGTCCGGGCCAGTGGAAACGCCCGGTTCCCGTCATCAGATCGCCCGGGCGGGCATGCTAGCAGCTCCGTGATATCGTCGGTCAGCGAATCGACCGGAGGCCCGTCCCGCTCATGCACCCGACCGCCCTGATCCGCCACGCGCTCACCGCCTGCCTTCTCGCCTGGCCGCTCGGCGTCCACGGACAGGCGCTCGCGCAGGCACCGGCGAGCCCGCCGGCGCCGGCCCAGCAGGCGGTGCCGCCGGTGCAGCAGGCGCCCGACACCGTGCTGCCCGTGCCCATCGGCCCGGCCGCGGTCGACATCGCCGCCCAGCTCAGGCGCGCCCAGGAGGCGGCGAGCGCCGGCCGCTCGACCGAGGCCCTGGACGCACTGGACGAGGCCGCGGTTCAGGTCTGGGAGCGCATGCCGCTCACCATCCGCCGCGCCACCTTCGTCGCCGAGGAGCCGCAGGGCTACGGCGTGTTCAATCCGCGCGATTCCTCGACGTTCCAGGCCGGCCAGCCGCTGCTTGTCTATGTCGAGCTCAACGGCCAGGGCTGGCGCCGCTCCGGCGACCTGTTCCGCACCGACATCGTGCTCGATTTCGAGCTGCGCACCAAGGAGGGCCAGCCGCTGGTGGCCCAGCAGGCCTTCAACACGATCGCCACCGCCAGCCGCCGGCGCAACCGCGAGTTCTTCATCTACGTCACCTATTCCTTCTCGGGCGTCGAGCCGGGCGACTATGTCGTGCGCACCACCGTGCGCGACCGGGCGGGCAACAAGCAGACCTCGTTCGACCTGTCGTTCACGGTCAAGTCCTGACCAAGCAAGCGCCCCAAGCCGCGCCCGCGGGCGCGGTTGCGTCCGGTCAAGTCCTGACCGCGCAGGGCAGCGCCCGAAGCCGCGCCCGCCGGAGCGGTCGCATGCGGTGGAATCCCGGCCGCGCGCGGGCCGGTCCGGGCCGCGCGGTCGACAATGGCCCCGGCCTGCGCTAGCTAGCCCGCTTGAACGCCCACAGAAGACCCGCCATGTCCGACAGCCCGAAAAAGAAGACCGGTCCGCTCGCCCGCCTGCCGCGCGGCTTCGCCGACCGCGGGCCGGCCGAGATCGCCGGCACCAACGCCATGCTCGAGGCCATCCGCAAGGTCTATGAGCTCTATGGCTTCGAGGCGGTGGAAACGCCGGCCTTCGAGTTCACCGACGCGCTCGGCAAGTTCCTGCCGGACCAGGACCGGCCGAACGAGGGCGTGTTCTCGCTGCAGGACGACGACGAGCAGTGGCTGTCGCTGCGCTACGACCTGACCGCGCCGCTCGCCCGCTATGTCGCCGAGAATTTCGACGCGCTCGCCAAGCCCTATCGCAGCTATCGCGCGGGTTATGTCTTCCGCAACGAGAAGCCCGGCCCCGGCCGGTTCCGCCAGTTCATGCAGTTCGACGCCGACACCGTCGGTTCGGCGAGCCCGGCGGCGGATGCCGAGATCTGCATGATGGCGGCCGATACGATGGAGGCGCTCGGCATTGCCCGCGGCGACTTCGTCGTGCGCATCAACAACCGCAAGGTGCTCGACGGTCTGCTCGAAGCCATTGGCCTCGGCGGCGACGACAATGCCGGCAAGCGGCTCGGCGTGCTGCGTGCGATCGACAAGCTCGACAAGTTCGGGGCCGAGGGCGTGCGCCTGCTGCTCGGCGAGGGCCGGCGCGACGAGAGCGGCGATTTCACCAAGGGCGCCGGTCTCGACGCGGCGGCGACCGACCGCGTCATCGCCTTCACCGCGGCACGCGGCGCCGATGCCGGCGCGACGCTCGCCAATCTCGAGGCGGTGGTCGCCGGCTCCGGGCGGGCGCTCGAAGGCGTTGCCGAGCTGCGCGCCATGGCCGATCTCTTTGCCGCCGGCGGCTATGGCGAGGACCGCATCGTCATCGACCCCTCGGTGGTGCGCGGCCTCGAATATTACACCGGTCCCGTCTTCGAGGTGGAGCTGACCTTCGAGGTCACCAATGACGAAGGCCAGGTGGTGCGCTTCGGCTCGGTGGCCGGCGGCGGCCGCTACGACGGGCTGGTGGCGCGCTTCCGCGGCGAGGAGGTTCCGGCGACCGGCTTCTCGATCGGCGTCTCGCGCCTTGCCGCAGCCCTCAAGAGCCTTGGCAAGCTCGGGGCCGAGACCATCGTGGGCCCGGTCGTCGTGCTGGTGATGGACCGCGAGCGCGTCGCCGACTATCAGGCCATGGTGGCGGAGCTCCGCCGCGCCGGCATCCGCGCGGAAATGTATCTCGGTGCCTCCGGCATGAAGGCGCAGATGAAATATGCCGACCGGCGCGGCGCGCCCGCCGTGGTGATCCAGGGTTCCAACGAGCTCGCCGCCGGCGAGGTCATGATCAAGGACCTGGTGGCCGGCGCCGAGGCGGCAAAATCGATCACCGACAATGCCGAATGGCGCGCGGCCCGGCCGGCCCAGTTCGCGGCGCCGCGCAGCGGCTTCGTGGCCGCCATCGCCGAGCTGCTCGCCAAGCGCTGAGGCCTGCCCAAACCCGGCCGCAATCGCAACCGAAGGTCCGGGCCGCCCTGTCCGGACCGTCAACATTCATGTCCAAGCTTCGCGATTTCGCCAATACCGTTTTCGGCGCCGTAGCCATCGTCCTGGTGCTGCGCTCCTTCGCCTTCGCCACCTATCACATCCCTTCCGAGAGCATGATCCCGACGCTGGAGATCGGCGACCGGGTGGCGGCGACCAAATACCCCTTCGGCTACAGCCGCTTTTCGCTCGTCGGCGGCGACTATCTGCCACGTTTTCCCGGCGAGACCGGCCGCATTCCGGCCGCCATGCCCGAGCGCGGCAATGTCGTGGTGTTCCGGCATCCGATCACCGGCGAGGATTTCGTCAAGCGCGTCGTCGGCCTGCCGGGCGACCGCGTGGCGATCCGCGACGGCCGGCTGTGGCTGAACGGCGCCGAGGTGCCGCTGGTCCGCTCCGGCCATTGGCGCTATCGCGACCAGAACGGCGACGTCGTGCCGGTGACCGCCTATCGCGAGAGCCTGCCTGGCGCCGAGCCGCACACCATTCTCCTGCGCGACCGGCGCAGCCCCGCCGGGGACATGGCGGAACAGGTCGTGCCCGAGGGCCGGCTGTTCATGCTCGGCGACAACAGGGACAATTCGGCCGACAGCCGCTTTGCCTCGCTCGGCTTCGTGCCGGTGGAGAACCTGATCGGCCGGGCCGACGCGATCCTTTATTCCTTCGCGAGCTGCGCGGGCGAAACGGGCTTGCGCTGCGCGCCGCGCCGCATGCTCGAGCGGGTCGAATAAGGCATGGGGCGGGGCAGCCGGAGATCGGCCGGCAAAGCCCTTTACAACCTCCGGCGGATGGGGATCTATCCTCTTCTTTGACAGGGAGAGACCCATGTCCTTCGAGAGCTGGGCCGCCTTCGCCGCGGCCTCCGCCATCCTTCTCGTCATTCCCGGCCCGACCATCCTCCTGGTCGTCTCCTACGCCCTCGGCCAGGGCTGGCGCACCGCGCTGCCGATGGCGGTCGGCGTCGCGCTCGGCGATTTCACCGCCATGACCTTGTCGATGCTCGGCATCGGCGCGCTGCTCGCCGCTTCCGCCGCCGTCTTCACCATGCTCAAGATCGCCGGCGCGGCCTATCTCGTCTATCTCGGCGTCAAGCTGTTCCAGGCTGGCGGCACGCTGGAGGTCGCGCCGCGCGACAATGCCGCCTCCGCCGCGCGGATGATGGGCCATGCCTGGCTGGTCACCGCGCTCAATCCGAAAAGCATCACCTTCTTCGTCGCCTTCCTGCCGCAGTTCCTCGATCGCAACGGCGATTTCTGGCAGCAGATGCTGGTCTTCGAGGCGACTTTCCTCATCCTCGCCTTCGCCAATGCCATGGCCTATGCCCTCGTCGCTGCGCGCGTGCGCCATGTCGCGCGCAACCCGCGGATGATCCGCGTCTTCAACCGCACGGGCGGGACCTTGCTGATCGGCGCCGGCGGCGCGACGGTCGCCATGCGTTCGGGCAACTGACAGGCCGCGGCCATCCCGGATTGCGGTCCATCAGCGGCGCGCGGGCACGGAGCCCGGGCCCGGCCAGGCGCTATTCGTCGCGCCGGCCGCCATATTGGGGCAGCGTCAGGCTGTGACGAATGGCGAGCGCCCGGGTGCCGAAGGCGACGCCGAAGCCGAAGATGGAGGGGATCGGCGGCGGCACCACGGCGACCGTCAGCGCGAAGACCACGGCGCCGGCGAGCGCCGCGGTCACGTAGATGTCGCGCCGGAGCACCAGCGGCACCTCGCCGGCCATGACGTCGCGGATGATGCCGCCGAAGGTCGCGGTCATGATGCCGAGCAGGACGGCGGAAAAGGCCGGCACGCCGGCGCCGAGGCCGCGCGCGGTGCCGTTGACCGCGAACAGGGCGAGGCCGACGGCGTCGGCCCAGAGCAGAAGTCGGGCGCGGCTCGCCTGTTCGAAATGGTGGGCGGTGAAGAAGGCGGCGATCGAGACCGCGACGCAGATCAGCACCGCGGTCGGCTCGTGCAGCCAGGTGATCGGCGTCGCGCCGATCAGGAGGTCGCGCAGGGTTCCGCCGCCGACGCCGGTGACCGTGCCGAGCAGGACGAAACCGAAGGGGTCCATGGCCTTGCGGGCCGCGACCAAAGCCCCGGTCAGGGCGAAGACGCCGATTCCCAGGAGCTCGATCGTCGTCTGGACCCCGATCACACCATCACGCGCCTTCCGACGGTGCCGCGGCCGGCGCCGTCTTGGGACCGCCCTTGGACACGCCGACCAGAGCCGGGCGCAGGACCCGCTCGCCGATGACGTAGCCGACCTGCACGGTCTGCACCACCGTGCCGTTGGGAACGTCCGGATTGGGCAGTTCGAACATGGCCTGGTGCAGGTTCGGGTCGAATTTCTGCCCGTCCGGCTCGATCTTGCGGACGCCGTGCTTTTCCAGCGTCTTGGTCAGCTCGCGTTCGGTCAGGCTGATGCCGTCGATGAAGGCCTTCAGCGGCCCGTCGGCGGCCTGCGCCTCGGCCGGCACGCTTTCGAAGGCGCGGCGCATGTTGTCGCCGACGCTCAGCATGTCGCGGGCAAACGAGGTCACGCCATAGGTCTTGGCGTCGGCGACCTCGCGCTCGGTCCGCTTCCGCAGATTTTCCATTTCGGCGAGCGTGCGCAGCAGCCGGTCCTTCATCTCGCGCGCTTCGGCGCGCGCTGCGGCAAGCTCGGCCTCGCGCGGATCGGTGGCCTCGGCCTGCGGCTCCTCATGTTTCGGCACGTCCAGCGCCGGATCGGTGCCGGGCGGGTTCTCGTGTGCCGGAGCGTTGTCGAGCGGCGCGGCTTCGTGCGCCTTGTTCGGATTGTTCATCTCAACTCACTGACTGCGGACAAAGGGTTGGGCCCGATATCGAGCCTCTCGCGGTGGAAATCAAGGTTGGCGATGCGGCCGGTTGCCGCGGTTCAGCCGGGCCGCAGGCGCTCGAGGAGCGCCATGCCCGACCAACGCTGCGGTCCGTCGGCCTGTTTCACCAGGGCGGTCATGGCGGCGTTGCGCGGGGCGGGGAGGCCGTGGGCGGCGGCGAGGCGCACCACCGCGCCGCAGAGATCGTCGATTTCGGTCGTCCGGCCCGCGGCAAGATCGTCCTGCATCGACGAGCGGGCCGTCGGGTCGATCTTCAGCATGCCTGCGGCGATGCGTGCAAAGGCGAAGGTCGGCAGCCGCAGGATCGCCGGAATGAGGCGCGGCGGCGCCGCGCCGATGCGGGCCGGCGTCAGGCCGGCCTTGCGCATCACCCCGAGCGCCTCGTCGATCAGGGCCGCCAGCACCCGCCGATAGCCGGCGTCCATCAGCTCCTCGCGCAGGGGCAGGCCGGACAGGGCGTTGACCGGATTGTTGAGATTGAGCAGCAGCTTGCCCCATTGCACCGCGACCATGTCGCGGCTCAGGGCCAGCCCGAGCCCCGCCCGCGCAAAGGCGGGCAGCGCCGCCCGTGTCGCCGGATGATCCTCGACCGTCAGCACGCCGGAAGTCGCCCGGTGGGCGTGACGCCGCCCATCCGCCTGGCGCGACAGCACCACGTTGAACGGCACCATGCCGGCGATCGGTACGAGCGCGGCGGCGGCGGCGCGGATACGTCCGACATTGTCGACGCCGTTCTGCAGCGACAGGACCGGCGTGCCGGCGGCGAAGGCCGCGCCGATGTCGCCGGCCGCGGCCGCGGTCGCGCCGCCCTTGGTCGTCAGCAGCACCAGGGCCGAGGGCAGGGCTGCGGCAGCCTCGGCCGGGCTTGCCACGACGGTCAGGTCGGCGGGCGCGAGCGCGGCCTGCCAGCCGTCGAGATCGCTGACGACGAGGCTGTGGCGCGCGAGGTCTTCGGCCATTTGCGGACGGGCGACGAAGACGACCTTCTCACCCGCCGCGGCCAGCCGGCCGCCGACATGGCAGCCGACCGCCCCGGTGCCGACGATGACGAAGCCGTCCGTCATGGCGCCGCGTCCGGTTCAGGCGTTGAAGGCCGGCCTCGGCAGGCCTTCGCGCAGATGCGCGGCGGTGACGGTGTTGGCCATCAGCATGGCGATGGTCATCGGTCCGACCCCGCCGGGCACAGGCGTGATGGCGCTGGCGACGGCCGCGGCCTCGGCGGTGGCGACATCGCCGACGAGCCGCGTCTTGCCCTCGCCGCGTTCGGGCGCCGGGATCCGCTGGATGCCGACATCGATCACGACGGCGCCGGGCTTGATCCAGTCGCCGCGGATCAGTTCCGGGCGGCCGACCGCCGCCACCAGCACATCGGCCGTGCGGCAGATGGCTGGAAGGTCGGCAGTGCGCGAATGGGCGATGGTGACGGTCGCATCGCGCTGCAGCAGCAACTGGGCGACCGGCTTGCCGACGATGTTCGAGCGTCCGACCACGACGGCCTGCTTGCCGGCGAGCGAGGCGCCGATCGCGCTTTCGACGAGGATCATCGCGCCGGCCGGCGTGCAGGGCACCAGCGCCTTCTCGGCCGAGCCCGCCGCCAGCAGGCCGACATTGACCGGGTGGAAGCCGTCGACATCCTTGGCCGGGTCGATGGCGGTCAGGACGCGGCTCGCATCGATCGCCTTCGGCAGCGGCAGCTGGACCAGGATGCCGTCGATGCCGGGATCGGCATTGAGCCGGGCCACGAGGTCGAGCAGCGCGGCCTCGCTGGTGGTCGCGGGCAGGTTATGCTGCTCCGACCTGAAGCCGGCGGCTTCCGCCTCCCGGCTCTTGTTGCGCACATAGACCTGGCTCGCCGGATCCTCGCCGACCAGCACCACGGCAAGCCCAGGCGGGCGCCCGGCTGCGGCCTTGAAGGCCTCGGCCGCGGCCCGTGCCTTGGCGGTGACGGTTGCGGCGACCGCCTTGCCGTCGATGATCCTTGCCGTCATCCGTCCTCACACACGCATCGGCATCAGCACATAGAGCGCGTCCGGACCGGTCGGGTCCTGGATCAGCGTCGGCGAGCCGGGATCGGCCAGCTTCAGTTCGATCGTGTCGCCGTCGACCTGGCTGGTAATGTCGAGCAGATAGCGCGAATTGAAGCCGATATCGATGGCATCGGCCTCATAGGAGACCTCCAACTCCTCGGTGGCGCTGCCGGAATCGGGATTGGTCACCGAGAGCGTCAGCTTGCCGTCGCCGGCCGAGAGCTTGACCGCCCGGCCACGTTCGGAGGAGACGGTCGAGACGCGGTCGACGGCGGCGGAGAATTCCGACTTGTCGACGGTCAGCGTCTTGTCGTTGCCGAGCGGGATGACGCGCGCATAGTCCGGGAAGGTGCCGTCGATCAGCTTGGACGTCAGCACCGTCTCGCCGAAGCGGAAGCGGATCTTGGCGGTGGACAGCTCCACCGAGACGGCGACGTCGGGATCGTCGGCGAGGCGCTGCACCTCGGCAACCGTCTTGCGCGGCACGATGACGCCGGGCATGCCGGCGGAGCCCTGCGGCGCCTCGAATTCGACCTGGGCCAGCCGGTGGCCGTCGGTCGCCACCGCCCGGATCAGGCTCGCGCCGGCCTTGTCCACCGTGTGCAGGTAGATGCCGTTCAGATAGTAGCGTGTCTCTTCGGTCGAGATGGCGAACTGGGTCTTGTCGATCAGCCGCTTCAGGTCCTTGGCCGGCAGCGCGAAACTGTGGCTCATCTCGCCGGCGGCGATGTCGGGGAAATCGCTCTCCGGGATCGTCTGCAGGGTGAAGCGCGAGCGGCCGGCGCGCACGGCGAGCGTGCCTTTGTCGCCGACCGTCTCGATCACCACCTGCGAGCCGTCCGGCAGCTTGCGCACGATGTCGTAGATCATGTGGGCGGGCACGGTCGTGCCGCCGGCCTGGCCGACCTCGGCCGGCAGGCTCTCGACCACCTCGATGTCGAGGTCGGTCGCCTTCAGGCGCAACTGCTGGCCCTCGGCGCGCATCAGCACGTTGGAGAGAACGGGGATCGTGTTGCGCCGCTCCACGACGCGATGCACATGGCCGAGGGATTTCAGGAGCTGGGCCCGCTCGACGGTCACCTTCATCAACGCTGCTCCTCGATCGGAACCGGGGAACGCCGGCCGGGCCGGCCGCATTCCGCCTGGGAAAACAAGGGCCGACAGTCAACCCTGCCGCTGCTCAGGTTGCAAGCTGTGCGCTGCACATGCGAACAGCTTTCCCGTCTTTCCGGTGGTTCGCCGCCGGCAAACGCCCGCAGGCGGCGGCTGCGCAGAGGCGCGGGATGGCGCAGCGGGCAGCGCAACTGTGCGTGAAACGCAGGCCGCGGCCCTTGAAACAGCTCTCGAAAAGGCAAAGAATCCCACGCAAATTCGGCGTTCGTGCCGATCGCAGGAGGTTTCGTCATGTCGGGTCTCGAGGCCAACAGCCGCCTTGCCGGGCCGCGTCGCATCGCGGGGCGGGCACTCTATGGTCTGGCGACGCTCGCGGCATTGCTGCCAATGCTGCTGACCGCGCCCGCTTTCGCCAACCGCTTCGGCTCGCCGGGCGCCGACCGGATGGAGCCGGAGGATCCGCGCAACCGCTCGACCGTGTCGGTCCGCACCGTGCCGGTCGGGGCCTTCTGCGTCCGGGTCGTGGAGGTGGTCGGCTACGATCCGCGCCTCAATCAGCGGCTCTACCGCGTGCGGCTCGATTCCGGGGTGCTGGCGAGCCTCGGCATCACGGCCTATGAGAACGCGCTGGCCTTCGCCCGCACCGAAAACGACGCGCTGCGCAGCCTCGACCTTGCCCGGCATGACGCGGAGACGTTCAGGCGCAGCCCCGGCCAGTGCGGCCAGCAATAGGCCGCCGCGTCCCGACCCCGCCGGCCGGCGTGGCGCCGGCCTGTTTCCGGGAGGCCTGTCTCCTGGATGTCGCGGGCCATCGGCCCGCGGCCATGCGTGCCCTTGCGCGGCTCAGTCGTTGAGCCGCCGCTTCAGCACTTCCACCTCTTCATTGAGCGCGGGATCCTGGCCGACCAGGCCCTCGATCTTGCGCACGGCGTGCAGCACGGTGGTGTGATCGCGCCCGCCGAAGCGGCGGCCGATCTCCGGCAGCGAGCGCAGCGTCATGGTCTTGGCGAGATACATCGCGATCTGGCGCGGCCGGACCACGGTCGCCGTGCGCCGCGAGGAGAGGATGTCGGAACGGCTGACATTGTAGTGCTGGGCGACGATCTTCTGGATCTCCTCGATCTTGACGCGGCGCGGCTCGGCGACGCGCACGAGGTCGCGGATCGAGCGCTCGGCCATCTCGATGGTGACGGGCTGGTTGGTCAGCCGGTTGGTGGCGAGCAGCCGGTTGAAGGCGCCGTCGAGGTCGCGGCCGTTCTGGGTGACGTTCTTGGCGACATAGCCGAGCACGGCGAGCGGCACGTCGAAGCCCTGGTGCTGGGCCTTCGCCTGGGCGAGCTTCTGCTTGAGGATGTCGAGGCGCAGGTTCTCGTCGAGGCTGCCGATCTCGACGGTCAGGCCGCCGGCGAGGCGCGAGCGCACGCGCTCGTCGAGGTTTTCCAGATCCGAGGGCGGCCGGTCGCCGGCGACCACCACCTGGCGGCCGGCATCGATCAGCGCGTTGAGCGTGTGGCAGAACTCGGCCTGGGTCTGCTTGCCCTGCAGGAACTGCAGGTCGTCGATGATCAGCAGGTCGATATTGCGCAGCGCCTCCTTGAAGGCGATGGCGGTCTGGTTCTTCAGCGAGGCGACGAAGCCGAAGGTGAACTTCTCGGCCGTCAGATAGAGGATGCGCCGGCCGGCGGCCTGCGCGGTACCGGCGATCGCCTGCAGCAGATGGGTTTTGCCGAGGCCGACGCCGGCATGGATATAGAGCGGGTTGAACAGCACGCTGTCGGACGCGCGCGACTGGGCGACCTGCATGGCGGCGGCGCGGGCGAGGGTGTTGGAGCGGCCCTGGACGAAGCTGTCGAAGGTCAGCCGCGGATCGAGCGGCGAGCCGCCGAGCGTCTCGCCGTGGCTGGCGGCGACCGGCGCCTGCTCGAGGGGGCGCGCTGCGCCGGCCGGCGCGGCCGGCCGCGGCGCCTCGGCGACCGCTTTCGGTTTCGGCGCGACGCGGTTGGCCATGGCCGAGCGCACGGTCATGTCGATGCGCACCGGCCGGGCGGCCTCCTCGCTCCAGCGGGCGATGATGCGGTCGCGATAATGGTTGTCGATCCAGCTCTTCAGGAACCGGGTCGGCACCGACAGGCGCACGGCGTCCTCGCCGGCCTGGTCGATCTCGATGCTCTTGAACCAGCTGTTGAACACGTCCTCGCCGAACTCGGCCCTGAGCCGCCGCCGCACCCTCTCCCAGACGGCGCCCGCCCGCATGGCGTCGCTCATGGTCTCGGTCTTGTCGTCGGACAGTTCACGGACAAGGTCGGGGGTGGCGAACACGAGATTCTCCATCGGTCGGAATGCGGCAATAAAGCGGTGAAACGCGGGGGATCCCTGCCCGTGGAGGCGGGATCGGAACTGGCTCAGCAGGGCTTGGTCTGAAATCAGGTCTGGGTCCAGGGGAGCCCGTCGACCTTCCACCCCGCTACGCGGCCACGATGGCCATCGGGGTCCGGCGGGCCTTCAAAGCCCCCGGTGACATTGAAACAGCTGACATAACCGGCCTGCGTCATGGCGGCGGCGGCGGCCTTCGACCGGACACCGGAACGGCACAGGAAATAGAGCGGGGCATCCTTGGCCACGCCCTTCGACGCCAGGGCCGCCTCGACCTTGGCGACAAAACCGGGGTCGACGGTCATCGTCGGGAAGACCTGCCACTCCGCCCGGATCGGCTCCTTGCCCGCGGCCTTCAGGTCGGGCGAGCCGACATAGGCCCATTCGGCCGTCGTTCGAACATCGACGAGCTGAGCCGAGACATTCTGCATCAGGCCTTCCAGGCTGGCCCGCGGCGCAACGTCTCCGGCATATCCGGCATCATTCAATGACGACATGTCACCCCCATGCGAACGCCGCCGCGCCCGCACGCCTCAATTCTACTGGTTTGTTTTGTTCGGAAGGTCCGATTGCCGCTTATTATCTACGCCGCCACAACAATCAAACCATCAGCCCTCAATAATACTTCTAAAGTTTTACCTGGCTTAACTCACCCCTAACAAGGGACGAACTGTCCAAGGCCATCTTTCGATGGCTTGTTACTTTAGATATTTCGTGGAACCCAAGGTGGTGCCCCCGAGTGCCTTGAACGATACACAGCCCCCCCGGGCTGGGCAACGGATTTCAATTAAGAAATGGTAAATGACAGACGCTTGACAGTTGGCCCGTTTTAGGCCCGCGATAAGCCGGCTTTCAACCCACTGACGAATCGTTGAAATCCGAATCCCTCCGAACGCGATCGAGCCGGGGCTGGGATAAAATTTCGCCGCCATTGACGGTTTCTGCGTACCGCCACCTCGATCATTACGCCTGCGATACAAACTGTCCCCTCCGCAACCTACTGATTTCTCTTGTGATTTCCTGTGAGATCCTGAGCCGGATTAAGGTCGTGCGGTTCTGGGTGAAACCAAAAATTTAGGTTGCATTGCTTCTCTTTTCCCTGTGGCCAGACCGCAACGGCTTACGTAACGAAGCGCACACGGCAGGGCCGCGGCCGGTCTCCGCACGACAAAAACCCGGCCGCGAGGCCGGGTTTGGAATCGTCCGTCTGGTGCCTTGAAGGCGGGCCGGTTCAGGCGCCGATCTTGGCGATCCGATGCGCGAGGCGCGAGACCTTGCGGGCGGCCGTATTGCGGTGCAGCACGCCCTTCTGCGCGGCCCGGATGATCTCCGGCTCGGCGACGCGGAAGGCGGCCACGGCGGCAGCCTTGTCGCCGCTGGCGATCGCCTCGTCGAGCTTGCGCAGGAAGGTGCGCACGCGCGAGCGACGCGACTGGTTGATGGCGGTACGCCGCGCGATGACGCGGGTGGCCTTTTTGGCCGAGGCGGTGTTGGCCATGGGTTTCCTGTCCCGGTGGCTGGCGCCGGCACGAAGGCGGCGCAGGTCAAAATAACGGCGGCGGCACGCGGCCGCCAAGGAGCCGGGTCTATACGCGGGAGGACCTGCGGCGTCAACTGGAAACGGGCCGGCGCTTTGCGAAAATCGCGGGGGACCGGCGCCGGCGCGGCCACTAAGAGAGGAAGGCAGAGTGCCGGCCGATCCGGGCGGGCGCGTGAATTGAGATCCGATGGTCGAGCCCGCCCCCCGCAATTTCGGCAAGGTCGTCTTCTGGATGGCGGGCTCGCTCCTGTCGTTCTGCGCGGTTGCCGTGTCGGTGCGCGCGCTCTCCGCCCGGCTCACCGTGTTCGAGATCCTCGCCCTGCGCAATCTCGGCGGCCTCGTGCTGCTCGCGGCCATGGCGCTTCTCGCCCATGATCCCGGCATGCGGCTGCGGCCGGCGCGGCCCTGGATCCATGTGCTGCGCAACGGGCCCCATTTCCTCGGCCAGGCGCTCTGGGCCTATGGGCTCACCGTGCTGCCGCTGACCACCGTCTTCGCCATCGAGTTCACGACGCCGGCCTGGGTCGCGGTCTTCGCCGTGCTGTTTCTCGGCGAGCGGATGAGCGCGACGCGCCTCGTCGCCCTGGCGCTGGGTTTCGTCGGCGTCGTGGTGATCCTGCGGCCGGGCATGGACAGTTTCCGCCCGGAGGCGCTGGTGGTGGCCGGCGCCGCCGTCTGTTTCGGCATCCAGATCACCACCACCAAGTTCCTCACCGCCTCGAACTCGACCTGGACCATCCTGTTCTGGATGAACCTGATGCAGCTGCCGCTGAACCTCGGCGCCGACGTCGCGCTGGGCGAGCCGCTGTTCTTCCTGGCAAAGCTCGACCCCGGCCTCTGGCTGCCGGTCGCCGGGATCTGCTTCTGCGGGCTGACCGCGCACTATTGCCTGACCAACGCCTTCCGCTTCGGTGACGCCATCGTGGTGATCCCGATCGATTTCCTGCGCGTGCCGCTGATCGGCGTCATCGGCTGGCTGCTTTATGCCGAGCGGCCGGAACTGGCCGTGCTGGTCGGCGCCGGCATCGTCATATCGGGGGTGCTGATCAACATCTACGCTGAGTCGCGCGCGCACGCGCGTGAAGGTCCGCCACGGCCGCGCCCATGACGCCCCTTGCGCGCGGGGGGCTCGATCGGCTACGCAGGAAGCCAACTGCGGCGCCCGCCGCTCGTCCCGAGGTGATCCTGCCGTGCCGATCGCGCGTGCTTCCGCACCGGTCCGCATTCGCGCCCTGAGCGCCATCCCCTCGCTTTCGCTCCTTCTGCTTACCTGCCCCTGAGCTCCGGACGGGCCTTCAGGCCTTGGCGCTCAGGGGATTTCAGCCGCACCCGATCATCGGGCCGGCGATGTCTGCGATGCAGCCGCCGGCCGCCTCAAGTCCAAGGATCCTGACGCCATGACCACTTCCGCCAAGGACCGCGTCCTCATCTTCGACACCACGCTGCGCGACGGCGAGCAGTGCCCCGGCGCGACCATGACGCTCGAGGAGAAGCTGCAGGTGGCCGACCTGCTCGACGAAATGGGCGTCGACATCATCGAGGCCGGCTTCCCGATCGCCTCGAACGGCGATTTCGAGGCGGTGCAGGCGATCGCCGCGCGCATCAGGAACGCGACCGTCGCCGGCCTGGCGCGCGCCGGCATGGCCGACATCGACCGCGCGGGCGAGGCCGTGCGCGGCGCCGTGCGGCCGCGCATCCACACCTTCCTCTCCACCTCGCCCGTGCACATGAAGCACAAGCTGCAGAAGGAGCCGGAGCAGGTCCTGGAAATGGTCATCGCCTCGGTGACCCGCGCCCGCAATCTCGTGCCCGACGTCGAATGGTCGGCCGAGGACGGCACGCGCACCGAGCACGACTTCCTCTGCCGCTGCGTCGAGGCGGCGATCAAGGCCGGCGCGACCACCATCAACATTCCCGACACGGTCGGCTACACCGCGCCGCACGAATACAAGGCCCTGTTCGAGATGGTGCGGGCGCGCGTGCCGAACGCCGACAAGGCGGTGTTCTCGGTGCATTGCCACAACGACCTCGGCATGGCGGTGGCCAATTCGCTCGCCGGCGTCGAGGGCGGCGCCCGGCAGATCGAGTGCACCATCAACGGCATCGGCGAGCGCGCCGGCAATGCCGCGCTCGAGGAGATCGTCATGGCGATCCGCACCCGCAACGACATCTTCCGCTACGAGTGCGGCGTCGAGGCCAAGCTCCTCACCCGCGCCTCCAAGCTGGTCGCCACCGTCACCTCGTTCCCGGTGCAGTACAACAAGGCGATCGTCGGCCGGAACGCCTTCGCCCATGAGAGCGGCATCCACCAGGACGGCATGCTGAAGAACACCCAGACCTACGAGATCATGACGCCGGCCTCGGTCGGCGTGAAGGCGACCTCGCTGGTGATGGGCAAGCATTCCGGCCGCAACGCCTTCAAGGACAAGCTGAAGCATCTCGGCTACACGCTCTCCGACAACCAGCTGGAGGACGCCTTCGTCCGCTTCAAGGACCTCGCGGACCGCAAGAAGGTGGTCTACGACGAGGATATCGAGGCCCTCGTCGACGAGAAGCTCGCCAATTCGCACGATCGCATGAAGGTCATGTCGCTGCTGGTCGTCGCCGGCACGATGGGGCCGCAGGCCGCGACCCTGACGCTCGATCTCGACGGCGTGCACCGCACCGTCCAGGCCACCGGCAACGGCCCGGTCGATGCCGTGTTCAACGCCATCAAGGCGATCGTGCCGCACGAGGCCAGCCTCGAGCTCTACCAGGTCCATGCCGTCACCGCCGGCACCGACGCCCAGGCCGAGGTCTCGGTGCGGCTCGAGGCCGACGGCCAGACCTTCACCGGCAAGGGCGCCGATCCCGATACGCTGGTCTCCTCGGCCAAGGCCTATCTGTCGGCGCTGAACAAGGTGATCGGCAAGCAGGAGCGCCTGCACCCCCAGCGCGCCATCGAGGCCGCCGAATAGCCGCCGGCGGAGCGCGGGCGGCGCCATGCGCATCGGCATCGATCTCGGCGGCACCAAGATCGAGATCCTCGCCCTCGACGACAAGGGCCGGGAGCTCGTGCGCCGCCGCGTGCCGACGCCGAAGGGCGACTATGCCGGCACGATCGAGGCGATCGCCGGCCTCGTCGCCGGCGTCGAGGCCGAGCTCGGCCGCACCGGCACGGTCGGCGTCGGCATCCCCGGCGCGGTGTCGCCGGCGACCGGCCTCGTCAAGAACGCCAATTCGGTCGTGCTCATCGGCAAGCCGCTGGACCAGGATCTTGCCGCCCGGCTCGGCCGGCCGGTGCGGCTCGACAACGACGCCAACTGCTTCGCTCTGTCGGAGGCCGTCGACGGCGCCGGCCGCGACGCGGAGGTCGTGTTCGGCGTCATCCTCGGCACCGGCGTCGGCGCCGGCATCGCTGTCGGCCGCCGGATCCTGCGTGGCCGCCACCTGATCGCCGGCGAATGGGGCCACAATCCCTTGCCCTGGCCTTCGGTCGAGGAGGTGGTGCGTGCGCCGGCCTGCTATTGCGGCAGGCGGGGCTGCATCGAGACCTGGCTGTCCGGCCCGGGCCTTGCCGCCGATTTCGCCCGCGCCACCGGCCGGCGCCTCGCGAGCGCCGAGATCATCGCCGAGGCCGCCGGGACGGACGACGCCGCGGCGCCGGCGCGCGCGGCCTATCGCGCCTATGTCGACCGGCTCGCCCGCGCGCTCGCCCATGTCGTCAACATCCTCGACCCCGACGTGGTCCTGCTCGGCGGCGGCATGGGCAAGATCGACAGGCTCTACGGCGACCTCGCCGAGGCCATGCGGACTTACGTCTTTTCCGACATCGTCACGACCCCGGTCCTGCCGCCCCTGCACGGCGACTCCTCGGGCGTGCGCGGCGCCGCCTGGCTCTGGCCGCCGGCCTGACCGGCAGGCCGCCGGGCTGCCATGCGCCGCCCGCCGCGGGTCATCTCAAAAAACTTCGCGCGGCTTCTGGACATGCCCATGGGTCTCTGCTAGTCAGCGCGCTCTCGCGGCGGCCTTGCGGCCCAAGCGACGGTCGGGTGATTAGCTCAGTTGGTAGAGCAGCTGACTCTTAATCAGCGGGTCGAAGGTTCGAGTCCTTCATCACCCACCAACAACCTCTTGAAATCGTTGAAGAAGCGAAAGTGCCCTGGCGGAGCAACTGGGAAACGTGCGACTTTTCCGACGTTTCCGTTTCCGACTTTTGATCACTGGCCGTTCCGTTTTTTTAGCGAGGAACGCCCCGGATTTTTCCATCGCGCCGGTGGCCGTCCTTCATGCGGAGCGTGATCGGGCCCCGCCATCTGCGCAACGGTCGAGGGGCTGTCTGATGACCGGATGGACGCAAGGCTTCTGCCGGCGCGCTCATCAAGGTATTCGCCACCTCTGGCCACGTCTCACCCTGCGTGCGCATGCGACCGGTGCGGTTTGCGCGCGGTGAACTCAGCCTGCTCGCTCGCACCCGCATGGAGACGGTTGCCAGCGCACCATACCATCGCCGTCGCTGGTGCGTGGCCGGCCGACGAGGTCTTGGTACTGGAGGGGGCGTAGCGCGAACCGTAAGCGTGCCCGCATTCCCCGGGAGGTTCGCGCTTGGACCAAGTGACCGAGAAGACAGGCATATTGGCGAAAGCGCGTGGAGCTGAGGGACGGTTTGGCAGGAGGAGGATGGAGGTTCGCGCTGACCGCCGGATTTCTTCAGGTTGCGAAATGCATTAGACGGGGAGCCGTCGCCCTCCGCACGAGGGCGTGGATCGAAACCCAAGCTGCTCGCCGGTCGGCAGCGGCGCCAGGACGGTCGCCCTCCGCACGAGGGCGTGGATCGAAACTTGGCCCGGTAGCTCTTCGGTCCAGCGAGATCGAGTCGCCCTCCGCACGAGGGCGTGGATCGAAACTCGTCGCCGACCAGCGTCGCGATCGGCAGCGTGGTCGTCGCCCTCCGCACGAGGGCGTGGATCGAAACTGGCGATGAAGGCCGAGCGCAGCAAGGCGCCGGGTCGCCCTCCGCACGAGGGCGTGGATCGAAACGCGCACATAGTTCGGCGGCTGCGGCGCCGGCGCGGGTCGCCCTCCGCACGAGGGCGTGGATCGAAACGCGCACATAGTTCGGCGGCTGCGGCGCCGGCGCGGGTCGCCCTCCGCACGAGGGCGTGGATCGAAACCTTCGACCGGAGCCTCAGGCGCTGCATCCGCATGCGAATGTCGCCCTCCGCACGAGGGCGTGGATCGAAACGATGCGAAAAAGGTGCGTGAAAATCTCTATGTCGATGGTCGCCCTCCGCACGAGGGCGTGGATCGAAACAACGTCGGCCTCGGCGCCCTATCGCGGTCGACGGTCGCCCTCCGCACGAGGGCGTGGATCGAAACATTCGCAACGGCATCGCGACCGGCTCCACGAGCGTCGCCCTCCGCACGAGGGCGTGGATCGAAACCGGCGGGTCGAGCGGCGGGACTGCCAGCGCTTGTAGTCGCCCTCCGCACGAGGGCGTGGATCGAAACTGGGTGTCGCTCGAAAAGCGCGCATAGATGGCCACGTCGCCCTCCGCACGAGGGCGTGGATCGAAACGATGCGGCAGTCTCGATCCGGCCGGGGCGCCGGCGGTCGCCCTCCGCACGAGGGCGTGGATCGAAACCGCGATCCCCGCGAAGCGGGCCAGCTCGACCGTCCCGTCGCCCTCCGCACGAGGGCGTGGATCGAAACGCCGTCAAGCAGTCCTTTGCGGACGCCACACGGCGGTCGCCCTCCGCACGAGGGCGTGGATCGAAACCACGGCCGCTCCGCCGATGGCCGAGGCCTCAAGAGTCGCCCTCCGCACGAGGGCGTGGATCGAAACGCGGCCGATCGCGTCTATGACAGCGCGATCGATCCCGTCGCCCTCCGCACGAGGGCGTGGATCGAAACCTCGCCGAGGGTCACTTCGCGCACCTGTTCGGCCGGTCGCCCTCCGCACGAGGGCGTGGATCGAAACATCGCTCGGCCGGGAGGTTCCGCGCCGTTGGGCCTGTCGCCCTCCGCACGAGGGCGTGGATCGAAACATGCAGCGTGCCGCGCGCGTCTTCGCGGAGAGCGATGTCGCCCTCCGCACGAGGGCGTGGATCGAAACGCGAGCAGCCAGGGCATCAGGCGGCACCCCGGCTGTCGCCCTCCGCACGAGGGCGTGGATCGAAACTTTCGCCGGCGGCTTCGCGGTAACCTTGGCGTGCGTCGCCCTCCGCACGAGGGCGTGGATCGAAACATTGCGACGGCCGAACAGCGCCAAGCGTTCGACCAGTCGCCCTCCGCACGAGGGCGTGGATCGAAACGCGAGCAGCCAGGGCATCAGGCGGCACCCCGGCTGTCGCCCTCCGCACGAGGGCGTGGATCGAAACCGAAAAGAACGGAAACAGGCGCGGGTTGTACGGCCCGTCGCCCTCCGCACGAGGGCGTGGATCGAAACGGGGACGATCAATCGGGCTGCATGCGGCTGCGACGGTCGCCCTCCGCACGAGGGCGTGGATCGAAACACGGCGGTGGGGAACATGACCTCCCCGGACACCGTGTCGCCCTCCGCACGAGGGCGTGGATCGAAACCCTGGCGGGCATTTGAGGTGGGACAGGTGGGACAGGTCGCCCTCCGCACGAGGGCGTGGATCGAAACCAGTTGGAGATCAGATAGGCGAACACGCCGACGAACATCACCGCCCGCGCATGTGCACGGATCGAAACTCACTCGGCCGCCTACGCAAGCGGCTGGATGATCGGCCGCCCACCGCCTATCCGAGCGCCCATCTCGGCCTGGGCCAGGCGGTCGGGGCGGGCGCCGCCGTGTCGACATAGCTGCGGGCGGCGAGGTCGGTCATGGACCAGCCCCAGTTGATCAGCCGGCCCTGTTCCTCCTCGCTGAACGGGTTGAGGCGGGTCCTCAGCCGGGCGAGGCCGCGGGTCAGCCGCGGATCGGTGGCGAGTTTCCGCGCGGCGGGATAGTCCGCCGGGTCGCCGTCGATGCCGGCGAAGGCGAAGGGCCTTGCCGCCGGCTGGCCCGGCGCGGCGCCGCGGCTGCGATGGAGGAAGCGCTTGCGCAGCGCGCGCGCCTGGTCGGTCGCGATGTCGAGGACGCGCATCAGCTGCTGCGGCCAGAGCAGGCCGGCCTCCGCGTCGATGGTGAACGGCGCGCCGGCATCGCTGACGAACAGCGGCGCGAAATCGTCGACGGTTTCGAGCCCGAGATTGTCGTAGGCCCCGCCATCGGTGAGCGACAAGGTCCTGGTGAAGGCCGGATCGCCGAAATGGCTGGTGCCGGCGAGGTCGCTCCAGCGGCCGACGGCGCCGGCCGCGACGGTGACCGGGGAGAGGACCGGGGGGAAGGCGCTGGAGGCCGCCACCGCCACCGCCAGCCTGAGCTTCGGCTGCCGGATCTCGCCGATCGAATAGTCGGCGAGCCGCAGCTTCTGCATGCGGACGAGGCGGCCGGTCTGCAGATTGGTGGCGTTGAACACGAATTGCGGCGTGTCCGGCAGTTCGGCCAGCGTCCGGCCCTCGTACATCTCGTCATAGATGTCGGCGAGCACGTCGCCGATCGACTTGCCCGGCAGCAGCGCGCCCCAGCCGACGGCGGCCTTGTCGATGGTGCGGGTGCAGAAGCTCTGCAGCGGGGCGATCACCGCCTCTTCGAGATTGGTGAACCGTGCCCCCTTCAGCCTGAGCCGCGGCCAGGCGGCGGCGAGCATGCCGGCGGCGATGGCGCCGCCCGACACGGCGGAGATGCGTTCCATGCGCGCCAGGAAGCCGAGTTCGTTGAGGCGGATGAAGGTTCCGCAGTGGAACAGTGTGGCGCGAAAGCCGCCGCCCGACAGGGCGAGGGCTGGCGCATCGCGGCGCGCGCTCTCTGGCATGGTCGATCCCCCCGGTGATGGCTCGGCGGTCGCCGGCGACCGGCAACCGCTTGCAGCCTGCCTGTCATCCTGCGCGGCGGGCGATGCCGGCCGGCCTCAAAGCAGCGCCGCGAGCGCCGGCGACAGCGGCGTGGCGGCGAGGTATTTCATGTTGACGAAGCCGGCGTGGCGGTCGGCGCTGTCGAGGCCGACCGAGGCCCAGCGCGTCAGGTAGCGTGCGCGGGCGGTGGCCGGACGCGGGTCGATGCAGGCCTCGCGCCCCCCATAGGCGATCGATCGGACATGCACCGTCCGCCCGTTGCGCAATTCGGCGAGAACCGGGCTGTCGGTCGAAGGCCCCTGGCGCAGGTTGAGCCTGCCGTCGGGCGAGGCGACCTCGGTCTCGAAGCCGAGCCGCGGCTGCCGGGCGATCAGGGCGTTGAGGCCGGCGACGTCGAACAGCGGTCCCGGATCGAACCTGCCCATGATTGCGACGTCGTGGTGGCCGACCACTTCCTCGATGTCGTAGGCATCGATGATGTCGCGCACGATCTTGCGGCAGGCGCTCACCTGGGCCGCCGGATAATGCTCCCAGAGCTGCATCGCCGCGTCGTCGGGATTGTAGATGAGCCGGCCCGGCCCGTACGGCGCGCCGGCATCGAAGGCATGACCCTTGTTCATCAGGCAGATGCCGACCGAGCCGAGCTGCACCGAACTGTCCAGCCCGACATTGCCGAGTGGCTTCCAGTTGCTGAGGCCGGGATGCGCGGCCGTCTCGGTGAAGCGCCGGGTCTGGAAAGCCGCGCCGCTCCTTTCGATCAGGATGTGGTGGCTCGCCCTCTGCGCGTCGAGCGCGGCGACCGCTTCGGCGACCGTGTTGGTCTCCGAACAATGGATGACGGCGAGGCGCGGCGTCTGGTTCGCGCCCTGGTGCAGAAGCGTCAGCTTCGCAAGGCCGTCGATCCAGTGATGGGTGATGCTCAAGGGTCGTCTCCCGCCGTCGGACCGGCACCGATCCGCCCGCCGGCGGATGCGGGCGCCGGGACACCGAACGCGTGAGGCGGAGACTATGGGCAGGTCGTGAGCGCTCCGTGATTTGCTTCGGCACGCCTCGGCCTTCCCTGCGCGCGCTTGTCGCGCCTTGCGGGGGTCCTCCCCGGGCGCATAGACTTCCAGGCCTGTCGGCTTGCTGCCAGGCGTTCACGGGAACGGAAAAGTGCTTTCGCTTCTGCGTATAGAAGCGCATCGGGGTAGGCTTCTATGCTGTCGATCTCAGTCCTGGGCGGCTTCGATCTCGCCATAGGCGGCCAGCGCGCGGAACTGCGCAGCCGCAAGGCGCAGGCGCTTCTGGCCTATCTCCTGCTCAACCCGATGCCTTCGGATACCCGCGAGCGGCTCTGCGGCCTGCTCTGGAGCGAGTTCGCCGAGGAGAAGGCGCGCGCCTCGCTGCGCCAGGTGCTGCATGGGCTGCGCGAGACCTTCGAAAGCCTCGGCTTCGCCGGCCTGCAGCTGGACCGGGAGGCTGTCAGGCTGGACCGCGATGCCATCGCCTTCGATGTCGGCGCCGTGCTCGCCGACCTGTCGCGCGGCGCGGTGCCCGAGATCCTCACCGCCATGGAGCAGCCGCACGAGGCGCTGCTCGCCGGCTTCGACGGCCTCGACCCCGGTTTCGACGTCTGGCTCACCATTCACCGCCGGCTGATCCGCGAGCGGTTCGAGCACTCGCTCTTCGCGCTCGCCGAAGGCGATGTCGGCCAGGAGACGACCATCCGCGCGGCGACCGCGCTGATGAACATCGACCCGACCAACGAGGTCGCCTGCCGCACCCTGATGCGGGCGCGCGCCGCGCGCGGCGAACTGTCGGCCGGCCTCAAGGTCTATCGCAAGCTCTGGGATCATCTTGCCGACGAATACGACATGGAGCCCTCGCCGGAGACGCAGGCGCTGGCCGTCGAGCTGAAGAGCGCGCCGCCGGCCGTGCTGACCCGCAGCGAAGCCATCGTGCTTCCGGGCGGCGGCGAGCCCGACCCTCGCGACCCGCGTGGCGAAGCCTCGGCGCAATATGCCATCGTGGTCGCGCCCTTCGACGCGCGCGGGGTCAATACCGAGTTCGGCTATCTCATTTCCGGCCTGCGCCAGGAGCTGATCGCCAAGCTCGTCCGCTTCCGGGAATGGGCGATCATCGACGGCCGGCATGTGCAGACCGACGCCATGCAGTCCTTCGCCGCGCGCTGGCCGGGCCATATCTGGCTGGACGCCCTGATCTTCGAGGCCGGCGGGCAGATCCGCATCAGCATCACCGTGCGCCGGCACGACGATGCCAACGTGATCTGGAGCGACAGCTTCAATTTCGGCCTCGACAACTGGTTCAAGATCGAGCGCGAGCTCCTCTCGCGCATGGCGGCGACGCTGAACATCCACGTCTCCACCGCCCGCCTGATCGCCTCCTCCGGCGCGCCCGACGTGTCGCTCGCCGTCTATGACCGCTGGCTGCGTGGCCAGTCGATCATCATGAACTGGAAGCCGGAGCGGGACCAGGCACGCGGCATCTACCGGCAGATCCTCGCCGAGGCGCCCTATTTTTCGCCGGCGCATTCGAGCTTGGCGCAGCTGGAGAACATGGAGCACCTGGCGCTGCCGGGGACCTTCCGGACCAGCGAGCGCGAAGCCGCCGGGCTCGACCATGCCCGCCACGCGGTGCGCTACGACCCGTTCGATTCGCGGGCCCATCTCGCGCTCGGCTGGGCCTCGGCGATGAACCGCCAGTTCGACCAGGCCTATGCCGCCTTCACCATGGCGCTCGAGCTGAACGAGAACGATCCCTGGACGATCAATTCGGCGGCGCTCGGCTGCGCCTATTGCGGCGATATCGACCACGCCAAGGCGACGCTCGAAAAGGCGCTCACCTGGGGCCTCAAGCCGACCGCCTTCCACGCCGCCTATCAGGGCGCCATCCGCTTCATGGCCGGCGACTATCCGGCCGCGCTGCAGGCCTATGAGCAGGCCGGCGACATCATCGGCGACCTCGCCGCCTGGAAGGCGGCAACGCTTGCCCATCTCGGGCGCACCGAGGAGGCGCGCCAGACCATGCAGCATTTCAAGGCCCACGCCCGGGCCCGCTGGAGCGGGACGGAGGAGGCGACCGAGGAGCGGCTGGCAGCCTGGCTGCTGCATGCCTTCCCGATCCGCGCCCGCAGCGTCTGGGAGCGGCTGCGCGAGGGCGTCGTCCTCGCCGGCCTCGCCGTGCCGCGCGAGGACGAGATCCCGCGCAGGCCCTGAAGGCCTCGCGCGCCATGGGCCGCCGCGGGCCGCCGCGAGCCGCCGTGGCGGCACCGCGGGCATCAGCCGCAATGCGAGATGACGTAGTCGCAGATCCGCGTGTTGAGGATCTCCTCGGGCGACTTGCGCGGCGTCAGGCCCTTGTAGATCGGCGGCACGACATAGTCCGAGCCCTTGGCCTCCGGGTTCTTGGCATGCAGATAGGCCTGCCGTGCGAGCTCCTTCGGCGGCAGCGCCAGATAATAGGTGCCCCCGGGTTCGGTCTGGACATACTCGACCGAGGTGATCCAGGCCGGGATCGGCTGTTTCAGCATGCCGGCCGTCGCCGCCTCGAATTCGGCGCGTGTCTGCTTCAGCCCGTGCGCGCCCTTCATGGACAGCTTGAGGAAATAGGCCCCGAGCTTCTTCCAGCCGTCCGCGCCGATCGGCTCGCACTGGTTCTCGGCGAAATAGGCCATGTACTGCTCGTAGAGCTTCTTGAGCTCGGCCGTGTTCCTGGCCTCCACCAGGTCCTTGACCTGCTGTTCGGTCTTATAGGGCGGTCTCTGCATGATATCCTCGCTCTGGATGCGCCCCTTGGTCCCCTCCGCGGCATGGCGCGACTGCCGGTCGGCACATTGGCGGCTCAGGGTCCGAGATGCCGGATCAGGTCCTGCATGGTGGCCGGCAGCGTGCCGCCGAAGGCCGCCCTGATGTCCCGGTCGACCACCTTCGGCGGCGACGTGAGCCCGCGTGGACTGTAGCGCCGGCCGGCTTCGACGGCCGTTGCGGTGGCATCGGCCACGAGCCGCGCGAACAGCGTCTCGGCGACGATGAACGACCCGAGCGGGCCGAGCCGGAGCCCGCCGCCGATCTGCTCGGCCTCGAACAGCACGAAGAAGAACAGGGGCGGGTTGCGTGTCAGGAAGTCGGCCTGGGCTTCCGAGAAGGCGACGTCCTTCGGCTGGCCGGCCATGCCGGCGGCATCGAGCCAGCGCCGCACGGCCTGCGCGCGGTGCTCCGCTGAAGCGAGCAGCCGGTGCCGCTCGATGATGCGGCGCAGGGCTTCGTCGCGCTTCATCACGGCGAGGATGGCCGCGACCGATGCCATCGGCACGCTATAGGCGCGGGCGAGGTCGCGGGTGGCCATGCCGGTCGCCGGCCCGGTCTGCCCCGATTTGGTCACCGCGATCGGCAGGGCCCGGTCGAGGCCGTCGGGGCCGGCCGCCACGAAGGTCGTGTCCGGCCCCATCGGCGTGATGGTGGGGCCGAGCGGGCGCGAGAACATGAACTCGGCGGGCGAGTCGCCGGGCTGGCCGCCGAAGAACCGGTTCCAGTCGATCAGCCAGGATTCGTCGAACGGCATCAGGTCGGGCTCGTTCGACGAGCTGTGCCGGAGGATGTCGTCCAGCTCGAAAGGCCTGAGAAGGCCGAGCCGGTAGGACGGCCTGACCATGGCATGGCCGAACCGGAAGGCGGCGTGGGAGAACTCGACCGGCATGCGCAGCACGGGCGCCGCCGTGACCAACCGGATCGCGCCGTCGGTGCGCCCGGCATCCGGCGCATAGCGCGCGAAGACGTCGGGATCGAGCATGCGCCGGAGATAGTCGTTCCAGACGATCGTCCGGTAGATATGGACATTGGCCGCCCGGGCCCGCTCGAACACCTGATGGTAGTCGAGCTCCGTCATGGCCTCGCCCGCATGGGACGCGGACTGCAGCACGGCATCCGCGATGCGGTTGTGCGACCGCATGAACAGGGTCGTCAGCTGCGAGATCAGCGCGTGGTCGTCATTGCGTCCGTCGGGCACGAGCACGTCGGTCGCGCCGCGCTCCGCCTCGGCCGGCGCGCCGTCGAGCCCGTTCAGCACCGGGCAGGCGAGCCGCGGCAGATCGGGCGCCTGCGGCCCGCCGGAGCTGCGCGTCAGGCCGAGGCGCAGATGGGTGCGCTCGGTGCGCCAGGGATCGGCGCCGCCCGCGCCGACCGGGCAGGCATAGGCGAGCGGGAAATATTTCGGCCCGCCGCCATAGATCGTCTCCAGGCGCAGCGATGCCGAGCGCAGATTGTCGAGCGACTCGGCACTGGCGCCGCCGCCCTGGTGCGGAAAGCGCTCGGCGGCGAAGCTGATATCGTGCGCGATGAACTGGCCGAGATAGGTATAGCCGGCCGGCGCGGTGCGGCTGTCGATCGGCCGGACCGGCGCCGTCGCGCTCGGCACGTTCCAGTCGAGCATGCGCGCGCCGATATTGGCGATGAGCTGGCACTGGTCCTCGACCGCCGGAAAATCCTGCATCAGGCGACGGCTGTCGTCGGCGTCTCGCAGGTCGCTCGCGCCGATGAGCGAGACATAGTCGTCAGCCGCGGGCGGCGGGGCCGCGGGCGGCGCTGCCGGCGCCGCCACGCGCTCGGCCATGGCAAAGCCTGCGGACGTGGCGACCCCGGGCGGCTGCGCGCGCCGGAACGGCAGATTGTTCCCGTGTTGTCCCATGATGGCCAGCCTCCCCCGACAGAACCAGCGGTTCGGATGTTCAGCCCATCCAGCGTGATCCGAGCGTGATCGGCCGCACGCCGCTTGGCAAATGCGCCGCTAGTAGAGCGGAATGTCGGTCTGGCCGGCCGAACCCGGCGACGCGGCGGCGCGGGCGAGGCGCGCGGTCCTGACGCTTGAGGGAAGCGGCTGCAGGCCGGGCACGATCGTCTTGACCACCGGCACGCCGATGGCGGCATGGGCGAGATCGACGGCGAGCGCGGGGTAGCCGGCTTCGGCAAGACGCCCGACAAGGCCTTCGAGATTTTCGGGCGTCGCGGCCGCGGCGGGCAGGGCCGGCGGCCGTCTCGGCGCGAGCATCGGCAGCGCGGCTGCATCGATCCGGTCGAACCGTGCCTGGTGCCTGAGGTCGGCCGGGCTCGACGGCGCGCGGCCGCTGGCGCGCTTGAGCGCCATCAGGTGCCAGGCGACCTCCATCTGGCAGAGCTCGACGAAGGCAGCCCGCGCCGCCGCCGCCGGCGAGAGGCGCGCCGCGGCGCCATGGGCGAAGCCCTGGCCGTCGGCCGTCACCGAGACGCAGGCGATGCAGGGCACGCCGAGATCCGAGGTGATGTCGAGCATCCAGGTGCGCCGGGCGGCCCGGCCCTGGCGTACGGCCCCGATCATCGCCAGCAGGCCGGCTTCCTCGAGCGTTTCCAGCGCTACGAGGCGCGCGGGCCGGCCGGCATGCCACCAGAGCGCGGCGGCGTCGCGCTCGACCCATTCCAGCAGGCCGGAGAGGGTGGCCTCGGCCGCCGTCGGTCCGCAGGCGCAGCCGATGCTCGGATTGACAGCCGCTTCGCCGGCTCCCCTCAGGCAGAGCGAGGCCGGCACCAGGGTCGTGCCGCCGCCGGCCAGGATTCGGGCGGCAAGGCCGGCCCGTACGCCGTCGGCCGGCGCGTCGGGCCCGGCGAGCGCGGCCAGCGCCGCACGCGCCGCCGGGTCGAGGCCTTCGCCGAACCGATCGGCGGGCAGGGCGGTGGCCGCCGCCGCGCTGCCGGACTGGGCGAGCCGCTCCGCCGTTTCGCCGAGGCAGGCCACGAGCGCCTCGCGAAAGGTTGCGCCGCAGGCGCCGGCGCTGATCATGTCGGTTGCCTGCGGCGTGTCGAGGTGTCGCTCCGGCGTCGTCATGGCGCCGACGAAATGGATGCCCGGCGCATCAGGCGCCTCGATCTCGAAAATGTCGGCGGCGCGCGCCGCCAGCGCCAGGAACGCCGGGGGGATCGGGCGCTCGGGTCCCGGCCCGCTGGCCTCGTTGAGGCGCGCCGCCAGAACGGCGGCGTCGGCTGTCGTCGCTTCGCCGGCAAAGCGTCCATCGGCGTCCATCGACAGCGCCTGCCAGGCCGAGGCCGGATGAGATGTCCACTTCATGATCCAAGACGATCCGCTTCGCTGTCCAAGTCCAGGATAGCGGCTGCCATAGGGGCAAGGTCAATCCATTTGCGCGACGGGCGCCGCCTGTTCTTCCGTGCCGCGCCGGTGGCCGGCGGATGGATTTGGCAACTCACGCTGGACTCACAGAGATGCGTCCAGTCTGTGGCCATCGTTTCTTGGCTGCCGGACTTGGGGGGCTGTCATGGCGAAGACGACAGGCGGAGGCGGGGCCGCGGCCGTGGCGCGCGCTGCCGGGCGGGCGCGCAGCGAGCGCGACGGCGCCGTGCGGGGAGGCGGCCGGTCATGACCCTGGCCGAGGCCGAACCGCGTGCCGCATCGCCCGGCCGCAGCGACAGGGTACGCCAGCCGATGAACGGCACCTTCGCGGCCATCAGGCTCGCCCCCGAGGACTATGGCCGGCTCGGCTTCGACGATTTCGTCCAATACATCCTCGGCAGGCTCGACGAGGCGCGCGACCAGCGCGCCGGCTATTACGGCGCGCTGCGCACCCGCAATTCCCGCTGGGTGATGGGCTCGCGCCGATGGCTGGCCCTTGCCGGCGCCGTCGCGCTGCTGCTGACGACGCTCGGTGCCGGCCTGCGGCTCAGCCAATGGGCCGCCGACGGCTGGGACAAGGCGGCGCTGCTCGCCGCCCTGGTGCTCTATGCGGTCATGGGCGCGGTCGCCTTCTACGAGCGCGGCGCCGACCGGACCAGCACCTATTTCCGGCACGTGGCGATCATCCTTGCCATCCGCGATCTCTGGACCAGGCTGCAGTTCGAGGTGCTGCGGGAGGTCATGGGCTTCCGGCAGGCGGGCGCGGCCGGCGACGAGGCCGCGGTGCGCACGCGCATCGTCGCCCTCGCCGAGGCCTTCAGCAACGACCTCAACCGGCTGACCGAGACCGAGGTCTCCGACTGGCGCGCCGAAATCCTGACCTCGCTCTCCGAGCTGGAGGCCGCGGCCCGCAAGGGCGGCGAGGATGCCGGCGCGCGCCTCGCGGCCCATGTCGCGGAGGCGCAGAAGGCCGCAGCCGCGGCCGAGGAGGCGGCCGGGCGTGCGCTTGCCGCGGTCCGCCCGAGCTTCCTCAACCTCGAGCTTTCGGAAGGCTATGACAGTCCCGTCACCGTCACCATCGACGGCGTCAAGGTGATCGAGGCGAGCGGCCGGCGCTTTGCGCTCGGCGAGCTCAGGCCCGGCCCGCGGACGATCGCGGTGACTGCGCAGAAAGGCGGCAAGCCGGTCGGCGCCTCGCTGACCCATGACGCCAAGCCCGGCGTCGAGCGGCTGGCGCTGACGCTCGAAGGGTGAGGGGGATGCGCGAAGGATGTGATTGCGTAATTTACGTCAATGATGTAATTTACAGCATTGACGGAGTCCCATTGTGGCAGTTTACTCGACCAGCGATCTCTCAAGACGGGCGGGTGACGTCATCGCTGATGCGATGCGCGACCCGGTCATCATCACCCAGCGCAACAAACCACGCCTTGTCTTGCTTTCCATCGAGGACTATCGCCGGCTTATCGAGCGGACGGAGACTCGCGCTGTGGGCACGCTCGAAAATATGCCGGATGACTTGTTCGAAGAGATCAAGGCGACACTCGATCGCTGCTACGCGCATTCGACGCTGCGTAATGACCGTTCAGACTGGCAGCCGCTGATTGAACATCTCACCAATGTAGCGGACCTCGCGGCTAAGTTCGGTACGAAATTCGGCGCGGAGCGGTTGGCGTGGTTGGCTGGGATGCTGCACGATCTCGGCAAATATTCGAGCGCTTTTCAGTCTTATATCGCGGGTCGTGGGGTGGCCCCGGACCACTCAACGGCGGGCGCGCAGGAAGTGCGGAGGCTTGCGAGAACGGAGCGCGACAACATCGCTGCGCAACTGGCGGCCTATGCGATCGCGGGTCATCATGGCGGGCTTCCAGATGGCGAGCGAGGCGCCTCCTCGCTGGCGAAGCGCCTCGAAAAGCAGATTGAACCCCTGGCTCCTATTTGGCGCGCCGAGATCCAACTGCAAACCCAGGATCTTCTGCCGGCCTGGGTCAGGCCGCGGCCCACAAAGGAGCAGACGGGGTTTGCGCTCGCCTTCCTGGGGCGCATGATTTTCTCATGCCTAGTCGATGCCGACCGACTCGACACTGAGGCCTTTCGCGACAAGATCGAAGGCCGAGCGAGCGACCGTGATTGGCCGAAACTCACCGCCAGGATTGATGGTCTTGTCGCTGCTTTCGATGCCTATATGGCAGGCAAGCTTGCCACCTTGTCGGAAGCTGCCCTTCAATCCGATATGAATCGGCTGCGCACCGCGGTTCTTGCGCACGCCCGTGCGAAGGCGAGCTTGCCGAAAGGCGTCTTCACGCTCGATGTGCCCACCGGTGGCGGCAAGACATTGGCCTCGCTCGCCTTCGCGCTGGACCATGCGAAGTGCCATCGCATGGACCGCATCATCTACGCCATTCCGTTCACCTCGGTCATCGACCAGGCGGCGGAGATCTTCCGGGGCGTGCTGGGCGCAGACATGGTCCTCGAACATCACAGTTCGATCGACAGCAGCGACCCGGAAAAAGAAGAAGATGCGAGCGCGGACGCTCAGCGTCTCGACATGAGGTTGCGCCTCGCCTTGGAGAACTGGGCGGCGCCTGTGGTCGTCACCACCAATGTCCAACTCTTCGAGAGCCTATTTTCGCACAAGACGACTCGCTGCCGGCGACTGCACAATCTCGCCAATGCGGTGATCGTGCTCGACGAGGTGCAGACGATCCCGCTTCATGTCTTGCGCCCCTGTGTCGCGGCGCTTGACGAGTTGGCGCGCAACTACGGCTGCTCCATCTTGCTTTGCACGGCCACCCAACCTGCGCTCAAGGCGCCTAACTTCGCGGGCGGCTTTGTCATCGGACCGGAGCGTGAGCTGGCGCCTGATCCGTCGGCTCTCCACGCCGCGTGCCGGCGCGTGACGCCGAGGTTCGCCGGCCGAATGACCGATGGTGCCTTGATTGGCCAACTCGCTGCGGTGGAGCAGGGCTTGGTGATCGTCAATAGCCGGGCGCACGCCCTGACGCTCTATCGCGCCGGCCGGGACGCGGATCTTGCGGGCTTGATCCATCTGTCGACCCGCCAAACAGCGGCCGACCGGCAGGTGATCCTGGCCGAAATCCGCCGGCGACTTGCTTCCGGCGAACCCTGCCGCGTTGTCGCGACCAGTTTGGTCGAGGCCGGCTTAGACTTGTCACTTCGGCGTGTTTGGCGCGCGCTGGCCGGTCTCGACAGCGTCATTCAGGCTGCCGGGCGCTGCAATCGCGAGGGGCGCTGGTCGGCGGTCGACAGCATCGTGACGGTGTTCGAACCGACGGAGGCGATGCCGCCGGCTGAAATCAGGCAGGCTGCCGAAGCCATGGGACGCATCGCTTCCCGTTATGACGACTTGTTCTCGCCTGGCGCGATCGAGGCTTTCTTTCGGGAAGTCTATTGGCAGAAGGGTGACGGCCTTGACCGCACGTATCTGCAGACGCTGGACGGCGAGGTTGGACTGGCGGTGCTGGATCAGTTCAGGATCGGCTCGGGCGCGACCGATTTCGCCTATCGCAATGTCGGCGAGAATTTTCGCCTTATTCGCGATGGCATGGCGCCGGTGATCGTTGGGATCGATAAAGAGCCCAAGGCCGTTCTCTCGGAACTCGAATTTGGCGAGATATCGCCCGGCGCCGCTGCTCGCCGCCTCCAGCGCTTTCTTGTCCAGGTGCCACCGCGCGCGCGCGACGAACTCGTACGTGGTGGCGATGCGCAATATGTCGAGAATTTTGGCGATCAGTTCGCTGTGCTGAAGACCGAGACTTTGTACAGCCGCGAAGAGGGGCTCGCCTGGGAGCGCGTCGCTCATCTGGGGACCGACGACAGTATCGCCTAACCGGCGCTGGCCAGGACAATCATGCCGTGCATGATGGAAAAGCGCTCTGCATAAGTGCAGGGCGCGCGGGGAGGGGCTGGATGGCCTACGGAATTCGCCTGCGCGTGAGCGGCCGGTTCGCCTTGTTTGTCCGGCCCGAATTGAAGGTCGAGCGCGTTTCCTATGACGTCATGACGCCCTCCGCCGCGCGCGGCATTCTGGAGGCGATCCATTGGAAGCCGGCTATCCGCTGGTCGATCGATGCGATCCACGTGCTGAAGCCCATCCGCTTTCAGTCGATCCGGCGCAACGAGGTGGGCGCGAAGGCGCCGGTCGGCAAGATCCGCTCGGCGATGAAGTCGGGCGAGATCGGCGACCTGACCCTGGTCGTCGAGCACGATCGCCAGCAGCGGGCTTCGACCGTCCTTGTCGATGTCGACTATGTCATCGCCGCCCATTTCGACATGACCGCCAAGGCCGGTCCCGACGACAATCCGGCCAAGCACGCCGAGAGCTTCAGCCGGCGCGCTCGCAAGGGCCAGTGCTTCCACCAGCCGTGTCTCGGCACGCGCGAATTCCCGGCCGATTTCAGCCTGATCGAGCCGGACGAGCCCATGCCTGTCGTCGCTCAGCAGGATCGTTCGGCAGCGCTCGGCTTCGGCGCGCCGCGCGATCTCGGCCTGATGCTCTACGACATTGATCACGAGCGTGATCGGTCATCGATGTTCTTCCGGGCAAGGCTCGTTGACGGGGTGCTGCAGGTTCCGGCGTCGAGGTCGCTGGAGGTGCTGCGATGATCGGCGCGGTCAATTGGGTGTGAAGTTGCCGAGTGCCCCGCCGGAGGCGTTGTTGGATTACCGCCTCCGGCCGCAGGCTTCCGCGGAGAATGCTCCAACGCTTGCGCGGTGAGCATGCCGAATTCCATACCACGACGATTCGTCTCGAGTCAACCATCACTCAGGTTGCTGAAGTTGAAAATGGGATTGCGATCTGCTATATCTCTCGACGGCCCACCTTGCGCGCCGTCCAAAAAGTGTCGCTCCCCCCGCGGGGGCGTGGATCGAAACAGCAAGCCTGATTGATTGTCGAAAACACTGGCGCGCAGGTGGGCTATCCGCCTTGTGCAAGACGGCTGCACCATGACTATCCTAGCCTCTCTCGTTCGCGCGCATGGTCGGCTGACGAGCCGCGGCGAAGTGCCGACCTTCGGCTTCAGCCAACAGGGCATTGGTTGGCTGATCGCGCTCGACACCGACGGAAAGCCTGTCGGCAGTCCCCATGATCTCGCTCGGGTCCAGGGCAAGAAGCGTTTGCCGCAGCAGATGGCTGTGCCGAGCCCCGTCAAGCGCACATCTGGCATCGCTCCGAATTTTCTCTGGGACAAGACGGCCTATGTCCTCGGCGTGACGGCCGGTACCGGCGCGCGCACGGCCCAGGAGCATCAGGCCTTTCTCGACCGGCATCGCGAATGGATCGCCGGCACGAATGACGAAGGCCTCGTCGCCTTTCTGCGGTTCCTGGACTGGTGGCGGCCGGAAAAATTCGTCGAACTCGGTTGGTCCGAGGAGATGAAGGATCAGAACCTCGTCTTCGCTCTCGAGAGCGAGCGGATGGCGAATGTCCGGCTGCACGACCGGCCGGCGGCGAAAGCCTTGTGGGCGCGTCTCCAGTCTGACGGCGGGCGGCCGGAGGCGGTCTGCCTCGTGACCGGCGAACGCGCGCCAATCGCGCGGTTGCATCCGGCCATCAAGGGGGTCTGGGGCGCGCAGACGGCAGGCGCTTCCATCGTCTCCTTCAATCTTGACGCCTTCACCTCCTATGGAAAGGAACAGGGCGACAACGCCCCCGTCTCCGATGTCGCGGCGGCGGCCTATACCTCCGCGCTCAACCACTTCCTCGAGCGCGGCAGCCGCCATCGTCTTCAGATCGGCGACGCCTCCACCGTCTTTTGGGCCGAGGCGGCGGACAGCGCCGCAGCGGATGCGGCCGACGCCATGTTCCAGCAGTTCTTCGCCATTGACGAGAACATGGAGGCCGACAAGGTCGGCGCGCTGCTCGACAATTTGCGTCACGGCCGGCCGGTCGGCGACCTGCAGCCGGCATTGTCATCAGGCGTTCGTTTCTTCGTGCTGGGCCTTGCCCCCAACGCCGCGCGATTATCCGTCCGTTTCTTCGTCGAGAACGATTTCGGCGTCATTGCGAAGCGCTACCTCGATCATCTCGAAAGGCTGCGCATCGACCCGCCGCCGCGGGAGGAAAACCCGTCGATCTGGCGCATGCTGATCGAGACGGCGGTGCTGCGCAAATCCGACAACATCCAGCCGAACCTTGCCGGCGACTGGTTCCGCGCCATCCTCACAGACACGCCCTATCCGATGACGCTTCTGTCGTCGCTGATCATGCGCCTGCGTGCGGACCATGACGTCAATGCGCTCAGGGCCGCGATCCTGAAATCCGTGCTCATCAAGAACTTCAACGTGGAGGCGCCCGTGTCGCTCGATCCCGCATGCAGGGATAAAGGCTATCTCTGGGGCAGGCTGTTTGCTGTCTTTGAGCAGGTGCAAGTGGCGGCGCTCGGGACAGGAGTTAATGCCACGATCAAAGATAAATTTTATGGGGCCGCATCTGCCCAGCCACGCAAGGTCTTCCGCATTATTCAAAGCGGCTCGGCCTACCACCTGTCGAAGATCGGAAAGCAGAATCCCGGTCGGCGGATCAATCTGGAGAAGTTGATCGCCGAGATTATGGAAGAGATGACGCCGAGCGACGATCCCTTCCCGGCCAGTCTGCCGGACAAGAGCCAGGCCCTCTTCGCGCTCGGCTACTACCACCAGCGCAATGCGTTTTTCCGCAAGACCGACAAGACCGGGCCAGGGGAGGCTGCCTGATGACGACGCTCGCCAACAAATACGACATCGTCTTCCTGTTCGATGTCACCCGGGGCAATCCGAACGGCGACCCGGATGCCGGCAACCTGCCGCGCCTGGACCCCGAGACCAATCACGGCCTCGTCAGCGACGTCTCGCTGAAGCGCAAGATCCGCAACTACACCGAACTCGCCAAGGGCGATCAGCCGGGCTACCGGATCTATGTCCAGGAAGGCGCCATCCTCAACGAGCGGCACCGCGAGGCCTATCGCGCGGTACGGCCGGGCAATGACAAGGTCGACAAGGACGCCAAGCTGAACCCGCAGGGCGATGACGAAGCGCGCAGGATCACCGGCTTCATGTGCGACAACTTTTTCGACGTTCGCAGCTTCGGTGCGGTGATGAGCACCGGCATCAATGCCGGCCAGGTTCGCGGGCCGGTGCAGGTGACCTTCGCCTCCTCGGTCGAGAAGATCCTGCCGCTCGAAATCTCGATCACGCGCATGGCCGCCACCAACGAGAAGGAGAAGGCCGAGCGCGACAAGGGCGAGGGTGACGATCGCACCGAGAACCGCACCATGGGGCGCAAGCACATCGTGCCCTACGGGCTCTACCGCGCCCATATCTTCGTCAATGCCAAGCTGGCCGAGCGCACCGGCTTCAGCGAGGCGGACATGGACCATCTTTTCCAAGCGCTCGCCAACATGTTCGAGCACGACCGTTCCGCCGCGCGCGGCGAAATGGCGGCGCGCCGTGTCATTGCCTTCAAGCACGCCTCGGCGCTCGGCAATGCCGCGGCGCACCGACTGTTCGAACGGGTCACCGTGCGCCGGCGTATCGGTGACAGCCTCTATGACCCGCTCGACGAAAAGCTCGACAATTATCCGCCGGCCCGGCGGTTCGAGGACTACGAGGTGACCGTCGACACGGCGAACTTGCCCGAAGGCGTGGAGGTGCTGGAACGGGCCTGAAGCGATGCTGCCGGAGGCCGACGACCCGATCCCCTTGTCCGCGCTCCAGCACGCCGTCTTCTGCCTCCGGCAGGCTGCTCTCATCCACATCGAGCGGCAGTGGCAGGAGAACCGGTTCACGGCCGAGGGGCAGGTGCTGCACGCGGCGGCGCATGATCCCTCGCGCCGCACGCGTGGCGGCACGCGGCGGGTGACCGGCCTGCCGCTGCTGTGCCGGCGTCTCAACCTCGCCGGCGTTGCCGATCTCGTCGAGTTCCGATCGGAAGCCGGCGGCGAGGTCGCCTATCCCGTTGAATACAAGCGGGGCAAGGCCAAGCTGCATCGCGCCGATGAGGTGCAGCTCTGCGCGCAGGGCTTGTGCCTCGAGGAGATGACCGGCCGCGCGGTGCCGGAAGGCGCCCTGTTCTATGCCGAGACCAAGCGCCGTGTCGCGGTTCCGTTCGACGAGGCCTTGCGTGCCCTGACGGAGGAGACGGCACGCGCCTTCGGTGCTCTGCTCGCGGCGGGCCGCACGCCGCCGGCTGTCTATCGCCATGATCGCTGTCGGGCCTGCTCGCTCTTCGATCTCTGCCGGCCGAAGGAGGCGAGCCGCACGGCGCTCGGGCTCCGCGCCACCGCGATTGCCGATGCGCTGACGCGTGACGAGGACGGCGTGCCGTGAAGAAGCTGCTCAACACGCTCTACGTCACGACCGAGGGCGCGAGCCTGCGCAAGGACGGGGACAATCTCGTCGCCGAGATCGAGGGCGTCGAGCGGGCCCGCGTGCCCTTCCACATGCTGGGCTCGGTGGTGATCTTTGGCGGCATCTTCGTTTCGCCGCCCCTGATTCAGGCGCTCGCGCCGCTCGGCATCACCATTGTCCTGCTCGATCGGGCCGGCCGCTTCCAGGCCCGAATCGAAGGACCGGTCTCGGGCAATGTGCTGCTCCGGCGCGCCCAGCATCGCGCCGCCGAAGCGCCCGATGACATCGTGCGCAGCATCGTCTCGGCCAAGATCGCCAATCAGCGGGCCGTGCTGCAGCGGGCGCTGCGAGACTATGGCGCCGACATGCCGGCGGAGCGCAGGGCGGCGGTCGAAGCCGCCGTCGAGCGGCAGGCGCGGATCCTCAGGCGCGTTGCCTTTGCGGATGAGAGCCTCGATGCGTTGCGCGGCGCGGAAGGCGAGGCGGCCCAGCTCTATTTCGCCGTGTTCGGCGATCTCGTCCGTTCGCCCGACGCCGATATTCGCTTCCTCGGCCGCAGCCGCCGGCCGCCGCTCGACCCGGTCAACGCTCTGTTGTCGTTTCTCTACACTTTGCTCACCCATGACTGCCGGAGCGCGACCGAAGGCGTCGGGCTCGATCCGGCGGTCGGCTTCCTGCATCGCGACCGGCCGGGCCGGCCGAGCCTGGCGCTCGATCTCATGGAGGAGCTGCGCCCGATTCTCGCCGATCGCCTGGCCCTGTCCCTGCTCAACCGGCGGCAGCTGCGCGAGCGCGATTTCGAACGGCGCGACGGCGGAGCCGTGCTGCTGACCGACGACGGGCGGCGGACCGTCCTGGCGGCCTGGCAGGAGCGCAAGAAGGAGGAGCGGCGCCATCCCTTCCTCGACGAGGCGGCGCCGCTCGGCCTCGTGCCGCATCTGCAGGCCCTGCTGCTCGCCCGCCACCTGCGCGGCGACCTCGACGCCTATCCGCCCTGGATCTGGAAATGAGGGCGGCCGCCCGGAGAGACGGAGCATGATGGTCCTGGTCACCTATGACGTGCGCACCAACGAGCCCGGCGGGGCGCGGCGGCTGCGCCGCGTCGCCCGGGCCTGCCGCGACTATGGCCAGCGCGTGCAATATTCGGTCTTCGAGATCGAGGTGGATCCGGCGCAGTGGACGAAGCTGAAGGCGCGCCTCGAAGGCCTGATCGACCCCGCGCGCGACAGCCTGCGCTACTACATGCTCGGCGCCAACTGGCAGCGGCGCATCGAACATGTCGGCGCCAAGCCGGCGACGGATCTCAACGGCCCGCTGATCGTGTGAGGCAATGGCCGCGCGAACCCCAAGCAAGCCCGGATTCCCCGGCAGGTTCGCACTCGCCTCAAGCCCTTGAAAGCATTGATGATGAACGCCAACCCGCCCGCTGCCGCCATTCGCCCGCACGGCGGCGGCGGCACGTTCGCGCTCCCGTGCCGGTTTCGTGGGGGCGAAAAGCGGTTTATCAGGAGGGCGTCGCTCCCCGCGTGGGAGCGTGGGTCGAAACCTCTTCGAAAACCGGGGCGCCGCGAATGTCGGCGTCGCTCCCCGCGTGGGAGCGTGGGTCGAAACGTGTGCTCCAGCGTGATCCAGCGGCCGCTGATGTGTCGCTCCCCGCGTGGGAGCGTGGGTCGAAACAATTTCGTTGCGGCATTCGTCGTCATGGTCACTGGTCGCTCCCCGCGTGGGAGCGTGGGTCGAAACTTCGGGGGCAACGTTGCGCAGGTCAACGACCGCATGTCGCTCCCCGCGTGGGAGCGTGGGTCGAAACGCCACAAGCCGACCCTGAAGGCCAAGGGCGAGATCGTCGCTCCCCGCGTGGGAGCGTGGGTCGAAACCACGCTGTCGAAGATGAGCCCGTCGCCGCCATGTGGTCGCTCCCCGCGTGGGAGCGTGGGTCGAAACGATTTCGACACATACAACACGTGATAGCTACATAGTCGCTCCCCGCGTGGGAGCGTGGGTCGAAACGGCTCGACGGAACAAACAACCGAACGTGAGGCCCGGTCGCTCCCCGCGTGGGAGCGTGGGTCGAAACCGTCGCGTACGGAAATCGTCGATCTTCGGCGCGGTCGCTCCCCGCGTGGGAGCGTGGGTCGAAACATCGGCCACAGCGTGGCGGATCGAAAGGTAATCGAAGGTCGCTCCCCTTGCGGGGGCGTGGATCGAAACTGGTGCGGGCGCGGTGCAATGATATTGTCCGAGACGTCGCTCCTGTCGCAGGAGCGTGGAGCGAAACCATGACGTCGTGGTGTGATGCATTCATCGGATGGCCGAGCCTTATGCGGAAGCGCGGCACCAAACGGCAGGCCGGAGTTGGGCGAAGATCGCGGAGCGGCGGCTGAAGCTTGCCGCCATGATCGCAGCGACAGACGAGCGGATGGGCACTCATGCTGACGACGAAGCGGAAGCCGGCAACCGTCGGTGAGATCTTGACCGAAGAATTCATGGAGCCGCTGGGGCTGACCCAGGGCGCGCTGGCCGAGGCGATGGGCGTGCCGCGGAAGCACGTCAATGAACTCTGCCGGAATCGCCGGAATGTGACGGCCGCCACCGCGCTGATCCTGGCACGGGTGTTCAGCAACAGCCCGGATTTCTGGCTCAACGTGCAACGGCGCAGCGATCTCTGGGCGGTCATGAACACGCCAGCAGAACGCGCCCGTGTGGACCGGGCACGGCCGCTCGAGCGCGCCGCATAAAGAAAAGACGACCGCAGTTCTCAACGCCTGCGTGGCCGCCGATGGAACCACTGCGCGCTGGCGCAGGGACGCGGATCGAAACATATCTTCTCGGCGGTCCGTGCCACCGTGAAACCGGCCGCTTCCAACGCGCGCGTGTTGATCGAAGCCGGGCGTTGCTCGTCTCAAGCGCGAACCCCAAGCGGGCCCGGATTTTCCGGGAGGTTCGCGCTTGGCCTAAGCAATTGAAAATATGAAGAAAAGGTCACGGCTGACAGGCTGCTGCCACTCGCCCGAGCCAGCATGGCCGGAGGTTCGCATTTCCATGCCGATTTCGCGAGATCGAAAAGGCGTTTATCAAAGGGGTGTCGCTCCCCCCGCGGGAGCGTGGGTCGAAACAGCATGAAGCTCCAGACCGCGACGCGGGCGACACCGGTCGCTCCCCCCGCGGGAGCGTGGGTCGAAACAATGAACATCTCGTTGTCGTTCGAGCGCCGCCGCAGGTCGCTCCCCCGCGGGAGCGTGGGTCGAAACCGCCGCCGGGCAAATTCGTGATCCCGCCAGTCGAGGTCGCTCCCCTCGCGGGAGCGTGGATCGAAACCAGCTCTGGTATTCGACGCGGCCATACGGCCCCTCGTCGCTCCCCTCGCGGGAGCGTGGATCGAAACCCGTAGCGCAGCTCGACCAGCATTTCGATGATGCAGTCGCTCCCCTCGCGGGAGCGTGGATCGAAACGCATGCTGATGTTTGCAGTCGGCCTGGTGGTGGTGTCGCTCCCCTCGCGGGAGTGTGGATCGAAACGATGCCGGAGATCAGCGCTGGTATCGGGTCGCGTGTCGCTCCCCCTCGCGGGAGTGTGGATCCAAACCGATTGCCAGCCGCATGGGCGTGGCGCGCCCACCATGAGGAGGCCAACAACCCGGCATCAGTCTGCGTTCATGAAATGCCGTGCGCAGTGCTCCGGAACCAACCCTGAGGCCGCTCTCGCGCCTGCCGCATGACAAAGCGCTCGCCCTGCTCCGCAGCCGCGCCGCTACGCCTCTTCCTCGATCGCGACGCGATAGCACCGCGCCGTCCCGTTCGCCGCGGCGAGCGTGACCTGCGCCGCGCCCTCCACGACCAGCACGTCGAGCGGGGCGAGCCGCAGGGTGCCCTCGCCGGTCACCGCCTCCAGGGCATCCACTGCCATGAGCAGCGTCCAGCGCGTGGCGAGGGCCAGCGTCTGGCGGCCCGTCGCCGTCAGCGGCGTCAGGCTGTGGCGGTAGCGGCCGCGGCGGGTCATCACGTTGAGGTCGGTGATCGTGCCGTCGATCAGGCGCGCGCCCGCCGGCGCGTCGGCGGGGAAGGGGAGCGGCGGGCTTGCCGGCGTCAGGCGCCGCGTGCCGAGGCCCTCGACGTCGAGCCGGATGCCGGCGCCGGTCAGCACGGCGAGCGTGCGGTCGATGCCGGGGAAGAGCGAGAACGGGCCGTCGCTGGCAACGGTCGCCATGCTGACGCGCCAGCCGAAATCGGCCAGGCCCGCGCTTTCGGGGTGAACGGCGATCTCGGCGGTCTCGCCGCCGCCGTTCTTCCAGGGCATGCGGCGATGGCCGGCCGCGCGAAGATGTTTCACCATGATGCGTCTCCGCGCGGCCATGTCCGCTCGTTGCCGCGGCTCAGTTGCCGAGGATGCCCGGCAGGCGCAGGCCCTTCTCGCGGGCGCAGTCGAGGGCGATGTCGTAGCCGGCATCGGCATGGCGCATCACGCCGGTCGCCGGGTCGTTCCACAGGACGCGCTCGATGCGGCGGGCGGCATCCTCGCTGCCGTCGCAGCAGATGACGACGCCCGAATGCTGCGAGAAGCCCATGCCGACGCCGCCGCCATGGTGCAGCGACACCCAGGTCGCGCCCGAGGCGGTGTTGAGCAGGGCGTTGAGCAGCGGCCAGTCGGAGACCGCGTCCGAACCGTCCTTCATCGCCTCGGTCTCGCGGTTGGGCGAGGCGACCGAGCCGGAATCGAGATGGTCGCGGCCGATCACGACCGGCGCCTTCAATTCGCCCGAGCGCACCATCTCGTTGAAGGCAAGGCCCAGGCGATGGCGGTCGCCGAGGCCGACCCAGCAGATGCGCGCCGGCAGGCCCTGGAAGGCGATGCGCTCGCGCGCCATGTCCAGCCAGTTGTGCAGGTGCCTGTTGTCGGGCAGGAGCTCCTTCACCTTGGCGTCGGTCCGGTAGATGTCCTCCGGATCGCCCGACAGCGCCGCCCAGCGGAACGGGCCGATGCCGCGGCAGAACAGCGGGCGGATATAGGCCGGCACGAAGCCCGGGAAGGCGAAGGCGTTCTCGAGGCCCTCGTCCTTGGCCACCTGGCGGATATTGTTGCCGTAGTCGAACACCGGCACGCCCATGGCCTGGAAGGCGAGCATCGCCTCGACATGCTCGCGCATCGAGGCGCGCGCCGCCTTCTCCACCGCCTTCGGGTCGCTTTCGCGCTTCGCCTTCCATTCGGCGAGCGTCCAGCCCTTGGGCAGGTAGCCGTTGACGGGGTCGTGGGCGGAGGTCTGGTCGGTGACCAGGTCGGGGCGGATGCCGCGGCGCACCAGTTCGGGGAAGATGTCGGCGGCGTTGCCGAGCAGGCCGACGGACTTCGCCTCGCCCGCCTCGGTCCAGCGCTCGATCATGGCGAGCGCCTCGTCCAGCGTCTCGGCCTTGGCGTCGACATAGCGGGTGCGCAGGCGGAAATCGATCGAGTCGGGATTGCACTCGACGGCAAGGCAGGAGGCGCCGGCCATGACCGCGGCGAGCGGCTGGGCGCCGCCCATGCCGCCGAGGCCGCCGGTCAGCACCCAGCGCCCCTTCAGGTTGCCGTCATAGTGCTGGCGGCCGGCCTCCACGAAGGTCTCGTAGGTGCCCTGCACGATGCCCTGGGTGCCGATATAGATCCAGGAGCCGGCGGTCATCTGGCCGTACATGGCCAGGCCCTTCTTATCGAGCTCGTTGAAATGGTCCCAGGTCGCCCAGTGCGGCACCAGGTTGGAATTGGCGATCAGCACCCGCGGCGCGTCCTTGTGGGTGCGGAAGACGCCGACCGGCTTGCCCGACTGCACGAGCAGCGTCTCGTCGTCGTTGAGCGTGCGCAGCGAGGCGACGATCCGGTCGAAATCGTTCCAGGTGCGCGCCGCCCGGCCGATGCCGCCATAGACGACCAGCTCGTGCGGGTTCTCGGCGACCTCGGCGTCGAGATTGTTCATCAGCATGCGCAGCGGCGCCTCGGTCAGCCAGCTCTTGGCGGTCAGCTCGGTGCCGCGCGGCGCGCGGACGTCCCTGATATTGTGGCGCGGATTGCTCATCTGGCTCGTTCCCTTTGCTGTGGTTGCCGGAAGGCTGGTCATTTGCCGGCTCCGGATATGTCCTGATCGATGCGGAATGGTCGCCGCCGCCGGCTCAGACGGCGAGCGCCGGCAGGATGCCGGGGCTCACCGCGGCATTGAGCCGGCCGGAAGCGACGAGGTCGCCGGCCGCCTTCAGGTCGTCGGCGAGATAGCGGTCTTCCTCGATGGTGGGTGAGACGGCGCGCAAGGCCGCCGCGGCCTTCTGCAGCTCGGCGCTGGTGGCGAGCGGCGCGCGCAGCTCGACGCCCTGCACCGCGGTCAGCGCCTCGATGCCGATGATCGCGTTGAGATTGTCGGTCATCTGCAAGAGCCGGCGGGCGCCGTGGCAGGCCATGGAGACGTGGTCTTCCTGGTTGGCCGAGGTCGGCGTCGAATCGACGGAGGCCGGATGGGAGAGCTGCTTGTTCTCCGACATCAGCGCGGCCGAGGTGACCTCGGCGATCATCAGGCCGGAATTCAGCCCCGGCTTCCTGGCGAGGAAGGCCGGCAGGCCATAGGACAGGGCCGGATCGACCAGCAGCGCGATGCGCCGCTGCGCGATGGCGCCGATCTCGCAGACCGCGAGCGCGATCTGGTCGGCGGCGAAGGCCACCGGCTCGGCGTGGAAATTGCCGCCGGAGACGACGCTGTTGTCGGAGAGCACCAGGGGGTTGTCGGTCACCGCATTGGCCTCCGTCGCCAGCGTCCGGCCGACATGGCGCAGCAGGTCGAGGCAGGCGCCGTCCACCTGCGGCTGGCAGCGGATGCAATAGGGATCCTGCACCCGCTCGTCGCCCTCGATATGGCTCTCGCGGATGGCCGAGCCCTCGAGCAGCCGGCGCAGCGCGGCGGCGGTGTCGATCTGGCCCTGGTGGCCGCGCAGCATGTGGATGTCGGGATGGAACGGCGCCGAGGAGCCCATGGCGGCATCGGTCGACAAGGCGCCGGTGATCAGCGCCGCCTGGGCCGCGCGGTGGGCGCGGAACAGTCCGGCGAGCGCCAGCGCGGTCGAGACCTGCGTGCCGTTGATGAGGGCAAGGCCCTCCTTGGCCGCCAGCGCCACCGGCGCGAGCCCGGCGCGGCGCAGGGCCTCGGCCGCGCCGAGCCGGGCGCCGGCGTGGAAGGCCTCGCCATGGCCGAGCATGACCGCGGTCATGTGGGCGAGCGGGGCAAGGTCGCCGGAAGCGCCGACCGAGCCCTTTTCCGGGATGACCGGAATGACGCCGCGCTCCAGCATGGCCTCGATCAGCCTGACCACGGCGAGCCTGACGCCGGAGGCGCCGCGGCCGAGCGAGATCAGTTTCAGCGCCATGATCAGCCGCACGATCTTCTCGTCGAGCGGCGCGCCGACGCCGCAGCAATGCGACAGGATCAGGTTGCGCTGAAGCGTTGCGACGTCAGCCCGGTCGATCTTGATCGAGGCGAGCTTACCGAAGCCGGTATTGATGCCGTAGACCGGCTGGTTGCCGGCGACGATCTCCTCGATGCGCGCCGCGGCGCGCACGATGCCGGCATCGAAGCCCGTGTCGAGCCGCGCCGGCTCGCCGGTCCAGTAGAGCGTCTCCAGCGTCGCCAGCGGCACCGAACCCGGATGAAGGATGATGGCCATGTCGAATGCTCCCCTGAAGGCGGCGCGGGCCGCCAAGCCTGTCGGTCATGCCTGCCGGCCGCCGCGGTGCGGGCGAACGAATGACGGCTTTCGCCGCCATTCCTGTCAGTGACCGCCGCGAATGCGGGCGAACAGCGGGTTGAAGCCGATGCGATAAACGAGCTCGGCCGGCCGGCCGATGGACCAGACGGCGAAGTCGGCCTGCTTGCCCGCCTCCAGCGTGCCGATCTCGTGGCCGAGGCCGAGCGCCCGCGCGGCCTCGCGGGTCACGCCGGCGAGGCATTCCTCCACGGTCATGCCGAACAGGGTCGCGGCCATGTTCATGGTCAGCAGCAGCGAGGTCAGCGGCGAGGTGCCGGGATTGCTGTCGGTCGACACCGCCATGGCGACGCCGTGCTTGCGGAACAGGTCGATCGGCGGCTTCTTCGTCTCGCGGATGAAATAGAAGGCGCCGGGCAGGATCACCGCCACCGTGCCGGCCTTGGCCATGGCGGCAGCGCCGGCTTCGTCGGTATGTTCGAGATGGTCGGCCGAGAGCGCGCCGTAGGAGGCGGCGAGCGCCGCGCCATGAAGGTTGGAGAGCTGGTCGGCATGCAGCTTGACCGGCAGGCCATGGGTCCTGGCGGCGTCGAACACCCTGGCGATCTCTTGCGGAGAGAAGGCGATGCCCTCGCAGAAGCCGTCGACCGCGTCGGCGAGGCCCTTGGCCGCGATGGCCGGCAGCATGTCGGTGACGATCGTGTCGATGAAGGCGGCCTTGTCGCCGTTCATCTCCGGCGGCAGCGCATGCGCGCCGAGGAAGGTGGTGCGGATGCCGACGTCGCGCAGCGTGCCGAGCTTGCGCGCCGCGCTGAGCGCCTTCATCTCGCTCGCCGTGTCGAGGCCGTAGCCGGACTTGATCTCGACCGTCGTCACGCCCTCGGCGATCAGCGCGTCGAGCCGCGGCAGGCTCTCGGCGACGAGCGTGGCTTCGTCGGCGGCGCGCAGCGCGCGCACGGAGGAGACGATGCCGCCGCCGGCACGGGCGATCGCCTCGTAGGAGGCGCCTTCCAGCCTGAGCTCGAATTCATGGGCGCGGTTGCCGGCATAGACGAGGTGGGTATGGCAGTCGACGAGGCCGGGGGTGATCCAGCGGCCGCCGCAATCGATGCTTTCGGCGCAGGCGAAGGCGGCCGGCAGCTCGGCCTCCGGGCCGGCAAAGGCGATGCGCCCGTCGCGGACCGCCAGGGCGCCGCGCTCGATCAGGCCCATGCCCTGGCGCGAGGGGGCGAAGGTGGCGAGATGGGCGTTGCGCCAGACCTTTGGCGCGCGCTTATCCGGCGCCGGCGTGGCAGACTGCGTCGTGGCGGGGCGGGGCTCGGCAGGTGAGGTCATGGCAGAAGCGCCTCCGGTCCTGTTTCCTCTTTTATGATTGGCAAGTTATGTATATACATAATAACAGGGATGCAAGCCGAATTTTCAGGCCCGCGGGAGGATCGAAGGCTATGACCGTCATTCATGCAAAGGAAGCGCTGACTGCCGACGGCTGGGCCCGGAACGTGCGGATCGCGATCGCCGGCGGGCGCATCGCGGCGATCACGCCGGGCGCCGCGGCGGCCGCCGGCGACGAGCGCCACGACCATGTGGTGGCGGGCATGCCGAACCTGCACAGCCACGCCTTCCAGCGCGGCATGGCCGGCCTTGCCGAACTGCGCGGGCCGGGCGCCGACTCGTTCTGGAGCTGGCGCACCGTCATGTACCGCTTTGCGCTGAGCATGACGCCCGACCAGGTCGAGGCGGTCGCCGCCCAGCTCTATGTCGAAATGCTGGAGGCCGGCTTCACCCGCGTCGGCGAATTCCACTATCTGCATCATGACGGCGACGGCCGCGCCTACGCCGACATCGCGGAAATGGCCGCGCGCATCGCCGCCGCCTCGGCCTCGACCGGCATCGGCCTGACGCTGCTGCCGGTCTTCTATGCCCATGCCGGTTTCGGTGGCACCGCGCCGGGCGAGGGCCAGCGCCGCTTCATCAACGATCTCGACGGCTATGCGCGCCTCCTCGACCGCTGCCGGACGCTGGCGGCCGGGCTCCCCGGCGGCCTTGCCGGCGTCGCGCCGCACAGCCTGCGCGCGGCGACGCCCGAGGAGCTCGGCGCGGTCGTCGCGCTCGCCGGCGAGGCGCCGATCCATATCCACATCGCCGAGCAGGTGAAGGAGGTCGAGGACTGCCTTGCCTGGTCCGGCCGGCGGCCGGTCGAATGGCTGCTCGCCAACCAGCCGGTCGACGGCCGCTGGTGCCTCATCCATGCCACCCACATGACCGAGGCCGAGACCCGCGGCATGGCCGCCGCCGGCGCCATAGCCGGCCTGTGCCCGGTGACCGAAGCCAATCTCGGCGACGGCACGTTCCCGGCGGTCGATTTCACCGGCCATGGCGGGCGTTACGGCGTCGGCTCGGATTCGAACGTGCTGATCGGCCTGCCCGACGAGCTGCGCCAGCTCGAATATTCCCAGCGCCTCGCGCACCGCGCCCGCAACGTCCTGGCGGCGCCCGGCGGCTCCACCGGCCGCGCACTGTTCGATGCGGCGCTGACCGGCGGCGCGGCCGCGCTCGGCGGCGCCGAGGCGCTGCGCGTCGGCGCTCCGGCCGATCTCGTCAGCCTCAGGGCGCGCCACGGACTGGACCTTGCCGGCGACGGCCTCCTCGACGCCTGGATCTTCGCCAACGGCGCCATGGTCGACGGCGTCTGGGTCCACGGCGTCAGGCAGGTCGTGGACGGCCGCCATGTCGCGCGCGACGCGATCGGGTGCCGCTTCACGGCCGTCATGCGCGCGCTCGCGGCGGCCTGACCGGCGCGATTGAAGGCCCTAAGGGCTTTTCGTATAGCATGGGGGCGCAGCCCAGCGAGGTCGAGGCCATTTCCGCATTGGACGACACGATCGAAGCACCGGCCCAGCGGGAACCCTCGCTGCACAGCCGCATTCTCGACGACGTCGAGGGCCGGATCCTGTCGGGCGAATGGCCGCCCGGCTTCCGCATCCCCTTCGAGCACGAGCTGACCGAGCAGTACCGCTGCTCGCGCATGACCGTGAACAAGGCGATCACCGAGCTGGTCAAGCGCGGCCTCATCGAGCGGCGGCGCAAGTCCGGCAGCTATGTGACGCGACCGAAAGCCCAGTCGGCCGTGCTGGAAATCCACGAGATCCGGCTGGAGGTCGAGCAGCTCGGCCTGCCCTACCGCTACCAGCGGCTGGAGCGCGCCGAGCGCCCGGCGGCGGCGGCCGAACGCAAGCTCCTGTCGCTCGACCAGGGCGCGCGCGTGGTGAGCCTCGTCGCGCTGCATTTCGCCGGCAGCCGGCCGTTCTGCGTCGAGGACCGGCTGATCAACCTCGCCGCCGTTCCGGAAGCCGCGGGCGAAAGCTTCGAGGCGACCGCGCCCGGTGCCTGGCTGATCGAACAGGTGCCCTGGAGCGCGGCCGAGAACCGCATCCGCGCCGTTCCGGCCGATGCCCGCACCGCCGGCCTGCTGCAGGTCGCCGAGGGCACGGCCTGCCTCGTCATCGAGCGCCGCACCTTCAGCGCCGGCGCCTATCTCACCCATGTCCGCCTGACCTATCCGGGCGATCGGCACGAGCTCGTCGCCGAGTTCGCGCCGAGCCAGGCGAAGCCCTGAGGCGGGAGGCGCATCGCGGGCCTGCGTTGCGGCAGGCCGTGGTGCGATGCACTTCGCGGCCGCGCCCGCTCAGGCGAAACGGATCTCGTGGCGCATCACGAAGGGGCCGAGCAGCTGCTCCACCTCCGCGGTCACCGCCGCACGCTGGTCCTCGGGCAGGTCGGTGATCGTCACCGTGGCGACGCTGCCGTGGCTGCCATGGGCGCCGACATCCACGGCGCAGGCGATGCCGCGGTCCCGCAGGGGGGCGAGGGTGGCGGTGAAGACGCGCTGGGCGGCATCCCAGCGCAGCCGCGGCTTGAAGATCTTGCCGACGCTGGTGAGCGGCATGGGATCGACCGCAATGACCTGCACGGGGACGGCGGCGCGCTCGGGCGTGCGCTCGCGCACCCACGCCTCGAGCTCGCCGGCCGCGACGCTGGCGCCCGGCTTCAGCTGGACATAGCCGACCGGCAGTTCGCCGGCATAGGCATCCGGCTGGCCGACGATCGCCGCGAGGCCGACCGCCGGGTGCTGGAACAGGATGTCCTCGATCGGGCCGGGGTCGATATTGTGGGCGCCGCGGATGACCAGGTCCTTGGCGCGGCCGGTGATCCAGAGCAGGCCGTCCTTGTCGACGCGGCCGAGATCGCCGGAATTGACCCATTTTCCGTCGATGAAGGCGCCCTTGTTGTGGGCGTCGTTCAGATAGCCGCCGAACACGCCCGGACCCGCCATGGTGACGACGCCGATCTCATCCACCGCGCAGTCGCCGGCATAGGCGCCCGCGGCATCCAGCTTGACGATGCGCACCCGGGAATAGGGCAGCGGCAGGCCCGCGGAGCCGATGGCGATCGGCCGGTCGGCATAGGCCATGGTGTGGACGCTGGAGGTCTCGGTCATGCCGTAGACCTCCAGCACGGGCAGCTTGAACCTGTCCTGGATGGCGTGGCCGACGGCGACGGGAATGGCCGAGCCGCCGCCGGAGGCGAAGGTCAGGCTCGATATGTCCGCCTCGCCCACCGGCACGGCGAGCGCCGCCGCCAGCACCGTCGGCACGCTCGCCAGCGCCTCCGGGCGGAAGCGCTCGACGAGGCGCCAGATGTTCTTGATGGCGGACGGATTGCGCCAGCCGGCGGGCGACAGCACCACGCAGCAGCCGCCGGCCGCAAAGGTCGCGAGCGCCTGGGTGAGCGCGCCGCCGACATGGAACAGCGGCAGGCCGAACAGGAGGTTCACGCCCGGCCGCGTCTTGAGCATCAGGTTGACGCCCCAGGCCTGGTAGACCTGGTTGCCGTGGGTGTGGCGCACCAGTTTCGGCGTGCCAGTGGTGCCGCCGGTGTGGAAATAGGCGGCGACCGCCTCCGGCGAGATCGTCCGGCCGCTGACCAGCCGGTCCGCCGGCTGCTGCCTGATCAGGTCGTTGAAGGCATGCACCCCTTGCGCCGGATCGCCGCCGCCGCCCACCACCACGATGGCTTCCAGGTGCTTCAGCTTGCCCCGGATGGCCTCGACCTTCTGCCAGACGTCGACGCCCGGCATGGGGCCGAGGGTGACCAGCACCTTGGTCCGCGCCGCCTCCAGGATCTCCTGGAGCTGGTGGGCTTCGAGCAGCGGGTTGACCGGATTGGCGATGCCGGCCGCCTCCGCGCCGAGCAGCGTGACGAAGGCCTCGGGCAGGAGCGGCAAGAGGAAGCTCACCACGTCGCCGTCGCCGACGCCCAGCCCGTGGAACATGTTGGCGGCCTGGGTCACCCGGCCGAGGAAATCGCGATAGGTGAGGGTGACCGGCTGGTCGGCCGGGTCGGCATTGGGCAGGAACTGGATCGCCGGCGCGTCCGGATCGTGGGCCGCGCCGCGTTGCAGGGCCTCGTAGGTGCTCGCTGCCGCGATGCGCTCCGCGTAGGGCGTCCGTTCGAAGGCCTCGAGCTCGGCATCGGTCGCCAGGCTCGGATAGGCATCGCCAATGAAACGATCGAGCAGATGGATGCCCGTCATGGTCAGCTTCCTCCCCTATAATCCTGAACAATTCCCCGGTGGCTCGGCCCTGTTGCGGACCTCGACCAGGTTTTCCCGGACCAAGCCTTCGTGCGGGCTTTTTTGAAAGTGTGAGCGATCGGTCCGGCGCGTGCAACGACGCCATCCGGCCGACGGCACGGCCATTTTTCCCGGCGACCTGCCGGTCTCGCGGCCCCATCGCGCTGAGTGCTCGTCATGGCCTCGATGATCGCTCTTTGCCGCCGTTTTCAGATCCAGACACGGCGATCAGAGCAGCGCCGGGTCGCACGCGTCTTGCGCGCACTGGCTACCGCCGGCCGGCGCCGCGGCGGGCCGAAGACAGAGGGGACACCACCTCGGTCGTGCGCCGACATGTCGTCCGCTTGACAGAATTCGGGCCGATCGATGATTATGTATAGACAATAAACGGTCGGCGATCGCGGGCCGTCTCGGCTCGAAGGGAGGTCCGGCATGGCAGGACATGCGCAAGGGTCGATCGTCGAAAGGCGTACGATCGACATGATTCCGGAGAGCGAGCGACACGGTTCGCCGTCGAGCCAGTTCACCCTCTGGTTCGGCGCCAATCTGCAGATCACCGCGGTGGTCGACGGGGCGCTCGCGGTCGTCTTCGGCGCCGAGGCGGCGGTCGCCATTCTCGGCCTGCTGATCGGCAATGTCCTCGGCGGCGCGGTGATGGCGCTGCATTCGGCGCAGGGGCCGCGCCTCGGCCTGCCGCAGATGATTTCGAGCCGGGCCCAGTTCGGCGTGCGCGGCGCCATCCTGCCGCTGGTCCTCGTCATCGTCATGTATCTCGGCTTTGCCGCCACCGGCACGGTGCTGTCCGGCCAGGCGATCAACCTGATGTTCGGCGTCGAGGCGCCGCAATTCGGCATCATCGTCTTCGGCACGCTCACCGCCATCGTCGCGGTGGTCGGCTACAACCTCATCCACGTGCTCGGCCGCATCGCCACCGTCATCGGCATTCTCGGCTTCGGCTATCTGACGTTCCGCCTGTTCAGCCAGTACGACGTCGCCCAGGCCTTCGGCCAGAAGCCGGTTACGCTTGCCTCGTTCCTGCTGGCGGTGGCGCTCTCGGCCGGCTGGCAGCTCACCTTCGCGCCCTATGTGGCGGATTATTCGCGCTACCTGCCGTCCAGGGAGACCGGGGCGGCCACCTTCTGGTCGACGTTCCTCGGCACCGCCATCGGCGCGCAGCTCGCCATGACCTTCGGCGTGCTGGTCGCGGCCCTCGGCGGCAACTTCCTGAAGAACCAGGTCGGCTTCATGGGCGAGCTGGCCGGCGCCAGCCTCGCCATCGTCGCTTATCTCGTCATCGTCACCGGCAAGCTGACGGTCAACTGCCTCAATGCCTATGGCGGCTTCATGACCATGCTGACCACCGTCACCGCCTTCAACAACCGGCAGCGCATCTCGGCCCTCGCCCGTATCGCCTACATCGTCGGCTTCGTCCTCGTCTCGATGATCATCGCGCTCTTCGCGAGCGCGAACTTCCTCAACAACTTCAAGAATTTCGTGCTTCTGCTGCTGGCCGTCTTCGTGCCCTGGAGCGCGGTCAACCTGGTCGACTACTATCTGATCTCGAAGGAGCGCGTGGACATTCCCGCGCTCTATGACGCGGCCGGCCGCTACGGCGCCTATAACGGCACCGCGCTCGGCTCCTATCTGCTCGGCGTGGTGATCCAGATCCCCTTCCTCAACCAGGCGCTCTACGAGGGGCCGATCGCCCGCATGCTCGGCGGCGCCGACATTTCCTGGATCGTCAGCCTCGCGGTCACCTCGATCGTCTATTACCTGCTCGCCCGCCGCACCATGAGCGTGCCGGACCGGATGATCCTGCCGGCCGAGGCCGTCACGGCCGGCCGCTGAGCTCTCGGGTTGCCCGCTTGTCCCGGCCGGCGGATAGTGCCGCCGGAACAAGGACAGGCGACGGCATGGTCAGGCTCAACGAGATCAGGGCGGGGGAGAAGACGGTCGAGGCGCCGGCGCCCGACGATGCCGGCCTCGTCTTCATCGGCCGGATCCGCACGCCCTGGAGCTCGCGGCTCGAATGTCCGCGGCTCGGCCGTCCGGACGGCCCGCTGTGCCGCATCGAGCTGTTCGAGCCCTGGCTGGAAGCGCTCGACGGGGTCGCGGCCTTCGAGCGCCTGGAAGTGCTCTACTGGATGCACCTGTCGCGCCGCGACCTGGTGCGCCAGAGCCCGGCGGACGACGGCGTCACGCGCGGCACCTTCGCCCTGCGCTCGCCGGCCAGGCCGAACCCGATCGGCACGGCGGTCGTCTCGCTCGTCGCAGTCGACGGGCCGGTGCTGTCGGTGCGCGGCCTCGATTGTCTCGACGGCACGCCGCTCATCGATCTCAAGCCGGATCGGGGTCTGTTCACGCCGCTGGCGCGGCCGCAGAAAGGCGATTTCGACGTCGACGGCCCGCAATCGGCGGACCCTGCGTGAGTGCCATGCCGGACGCGGCTGCCATCCGTCCGGCCACACCGCCGCCGGGCCGTCCGCCGTCCGCCGATCCGCTCTGGGCTCGTTCGCTGCGGTTCACCGCCATGCTGCTGGTGCCGGTCGCCGTCGGTCTTTCGCCCGGCGGCGGCGCCTGGTTTCCTTATGGCATGCTGGCGGCTGTCGTGGCCTTCAGCGCCGATACCGGCGGCCGGCCGCTGCCGCGCCTGGCCTGGATGGCGGCGGTCGCCGCCTCGCTCGCGCTCGGCGGCTGGATCGGCGCCCTCGTCCAGGGTTCGCCCGGCTGGCTCTGTCTTGCCTTCGCCGCGGCGGGCATCTTCTACGCCCTGACCGAAAGCGCCCATCCGATCGCGATGACCGCCTCGCGCTTCCTGTGCTTCGCGCTGGCGCTCGGCGCCCTGCAGAGCCCGTTCGGCCTGTTCGATCTCGCGGTGGTCACCGCGGTGACGCTCATCGCCTGGCTGGTCTCGATCGCCTGGGACCTTGCCGCCGGCGGCTATCGCACCTCCACCGTGCCGCATTGGCGCGAGGTGCTGCGCGCGCTGCACGCCCGCGAACTGCCGCGCATCACTTTTGCCGTGGCCACCGCCGTCGCCATCCCGCTCGCCTTTCTGGCCAGCATGGCGCTCTCGCTGCAGAAGCCCTACTGGACCATGTTGACCCTGGTGCTGGTGCTGCGGGTGGATTTCCTGTCGAGCCGCAAGCTGATGCGGGACCGTTTCGCCGGCACTCTGCTCGGGGTGCTGGTCGCCGGCGCGGTGGCGGTCGCCGCCCCGTCGCATCTCGCCATGCTGCCGGTGCTGCTGATGGCGGCGCTGCTGCGCTGGCCGGCCCAGCAGCAGCACGGCCTGCTCGGCGTCGCCGCCATGACCGCCTTCGTCATGCTCACCATCGAGATCGCCGCTGTCTCCGCCGGCGATGCCCTGCCGCTGCTCGAGGCGCGCATCCTCGACACCATGCTCGGCTGCGGCTTCGCGCTCGCGGCGCTCGTCCTCGAACGCATCCTGCGCCGCATGGTGCTGCGCATGCGGCTGCGGCGGCACGCGCGCGGGCTTTAGCCGCCGCGTCCGCGCCCCAGCCTGGAGGCGGCGAGCCCAACGATCTCGCGATCGAGGGATCCCGGACCCGCCGGGTTCGTTTCACGTCTAATTGGACGTCCTTTCCGCCGCCGCGCCGGCGAGCCACGCAACGGGGCGGGCGCCAAGAGGCAAAGCACTCTCGAGGAGGCCGCAGATGAACCTTGCACCTGGCCAGAAGCAGCGCGCCCTGGAATTGTACGAGGCCCAGGTCGTGCCTGACCATGCTGCCGTCATGCCGCAGCTCGTCTCCCTGTTCGGACCGCACACCTTCTTCGTCAACGATGCCGGCTTGAGCATCGTCGAGCCCTTCGAGGCCGACGGGGCGGAGCGCGAGGCCGTCCAGGTCGTCCGGCTGGCCCGCTGGGGCGACGACGAGCATACGAGCCTCATTCCGCATGCGCCCGAGCGGACCGACACCGTGCTGCAGCTCGCCCTGAACTCCTGAGGGCGGGTCGGGCCACCAGGGCCAGGACGCGCATGCGCGCAGCGCCGGCCTGCCGCCGGAAAGCGGAAAGGATACCCGCATGAAACGTGAACTTTTCACCGCGATGATGGCATCGCTGCTGATCCTGGCCGTGCCGCGGGCGGCTGCCGCGGCCGCGGCTCCGGTCGTCCCGGCCGTTCCGGCCGCTGCGCCACTGCCGGTGGTCGACGAGACGCCTCCTTCGCAGCCGCGCGAGGGATCGCCGCGGGTGCGGCGTGTCGAGGTGATCCGCCTCGACCAGTTGCCCGCCGAGGTCCGGGAGGACGTCGACCAGCAGGTCGCCGCGACCAGCCCGGACGACATGCAGGCGCTGCGCAAGGTCATCGACGAGACGCCGCAGCTGGCCGGCCCGCTGGCCGAATCCGGTGCGAAATCCTCGCAGGTCGTCGCCGCCATCCTCAATGACGAGGGCGTGCTGACCCTGGTCATCGCGGCCTGATCAGCCCGAGATCCGCCGAATGGCGGTCTCGGCAGCCGCCTTTTCGGACCTCTGCGCCGGGCGCCCACCGCGGCGCCGCTGCGCTCTGCATCCGCCGGACTGCCCGGCGGCGTGGCCGGCCGGTGAACGGCTTCGCCGGCCCGCGCGGGACGGTTCAGCCGTTGCGCGGATCCTTAAAGGTCGGGCGGACCATGGCGAACACGTCGCGCTGGCGGGTGTAGAGATTGCCGTAGAGCCGGCCCACCGGCCGATAGGCTTCGATATCGACGTCGAAACGCTCGTTCATCACCGCCTCGCGAACATGGACATGCAGCACGCGGCCGATGAGCAGCTCGCGCTGCGGACCGAAGCTCAGCGCCACCTCCCGGCGGCATTCGAGCGCGGCCGGGGCCTCGGCGATGCGCGGCGGCGCGATGCGTGTCGAGGCGGCGGTGGTGAGCCCGGCGGCATCGAGCTCCGACATGTCGGCCGGAAAGTCGGTGGCGCAGACGTTCATCGCCTCGGCGAGAGCCTCGTCGACGAGATTGACCACGAACTCGCCCGAAGCCTGGATGTTGCGCGTCGTGTCCTTGGCCGAATGGTCGGGCTTGTGCTGCAGGCCGAGCACGACGAGCGGCGGCGCTTCGGAAAAGACGTTGAAGAAGGAGAAGGGCGCGGCATTGACCACGCCTTCGGCGTTGAGCGAGGAGACCAGCGCGATCGGGCGCGGAATGACCAGCGAGCAGAGGATCTTGTAGACGCGGTCGTCGGGCAGGGTGTCGAGGGCGATCGAGCGCATGGTCATGCGAGGGGCAGCCTCATTCGCGGGAAAGACGAGCCCCTTCATGCTGGCCGAGGGCCGGCCATTGCAACCGCCGATTCGGCGCGGCTGCCCCGCGCCCTGACCGCCGCATCGGCGGGCTGGTCAGCGCTGGGCGGGCTGCCGGCTCTGGGCCTGGCCGGGAATGACCGGCGCCGTCTGCTTGCAGTCGGTGAGCCAGACGTCATAGACAGCGTGCTCGACGCCGCTGAGGCCCGGGCTCGCGGCGAACATCCAGCCCGAATAGATGCGCCGGACCTCGCCCGACAGCGTCACCTCGTCGACCTCGACGAAGGTGGTCGTCTGCGGCGTCTCGGTGGCCGGCCGCGTGTAGCAGACCCGCGGCGTCACCTGCAGGGCGCCGAACTGCACGGTCTCGTCGATCGCCACGTCGAAGGAGATGATGCGGCCGGTGATCTTGTCGAGGCCGGAAAACACGGCGGTCGGATTGGCGATGCGCTGGCGCGGCGGTGCGATCACGGTTTCATCGGGGGCGGGAGCGACCGTCTCGCCGGGCAGGGCGCGCCGGCGCTGGTCGCGATTCGGGTCGGGCTGGGCCGACGGCGGCGTATCCGAGGGCGTGGCCTGGCGGGCCGGCCGGGACGGCTGCGGCCGCGGCGCCTGGGGATTGAGCTGCTGGGGCTGGCCCGGCTGGGATGGGCGCTGCTGCTGCTGTTGCGACGGCGGGCCGAGCTGCAGCTGCGCCAGCGCGCCGGTTGCGGCCAGCGGCAGGGCGGCAAGGGCGGCACAGAGTGCGATGCGCGGAGCAAGGGGCGTCGCCAAGCGAGGTCCACCGTCTTCTTGATACGCGGCCCACGGATGGTCCCGGAGCATCCGGTCCGGTGAGCGGCAGGAGATCAATGAGGGCGCGAAAGGCCCGGTACGGTCAGGGATCTATCACGCCGATCGTGGCGGAACCAAGCCGAAGCCGGGATTTCCCCGGAAAGCCGGCGGGGGCCCCACCGGCCACCCGCGTCAGCGGCCCGGGTTCCAGGCCTCGTAGTCGCCGGTCGCCTGGGGCCGCTTGCCGCCCGACAGGGTCGAGCCCGGCGGCCGGTAGGCGAGGGCCGTGCCGGTCATGTTCTGCAGATGCGGCTTCTGCCAGGGGCGCGGCTCATAGGCGTCCTCGGTCGGCGGAAGCTCGCTCTTGTGGTGCATCCAGCCCCACCAGCCGGGCGGAATGGCGCTGGCCTCCGCCACGCCCTTGTAGACGACCCAGCGGCGCTCGTGACCGAGCGCCGGGTCCTTGGCGAAGCGCGAGCGGTAATATTTGTTGCCGAACTCGTCCTCGCCGACGAACACGCCGTAACGCCAGATGGTGTACTGCGTGCCGAAGGTCTGGCTGTTCCACCAGGTGAAGAACTTGAGGAAGAAGGTCTTCATCGCCGTCCGCTCATTGCCCGCGCCCTGTCGGGGGCCGCCATGGGCCGAGGTTCATGCCATCAGCCACCGGCCTTGTCCAGCTTTGGCGGCGTCGAGGGCTTGAATGGCAAGGGGCCGCCCGATCGGCGGCCCCGCGATTCACCGAACTGCCCGGCGAAGCCAAGCTTCAGACGTCTTCGCTGTCGTCGTAGCCGCCGAAATCGTCGTCGTAGGACCCGTCGTCATACGACGCGTTGTCGTACGAGCCGTTGTTGTAGCCGGCATTGTCATAGTTCTTGTCGGCGCCGTAATCGGCATTGGCATTGCCGCTCTTGTCATAGCCGCCATCGCTGCCGGTGAGGCTGTCCTGATTGTTGCCGGCCTGATCGTTCTGGGCCGTCTGGGTCGAGCCGGCGGCCGGGGTCGAACTTGCCGGCGTCGAGGATGCGGCCGAAGCCGGGGTCGACGAGCCGCCGAGCGCCTGGGCGGCGTGCGAGCCGCTGCCCAGCATGCTGGAAATGGCATTGGCCGCCAGCATGCCGCCGGCGACACCGACCGCCGCCGTCGCCGCCGTCGCGAGGAAGCCGCCGCCCTGGCGCTGCGGGGGCTGCTGCGGCGGCTGC
>NZ_JAPSET010000023.1:0-103057 GCF_026847585.1 Phreatobacter sp. AB_2022a
TGCCGGCCCCTCCCGATACCCTCGGAAAGGTCTCTTGCCCGGCAATGGCGGCGGGATCCTGCAGCGGCCCGCGGCTGAAACGGGCCACCGTCGTCAGGTCGCCGGGCGCCTCCAGCAGCGTGCCAGTCGGCTCGCCCCGCGTGAAGCTCGGCCGCAGCCGTGTGCGTTCGACGAGGAGGTCGCTCTTGGCGTCGCGGTTGACCTCGGGATAGACGACGACGCGGCCGGGACCGGCGCCGACTGCCGGCGCGACCTGGCGGCCGCCGGCCGCCCGCGGATCGGCTCCGGCGATGCCGCGCGGGTCGAAGCGTGCGAGCAGCCGCGTCGGTTCGACGGGATCACGCGGCAGGGGACTGGCGAAGGCGAAGCTCGCCATGGCCATGTTCGGCCTGACCAGGCTCGCGACATGGCGCCGCCACGTCTGGTCGACGCCCGAGCGTTGGGCGAGATAGCTGACGAGGTCCTGATAGGCGATCTGCTGGCACGACAGGAGCAGCAGCGAGCCGGCAAGGCCGGGCACGAGGGCAGCCGACCGGATTCCGGACGCAGAACGCCGACGCAAGGCACGCATACGCAACGCACTCCACGCGAAACACGCCAACACCAGGTGGTCCGCCGCAAACATGGTGACCAGCTCGTCAACCTTATCGCCCAGGTAAGGTTGAGAGCGCGTTAATGACGGGGGAGAATCGTCATCCGCAAGCAGGTCAAGACCTGGAGAATCTCTGGTGATGCCCCTCCCAAAGGTCAGTTGTTCTTGGCGGCTCGCTACGTTCGGTCTTCAGGATGAGGAAGGGAACGCTTTGCGCCGATGTCGTACTGTTCGAATCCTCGAGCGGCGCGCACATGAACAGATGCTCGCCACATCTATACTTGTCCCATTGTCGGGAGATGCGAAGGCAAGCCGCGGGCCATGACGAACGTCCACCGGGACGGATGATCTCAGGCCCGGCCGAGGCGGGCGCTGAGCAGGGCGGTGACCGCATGTTCATGCACAAACGGACCCGAGGCAGCCGGCGCCGCTCCCGCCGCCGCGAGCCCGGCCGTGCCGAAACGGGTGCGCAGGGCCTCCTCGACCCATTGCGCCTCCTGGGTGCGGCGGCGGGCGGCGAGCCGCGCCGCGCCGAGCCATTGCCGGTGGCTCTCCACCGCCGCGGCGAGCGCGTCCATGCCCTCGCCCGTCGCCGAGGAGATCAGCACGACCGGCGCCACCCAGTCGTCCGCATCGCGCGCCACGAGGGTGAGCGCGCCCTCGACATCGGCCTTCGCGCGCCGAGCCGGCTCGCCCATGTCGGCCTTGGTGACGGCGATGACGTCGGGCAGTTCCATGACGCCGGCCTTCATGAACTGCAGGCTGTCGCCGGAGCCCGGCTGGATGCACAACACCACGGTGTCGGCGACCATGCCGACATCGGCCTCCGACTGGCCAATGCCGACGCTTTCGATCAGCACCCGGTCGAACACGGCGCGCATCACCACCATGGCCGCGACGGTCTGGTCGGACAGGCCGCCGAGGCGGTCGCGCGCCGCCATGGAGCGGACGAAGACGTTGCGGTCGGCGGGATCGGTCGAGATGCGGGCGCGGTCGCCGAGCAGGGCGCCGCCGGTCTTGCGCGAGGAGGGATCGATGGCGATGACCCCGACGCTCTCGCCGCCGCCGCGCCAGCGCTGCACCAGCACATTGGTCAGCGTCGACTTGCCGACACCGGGCGGACCGGTGAGACCGAGGGTGAGGCCGCGGGCCGCGCCGCAGGCCTGGTCGAGGAAGGCGGCGAGCGCGGCCGTGCCGGCGCGCGTCTCGATGGCGGCGAGGGCCTCCGCGATGGCACGCTTGCCGCCGCCACGCAGGGTTTCAAGACTCAAGGGTTTCACGTGAAAGCGCCCGCGGCCGGCGCGCTGCCCCGGCATGGCTCACAGCGCATAGGTCGACGCCGAATGCTGCAGCACCGCGCCGGCGCAGAAGCCGCCGACCCGCCACGGCATGGTCAGAGCCTGCGCGATGCCCCTGGCGGCGAGCTGATGGACCGCGACGTCGAAGACGAGCGCGGCGACCAGCAGCCACATGAAGCCCGGCACGGTGGCGCCGAGGGCCGGATAGACCTTGAACACAAAAGCAAGGCCGAGGCCCGCTGCCAGCATGTAGACGACGAAGGCAAGACCGGTCATCGGTATGGTGCGGCTCGCCGGCATGTCACGCCCCCTGCAATTGACCTCGAACGCGCCGCAACCCTGGCACGGAACGGCGGCGCGAGACCAGTAAGCCCTTGGGCTTAAGCGTTTGCTCGTCCGCCGGTCGCGGCGTTCATCAAGCAGGGCGTCGAGGCTCGCTGACCTCGACCATGAGGATTGTCGAATACTTGCCCGATGCAGGCCCGGCGCGCGCAGGGAGCCCGCAACCCGTGCTCGCCTCAGCATGGGCCACGGGATCGATAGATGCCCCGCCGATGCGATGCTCCGCCCCGCTTCATCCCGAGATGCCCGCGCCCAAGGGCGCGGGCCGCGAAGGACGGCCTACTTCTGCGCGGTGCGCGCCAATGCGGAAGGCGGATCGCGTGGCGCCGGGACGGCTCGCCATCCGCCCGCGCATCACGCCTGGCTCGCGGCGGCCTTGCCGAGCGCCGCCTGGGCGGCGGCGAGGCGGGCGATCGGCACGCGGAACGGCGAGCAGGAGACATAGTCGAGACCGACCGTCTCGCAGAAATGGATCGAGGCCGGGTCGCCGCCATGCTCGCCGCAGATGCCGAGCTTGATGTCGGGCCGCGTCGCCCGGCCACGCTCGGTGGCGATGCTGACGAGCTCGCCGACGCCGTCCTGGTCCAGCGAGATGAACGGATCGACCTCGATGATGCCCTTGGCGAGGTAGGGGTTGAGGAAGCTCGCCGCGTCGTCGCGCGAAATGCCGAAGGTCGTCTGGGTCAGATCGTTGGTGCCGAAGGAGAAGAATTCGGCGGTCTTGGCGATCTTGCCCGCCTGCAGCGCGGCGCGCGGCAGCTCGATCATGGTACCGACGATATAGTCGAGCTTGGTGCCGGTCTCCTTCATGACCGCATCGGCCATGGCGACGATGCGGGCCTTGACGAGATCGAACTCGGCCGTCGTCGCCACCAGCGGCACCATGACCTCGGGCACCACGGCCTTGCCGCCCTTGCGGGCGGTCTCGGCCGCCGCCTCGAAGATGGCGCGCGCCTGCATCTCGGCGATTTCCGGATAGGCGACCGCCAGGCGGCAGCCGCGGAAGCCGAGCATCGGATTGACCTCGTGCAGCTCCTCGGCGCGGGCCTTCAGCTTCTTGGCGTCCGCGCCCATGGCGGCGGCGACCTCGGCGACCTCGGCATCGGTATGCGGCAGGAACTCGTGCAGCGGCGGATCGAGCAGACGGATCGTCACCGGCAGGCCGGCCATGATCTCGAACAGCTCGACGAAATCGGAGCGCTGCATGGGCAGGAGCTTGGCGAGCGCCTGGCGCCGGCCCTTCTCGTCGTCGGCGAGGATCATCTCGCGCACCGCGACGATGCGCGCCTCGTCGAAGAACATGTGCTCGGTGCGGCAGAGCCCGATGCCCTCGGCGCCGAACTTGACCGCGACGCGGGCATCCGCCGGCGTGTCGGCATTGGTGCGCACCTTCAGGCGCCGCGCCTTGTCGGCCCAGCCCATGAGGGTGGCGAACTCGCCCGACAGTTCCGGCTGCAGCATGGCGACCTCGCCGAGCAGGACCTGGCCGGTCGAGCCGTCGATGGTGACGATGTCGCCCTTCTTCAGCGTGGTGCCGGCAACGGTCAGGGTCGCCGCCGCATAGTCGACGCGCAGCGAGCCGGCGCCGGAGACGCAGGGCTTGCCCATGCCGCGGGCGACGACGGCGGCATGCGAGGTCATGCCGCCGCGGGTCGTCAGGATGCCCTCGGCCGCATGCATGCCGTGAATGTCTTCCGGGCTCGTCTCGACGCGGACCAGGATCACCTTGTGGCCGCTCGCCTTCATGGCCTCGGCCTCGTCGGAATTGAAGACGATCTCGCCCTGGGCGGCGCCGGGGGACGCCGGCAGGCCGGAGGCCAGCACGCGCCGCTCGGCCTTCGGATCGATCGTCGGGTGCAGCAGCTGGTCGAGGGAGGCGGGATCGACGCGCGAGACGGCCTCGGCCTCGGTGATCAGGCCCTCGGCGGCGAGCTCGACGGCGATCCTGAGGCTCGCCTTGGCGGTGCGCTTGCCGTTGCGGGTCTGCAGCATCCAGAGCTTGTTGCGCTCGACCGTGAATTCGAGGTCCTGCATGTCGCGGTAGTGCCGCTCCAGGGTCTCGGCGACCTGGATGAACTGGCGGTAGACCTCCGGCATGGCCGTCTCCATGGACGGCTTGTCGGACTTGGCCTCGATGCGGGCGGCCTCGGTGATGTTCTGCGGCGTGCGGATGCCGGCGACGACGTCCTCGCCCTGGGCGTTGATCAGGAACTCACCGTAGAGCTCCTTGGCGCCGGTGGAGGGATTGCGCGTGAAGGCGACGCCGGTGGCCGAGGTCTCGCCCATATTGCCGAAGACCATGGCCTGGACATTGACCGCGGTGCCCCAGCTCTCCGGGATCTGGTGCAGGCGGCGATAGGTGATGGCGCGCTGGTTCATCCAGGAGGAGAACACGGCGCCGATGGCGCCCCAGAGCTGCTCGTGCGGGTCCTGCGGGAAGGCCTTGCCGGTCTCTTCCTGAACCTTCGCCTTGTAGGCGCCGATGAGGTGCTTCCAGTCGTCGGCCGAGAGCTCGGTGTCGAGGGTGAGGCCCTTCTGGTCCTTGTAGTGCTCGAGGATCTCCTCGAAATTGTGGTGATCCACCTCGAGCACGACGTTGGAATACATCTGGATGAAGCGGCGATAGCTGTCATAGGCGAAGCGCTGGTCGCCGGCCTGCGTCGCCAGCGCCTCGACGGTGACATCGTTGAGGCCGAGATTGAGGATCGTGTCCATCATGCCCGGCATCGAGGCGCGGGCGCCGGACCGGACCGAGACGAGCAGCGGATTGGCCGCATCGCCGAAGACCTTGCCGGTCAGCTTGCCGATATGGACGAGGCCGTTCTCGACCTGGGACTTCAGCTCGGCCGGATAGCTGCGGCCATTGGCATAGTACCAGGTGCAGAGCTCGGTGGTGATGGTGAAGCCGGGCGGGACCGGCAGGCCCATATTGGACATTTCCGCGAGGTTCGCGCCCTTGCCGCCCAAAAGGTTGCGCATGCTCGACTGGCCTTCGGCCTTGCCGTCGCCAAAGGTGTAGACCCATGTCGTCATTGTCGGCATCCCAGTTCTGTTCTGCGCCGCGCGCCCGCCGGCGCGGCCGGTTTGTTTAGGCGCTTTCCGCCATCATTTTCAACCTCGGCCACGGCGGCCCGGGGTTGCGCGCCGTTTTGGAACCCCGCGAATGAAGGCTGGATGAACGCACTGCATCATCACTATACTGCGCCGCAAAAGGACTGGTCGACGTGCTGAGCGTGGTGATCCCGACCCTGAACGACGAGCGCCGGCTCGTCCGCACCCTCGCCTGCCTCGTACCGGGCGCCGCCGACGGCCTGATCGTCGAGGCGATCCTCGCCGATGGCGGCTCCAGCGACGACACCGAGGCGGTCGGCGACATGGCCGGATGCCGCCAGATCCAGGGTCCGGCCGACCGCGGCGCCCGGCTCGCCGCGGCGGCGGCGACCGCCAAGGCGCCCTGGCTCCTGTTCATCGCCCCCGGCGTCGTGCTGGACGAGGGCTGGATCCGCGAGACCCGGGGCTTTCTCGATCAGACCCACCGCAGTGGCGAAACCGGCCGGCGCGCCGCCATCTTCGCCCATGGCGTCGACGGCTTCGGCACGGCGGCGCAGCTCGCGGCGCTGAAGGCCCGGCTCGCCTTTGTGGCCGGTTTCGGCCCGGCGGCGAGCCAGGCGTTGCTGATCCACGCGGCCCATTATCATGGCCGCGGCGGCCATCCGTCCGGCGCCGACAGCGAGCGCGTCTTCGCGCGCCGGATCGGCCGCGGCGCGCTCACCGTGCTGCGCACGCGGGCGACCGCGCTTGCGATCTAGGACGGACGGCCTTCCATGCGGGCATGGCGCCCGCAAGATCATGATACCGCCGCAGCATTGGCCCGGTGAAAACTTGACAGGCGTCTGAAAAGACTGGCACCGGCGGTAAAAGCGAAGATCATTCACCGCTCATAAACCGCTTGTTCAGCCAATAGCGTCGTAATCTAATCAAATGCTCATCATGCCCGCTGTCTCCGAGATCGGCTTCAGCACCGGTTAATACATCGGCGCCAATGTCCGAAAAAAAGGTCATGACCAATGGCATTGGATATCGAGGCAACGCTCGGGCCGCTCCAGGGGATGATCGGCCAGCTTGCGCCCAAGGCGCGCGGGGCACTGATCGAGGAGCTCGTCGAGGAGGTGCTGCGCGAGCGTCCCGACGCCGCCAGCCGCAAGGCGATGGTGCTGGATCTCGTGGTGGCGGAAGCCCTGCGTGAGGCGCCGCTGCCGAGCCGCGTGCGCGCCTCGCCGAAGCTCGCCCGCTGCATCGCCGCGCTGCCCGAGGCGAGCCTGGCGCTCGCCCGCGACACGGTGGCGGTGGCCGAAGCCATCCTGATGGCGCCGGAGATGAGCGACGAAGCCCTGCTCGCCATCTGCACCGCCGACCGGCAGGAGCACATGCGCATCATCGCCAGGCGCCAGGCGCTGTCGGGCCCGCTTGCCGATGCCATTGCCCGGGTCGGCGAAAGCGCGACGGTCGCGCTGCTCGTGCGCAATCCCGGTGCCCGGCCTTCCGCCGCCGGCTTCAGCCTGATCGCCGAGCGCCTCGGCTCCGACCCGGCGATCCGTGCCCTCATCGCCCAGCGCAGCGACTGCCCACCCGACATCGCCAGGGCGGCGAAGGCGGCGGACGAAGTGCTGACCGGCGAAGCGCTGAACGATGCGGTGACGCGGCTCGCCGAGAAACGCGACTTCCTGCCGGCGGTCGACCTGATCATGCGGGCGATCGGCCGCGACCGCGAGGCCGGACGCAAGCTGATCGACCGGGACGATGAAAAGGCGCTCGGCGCGGTATGCCATGTCGCCGGCATCGACGCCCATATCTACGAGGCACTGGTCCATGCCTGGCGGGTCGCGGGCGGCCGCCCGCTGACCGACATCCACAAGACACCGGTGCGCTTCCGCCTGATGCGCACGGCCGAGATCGACCGCATCGTCAGCCGCCTGCCGCTGGCCCGCGTCCGGCCGCCGATCGGGTTTCCGGTATGATGAAGGCGAATGGCGAATGAGGGGCCCAAGCCATTGAGAGACAGCAAGGCCCTCGACGCCTAATTCCCTCCTCGCTATTCGCCCCAGTCCCTATTCCGCGGCGTCGGCCCAGGGCTTCAGAGGCAGGTCGAGCGCGAGCCAGGTCTCGATGAGGCTCGCGGCGAGATCGTCGATCATCGCATCCGTGTGGGCCGGCCCCGGCGTGATTCTCAGGCGTTCGGTGCCGCGCGGCACGGTCGGATAGTTGATCGGCTGGATGTAGATGCCGTGCTGGCGCAGCAGGCGGTCGCTCGCCGCCTTGCACTTCTCGGCATCACCCACCAGCACCGGCACGATATGGGTTTCGCTCGCCATGACCGGCAGGCCGGCGAGCGCCAGCACCCGCTTGGTGCGCGCGGCCTGGCGCTGCTGCGCGTCGCGCTCGCGATCGGACGCCTTGAGGTGGCGGATCGAGACCGCCGCGGCACTGGCGATCGCCGGGGGCAGGGCGGTGGTGAAGATGAAGCCGGCGGCATGGCTGCGCACCGCGTCGATCACCACGGCATCGCCGGCGATGTAGCCGCCCATCACGCCGAAGGCCTTGCCGAGCGTGCCCTCGACGATGTCGAGCCGGTGCATGACGCCGTCGCGCTCGGCAATGCCGCCGCCGCGCGGGCCATACATGCCGACCGCATGGACCTCGTCGATATAGGTCATGGCACGGTAGCGGTCGGCGAGGTCGCAGATGGCGGCGATCGGGCTGGTGTCGCCGTCCATCGAATAGACGCTTTCGAACACGATCAGCTTGTTGCGCTCGGCACCGGCGGCCTTCAGCAGCTGTTCCAGATGCTCCAGGTCATTGTGCCGGAACACCTGCTTCGCGCAGCCCGACTGGCGCACGCCCTCGATCATCGAATTGTGGTTGAGCGCATCCGACAGGATCAGGCAGTCCGGGATCAGCCGGGCCAGGGTCGAAATGCCGGTCTGGTTGGAAACGTAGCCCGAGGTGAAGACGAGGGCCGCCTCCTTGCCGTGCAGGTCGGCGAGCTCGCGCTCCAGCTCGACCACCGGATGGGACGTGCCGGAAATGTTGCGCGTGCCGCCGGCGCCGGTGCCCATGCGGCGGGCGCAGCCGGCCATGGCCTCGATGACGTCGGGATGGTGGCCCATGCCGAGATAGTCGTTGGAGCACCAGATGACGACGTCGCGCACGCCTTCGGGGCCGTGCCAGGCGGCGCGCGGGAAACGGCCGACCGAACGCTCGAGATCGGCGAAGACGCGATAGCGGCGCTCGTCCTTCAGTCGCGCGACGGCATCTTCGAAGAAGCGTTTATAGGTCATGGCTCGTCCGGTCCGCCCCGGGGCCGCCGCTTGGGGCGGTCCCGCGACCGCGCGAACCCGGCGGGGGCCACGCGATCGCGATCAAACAGATCCCGTGCGGCTTAGCACAGTTCTAATCTGCCGTCCTATGACGAATCGTCCTAGCGGCGTGGGTAGCAGGTTGCGAATGGCGAGCAGGGATGCGCGCCACCCCTCATCGCTTGGTCGTCACCGATCGTTGGCAGCGGCGCAAGCCGCCCTCAGAGCCCATGGAGGCGCATCAGGGCCTCGAAATGTTTGCTGGCCTGATAGTCCAGCACCTGCATCCATTCGCGCGCGGTCTGCTTCTGCTGCGCCTCGGGGATGAGCTTCAGCGGCAGGCCGGTCGACAGGGCGAGGATCTGCTGCCGGCAGGCGCGCTCCAGATAGTAGAGATCGTCGAAGGCGACCGCCACCGTGGGCCCGCCGACCGTCACGCCGTGATGGTCGAGAAAGATGATGTCGGCCTCGGGATTGTCCTTCTGCGCCTGGGCGATGCGTTCGCCCTCCTCCGCGGTCAGGGCGACGCCGCCGAAGCCCTGATAGGCCGTGCGGCCGAGGAAGCGGCAGGCGGTCTGGTGTGCCATTTCCAGCCGGCCGCCCTCGACCATCGTGAGCGCGGTCGCATGCGGCATGTGCACGTGCAGGATCGCCTGGTGCCTGGGATTGGCCCGGTGGCCGGCAATGTGGATGTTGCGCGCCGAGGCCTCGACCTCGCCCCAGCCCTCGTGGATCGTGCCGTCGCCGTCGATGAGCAGGAGGTCGTCCGGGCGCATCTCGGCCCAGTGGATGCCGTAGGGATTGATCAGGAAGCGCTCCTCGGCGCCCGGCACCACCACCGAGAAGTGATTGCAGACCCCCTCGTTGAGCTCGAAGCGCGCGGCAAGGCGGAAGGCCGCGGCGAGCTCGCGGCGCAAGGTCTTCACATCGGTGGTCTTCACGTCGGCGGTCATCGGCCCTGTCCCTGGATGTCCCTGTTGGCGACCGGCGGGCCAAACGAAAAGCGCCCGCGGAGGTCCGCAGGCGCTGTTATGGGGCAGGAACGGGCAAAGGGCGATGCGCAGGCCGCGCAACGCTGCCGTGTGGCGCTATTTCGGCGCCAGGATCATGATCATCTGCTTGCCTTCCAGCCGGCTTTCCTGCTCGACCTTGGCAATGGCCACGGTATCGGCCTTGACCCGATCGAGCACCTTCACGCCGATATCGACATGAGCCATTTCGCGGCCGCGGAAGCGCAGGGTCACCTTGACCTTGTCGCCTTCCTCGAAGAACCGCTTCATGGCCTTCATCTTGGTGTCGTAGTCGTGGTCGTCGATACCCGGGCGCAGCTTGATTTCCTTGACCTCGACCGTCTTCTGGTTCCGGCGGGCCTCGGCGGCCTTCTTCTGCTCCTGGAACTTGAACTTGCCGTAGTCCATGATCTTGCAGACAGGCGGCACGGCATTCGGGGCGACCTCGACGAGATCAAGGCCGGCCTCCGTCGCCATCTGAACGGCGTCGCGCGTCGGAACCACGCCGCGGTTCTCACCTTCGGCGTCGATCAACTGGACTTCACGGACACGGATCATGTCGTTGATGCGCGGACCGTCTCGTTCGACGGGGGCGGCGGCTCTCATTGGTCTGCGAATGGGGACTTCTCCTCAAGGACATCAAAGGGTTCGGCTGGCTCCAGCGCGCGGCATCCCCTTCGCGGGAACGAACGCAGGCGCGGCTGAGCATCCGGAAGGACCGGAAGATCGGTAGAATTGCTGCGGAAGTCAATGGTTCGCGACGATTTTCGCGCGGCCAGCGGGGTTCAGAAGCCCGCGATAGACGGCGAGCACGTCCAGCTGCATCCGATCGCGGGAAAATCGGCGCGCATGGGCCCTGGCCCGGTCGGCCATGGCCTCGCGTTCGGCGGCGCTCAGCGACAGCGCCGCGCCGAGGCCTTCGGCCAGCGCCAGCGCGTCGCCGGCGCGCACGCGAAAGCCTACCCGCTCAGCCTCGCCCGCCTCGGGCGCCGCCGGCACGATCTCGGCCAGCGCCCCGTCATCGGAGACGATGGCGGGCAGGCCCATGGCCATCGCCTCGATGGCGTTCCGGCCGATCGGTTCCGGTTCCAGGGAGGCGACCACGGCGAGATCGGCGGACGCGAGCGCACCCGGGCCGCAGTCTCCGGCTCCGACGAGCCGGACGATGTCGCCGAGCCCCTGGGCCTCGATGCGCCTGACGAGCTCGGCCCGGTAGCCGCCCCGCTCCGGCCCCTCGCAGGCGATGACGAAGACGGTATCGGTGAGGCCGCCATTGACCAGGAGGCGCACCGCGTCGATCAGCACCATCTGCCCCTTGGCCGGCTCGAGCCGCGCCTGGTGCAGCACCACGCGGCCGGGCTGTGCATCGGTCAGCCCGGCGGCGAGACGGAAGCCGACGCTCGCCTCGCGGGGCACCCGGAGCGGATCGAAGCCGGAAAGATCGAAGCCCGGCGAGATCACCGCGAGCCGGGCGGCCTCGATACCGTGAACGGCGCCGACGCGCCCGGCGAGATAGGCCGAGGGCACCAGCACCGCGTCGCCGCGGCCAAGCGCCCAGCGCGCCAGCGGCGGCGTGCGGCGAGTCGCGTCCGGCGACAGATGGAAGCTGGTCACGAACGGCCGGCGCGCCAGCCGCGTCGCCGCATGGGCGCTCCAGGCCGGGCCGTTGGCGTGGACATGGATGAGATCGACCTTCTCGCGGCCGATGAGGGCCGAAAGGGTCGCGGCGTTGCGCATGAGCCGCGCCGGATTGAGCGTGCGCGCATCGAGCGGGATCCATTCGCCGCCGGCCGCCTGGAGATCGCCGATGAGCGGGCCCTTTTCGCCGGCGACGAGCGGGCGGGCACCGACCCGCGACAAGGCAATGGCGATGGCGAGGACATGACGCGCGACCCGCCCGCCATCGAGGGCCGGCAGGACCTGCAGCACGGTTCGGCCTTCAAGGCCCGGCTCGCGTGGCAGACTTGCGTGGTGCATCGCTCTTTCCCAGCACGGCCCGGACGGGTAGGACCAGAAGCGAATCGCCCGTGTCGTTTCGATTTCGACATCCGCCTGCTACAGATAGCAACCACCGGCGCCTGTCGAAATCAAAACAACGCCGGAAATCAAAAGGTTACACGTGCTCTTCGATTCCGGAGCCGGCCGGGCCCGCGCGCGCAGGCGCCGGCATATTCCAGAATCGAAGCACACTATGGGACGAGTGTGATGCCGAGCTTACCCGATCCGCAAATCCTGACAGTCGGCGCGGGCGACACCGCGCGACGGATCGCCTATCGCCGGATCGCGGGGACCGGCCCGACCATCGTCTGGCTCGGCGGCTTCAAATCGGACATGAAGGGCACCAAGGCCGAGGCGCTGTCGGATTTCGCGGCTCAGACCGGCCGCTCCTATCTGCGCTTCGACTATAGCGGCCACGGCGAATCCTCGGGCCGGTTCGAGGACGGCACGATCAGCGCCTGGACCGAGGAGGCCCTGGCGGCGATCGCGCTCGCCGGGGAGGCGCCGATCCTTGTCGGCTCCTCCATGGGCGGCTGGATCGCCCTGCTCGCCGCCCGCCGGATGCCGCGTCCGCCCGCCGGCATGGTGCTGATCGCGCCGGCCGCCGACTTCACCGAGGCCCTGATGTGGAAAGCCTTTCCCGAGGCGGTGAAGCGGCAGATCGAGACGGAGGGCCGCTGGGTGCGGCCGTCCGACTATGACGAGGGCGGCTATCCGATCACCCGGGCGCTCATCGAGGACGGGCGCAACAATCTCGTGCTCGGCGGCCTGATCGAAACCGGCTGCCCGGTTCATGTCCTGCAGGGCATGCAGGATCCCGACGTGCCCTGGCAGCACGCCATGGACACGGTTGCCCGCATCGCCCGCGACGACGTCGTCGTCACGCTGGTCAAGGACGGCGACCATCGCCTGTCGCGCCCGGAGGACATCGCGCGCCTGACCGAGGCGGTCGCGGCGATGGCGGGCGGCTAGCACCGCGGATCGCGCCGGGCCGCTCGCGGGACGACCAGGAGGCTGCCGCCTCGACCACCCTTGCTTCCATGATCTGAGAGGCATATTCTCTCATCATGGAGAATGTCAGCGATCTTGACCAGATTGTGGCGCAGCGGGTGCGCGAACTGCGTGCGGCCAAGGGCTTCACGCTCGACCAGCTCGCGAGCCTTTCCGGCGTGTCGCGGGCGATGATCTCGCGGATCGAGCGAGCCGAGGCGAGCGCGACGGCCGTGCTGCTGGTCAAGCTCGGCGGAGCGCTGGGCGTGACGCTGGCCGCGCTGTTCGAACAGGACGAGCCGAAGCGCGAGGTGGTGCGGCGCGCCGCCGACAGCCCGGTGCGGGTCGACCCGGAGACCGGCTATACCCGGCGCAATGTCGCCCCGCGCGGAGCTTCCGGCACCGATGTCGTCGAGGTCATGCTGCCGCCGGGCGCACGCGTCGCCTACGACAATCTCGTCATCGTGCCGGCCGAACAGTTCGTCTGGGTGTTCGAGGGCGTGCTGACGCTCGAGACCGACGGCCTGGCGACCGATCTCGGTCCCGGCGACTGCCGCGTGATGCGGCTCGACCATCTGCTCGTCTTCGAGAACCGCGGCAAGGCGCCGGCGCGCTACGCCGTGGTCCTGGTGCCCGATGGAGGCCGCCGATGATCCATATCGATGTCCTGGACGCCGAGGCGGTCCGCGCACAGGCCGCGGCGCTTGCCGCCGTGCTGGTCGACTGCGTCGCGAACGGCGCCTCGGTGAGCTTCATGAACCCGTTCGGTCAGGCCGAAGGCGAAGCCTTCTTCCAGGGCGTGGCCGACCGGGTCGCAAACGGCGAAGCCGTGCTGGTTGCCGGCTTTCTCGACGGGCGCATCGTCGGCACGGCGCAACTCGCGCTCGACATGCCGCCGAACCAGCCGCATCGCGCCGAAGTGCGCAAGATGCTGGTCCATCACGACGGCCGCCGCCGCGGCATCGCCCAGGCCATGCTGCAGCGGCTCGAGGAGGAGGCGCTCGCCCGGGGCCGCACGCTGCTGCTGCTCGATTCGGCCAATGACACGGCGATCCGCGTCTATGAGCGCGGCGGCTGGCAGCGCTGCGGCTTCGTCGCCGATTTCGCCCTGCTGCCCGACGGGGGCTATTGCGACACCACCTTCCTGACCAAGGTGCTCGCGCCGGCGGCTGCATCGCGGCCGGCTGCCGCGACCGTGCGTGATGCGACCGAGGATGACCTGCCAGCGATCCTCGCCATTCTCAACGAGGCCATCGTCAACACGACCGCCGTCTGGACCGACGCGCCCGTCGATCTCGACAACCGCCGCACCTGGTGGCAGGAGCGCGTTGCGGCCGGCTATCCCGTGCTGGTCGCGGTCGAGAACGGCGAGGTCGTCGGCTTCGGCTCCTATGTCCAGTTCCGCGCCTGGGACGGCTATCGCGACGCGGTCGAGCATTCCGTCTATGTCCGGTCCGACCGGCGTGGCGGCGGCGTGGGCGTCGCCCTGGTCGAGGCACTGATCGCGCGCGCCAGGGCCCAGGGCAAATTCGTCATCATCGGCGGCATCGAAGGCTCGAACGCGGCCTCGCTCAAGCTGCACCGGCGGGCGGGCTTCGTCGAGGTCGGCCGGATGTACGAGGTCGGCACCAAGTTCGGCCGCCGCCTCGACCTCGTCTTCATGCAGAAGCGGCTCGGCTGACGGTTCCCGCGCCGGTTTTGCCCAGAAGTCAGCCCTCCTCGGCGCCTCATGCTTGCAAGGCGCGGGCGCAACGCGCCTCGCACCACCGCCGACATTTCTGCAGGGCGAACAGGCCCTGGACCCTATTTCGTGCCGTAGCGGTGCAACTGGGCGCCGTTGACGCGCAGCCAGGCCTTGGCGGGCTCGAGACCCGGGCAGAGATCCCTGACGATGCGCCAGAACCGCGCGGAATGGTTCATCTCGCGCAGATGCGCGACCTCGTGGGCGGCGAGATAGTCGAGGACGAAGGGCGGAGCGAGGATCAGGCGCCAGGAATAGTTGATGGCGCCGGTGGAGGAGCACGAACCCCAGCGGCTCGCCTGGTCGCGCATGGTGATGCGTGTCACCTTGACCCCGAGCGCGGCGGCATGGTGGCGCGTCGCCAGTTCCAGGTCCTTCTTGGCCTCGCGCTTCAGGAAATCCTGCACCCGCCGCGCCGCGAAGGCGGCATCGCCGGCGACGTGAATCTCGCCGTTCTCGACCCAGACCGTGCCGCGCCGGTCGGCGCGATGCACCACGGCATGGCCGACACCCCGCAGCGGCACGACGGCACCGGGCACGAAATCAAGGGTTTCCGGGATCCGGCTGAGCCGGGCGGCGATCCAGCCGCCATGCCGCTCGGCGAAGTCGCGCGCATCGGCGAAGCGGGCGCGCTGCGGCATGGTCAGCACCGCATCGCGGCTCGCGGTCCTGACCCTCAGGGTGAACCGGCGGGCCTGCGCCATGCGCCGCACCGCAACCTCGTAGACGATCCCCTCATGCGTGACGGGAATCGTCGCGGGGTCAGGCTCGCGCTGAAACAGGCGGCGGACGATCGACATGGGATGAGAATAGCCGAGTCGCCGGGCGCCGCGCCATATCGGCGCGCGCACTCGCCGACGGCGCACGGCCTTGTGAAGGCTTTGGCTCAGTCCTTTTTGGGCGCGTGCAGCGCGCCCGATCCGGTGCGGCCGCCCTGGATCATCTTCAGGCCCGCGGGCTTGGCGCCCGCCGCCTTGGCGACGACCGGCTTGCCGCCTGGCGCGCTCTGCTGGGCCTTGCGGTAGGCATGGGTGCGCATGAAGTCCATCACGCGAGGCGCGATCTCGGCGCGGAACCGCGAGCCGTTGAACACGCCGTAGTGGCCGACCGACGGCTGCAGGTAGTGGACACGCATGTCGTCGGCGAGCGAGGTGGCAAGGCCGTGGGCGGCGAGCGTCTGGCCGCCGCCGGTAATGTCGTCGTTCTCGCCTTCCACCGTCATCAGCGCGACGCGCCGGATGGCCTTCGGATCGACCGGCTGGTCACGGTGCCGCATGATGCCGAGCGGCAGGTGATGCTCGACGAAGACGCGCTCGATCGTCTGCATGTAGAACTCGGCGGTGAGGTCCATCACCGAGAGGTATTCGTCGTAGAATTCGCGGTGCTTCTGCGCGCCGTCGCCGTCACCCTTGACCAGGTTGCGGAACAGGTCGCGGTGGGCGTCGACATGACGGTCGAGATTCATGGTCATGAAGCCGGTGAGCTGCATGAAGCCCGGATAGACCTGCCGCATCATGCCCGGATGCGGGAAGGGGACGGTGGTGAGGACGTTGCGGCGGAACCAGTCGGTGCCGCGCTCATGGGCGAGCTTGTTGACCGCGGTCGGATTGGCGCGGGTGTCGATCGGGCCGCCCATCAGCGTCAGCGTGGTCGGCGCATAGGGATCGTCCTCGGCCTCCATGCGCGAGACCGCCATGAAGACCGGCACCGCCGGCTGGCAGACCGCCATGACATGGGTGTCCGGCCCAAGCACATGCAGCATGGAAATGACGTAGTCGACATAGTCGTCGAGGTCGAAATGCCCCTCGGCGAGCGGCACCATGCGGGCATCGGTCCAGTCGGTGATGTAGACCTCGTGGTCGGGCAGGAAGGCCTCGACCGTGCCGCGCAGCAGGGTGGCGTAGTGGCCGGACATCGGCGCGACGATCAGCACCTTCGGATCCGGCCGCCGGCCGCGCGGAACCGCGCGCTGGAAGTGGATGAGATTGCAGAAGGGGCGCGACCAGACGACCTTTTCGGTCACCGCCACGCGCTCGCCGCCGACAAGGGTCGTGGCCAGATTGAAATCGGGCTTGCCGTACCGGCGCGTGGTGCGCTCGAACACCTCGCAGGCCGCCGCGACCTGCTTGCCGAAGGGGGTATGCGACCAGGGATTGACCGGATTGGACAGCGCCAGCTTGGTGGCATCGGCCATGGCGCGATAAGGCGACAGCATGGCATGCGTTGCTTCGTACCAATGATAAAGCACTCGCGAGGCCTCCGATGGACGGGACCGGGTCAAGGCCGGGCTCATTTCCGAGGCCCGCCGCAGGCCTGTGCCATGCGGTAATTACCCAGCCTTCGTTTGCTGCGCTGCGATAATTTGTAATCTGTTCGACACAATTCAGGCAATCAGAGCGCGGCTAACAAACCGTCAACTTTCGTTCATCAGGGTTTCTACGGATATTTCTGCTCCGGGCCGGGCCCGCCGGAGAAGCTCATTCCCCGCCGGACAAAAGCGTGCCGGCCGCCCGCGCCCGGTCCATCAGGACGACGAAGCCCCAGGCCGCGACGCCGAGCCAGAGGATGTCGAGGCCGGCCGCGATCGCGAGGTAGTCGAGCCTCAGGGTGCCGGTCGCCAGCACCGCGCGCATGCCCTCGAAGACGTAGGTCGGCGGCAGCGCGAGGGCCAAGGGCTTCAGCCACCAGGGCAGCACCGAAAGCGGGTAGTAGACGCAGCAGAGCGGCCAGAACAGGAACAGCACGGTCCAGGCGAGGCTCTCCGCGCCGAGGCCGTGGCGCAGGATCACCCCGGCGACGAGCAGTGCCACCGCCCAGCCGGTGATGACGAGCAGGGCGAAGAAGGCGACGAGGCCGATGCCCAGGCGGGCGAGGTCGAGCCCGAAGAAGGCGACCGCCAGCACCACGGCCGGCGTCAGGCCGATGACGAGGCGCAGCAGGCTCATCGCCATCAGCGCGGCGACGAACTCCACCGGCCGCAACGGGCTCATCAGGAGATTGGCGAGATTGCGCGACCAGATCTCCTCCAGGAAGGAGATGGAGAAGCCGAGCTGACCGCGGAACAGCACCTCCCACAGGAGCAGCCCGGAGACCAGCGCGCCCGCCGCGAACAGCGTGCCGTTGGCGGCGTTCATCGCATAGGTCTGCAGGAATCCCCAGGTGAGCAGGTTGAGCACCGGCCAGTAGACGAGCTCGAGGAGCCGCGGCCAGGACGAGGCGATGAGATAGCTGTAGCGCAGGCAGAGCGCGCCGACGCGGGCCAGGGAAAAGGTCATCCGGCCTCCCGCACGGCCTGCATGAAGGCATCGAGCTTGGCCGGATCGAGGTGCCCGGCCGTGCGCACGCCCGAACACAGATCGAGCCCGAACGGCCGGACGGCCGCGATCGCGGCCGCGACATTGCCGGCGTTGAGGCCGCCGGCGAGGAAGACCGGCCGCCGCGACCGGCGCACGAATTCCGCGCTGACCTTCCAGTCGTGGGTGCGGCCGGTGCCGCCGAGCTCGCGCATGCTGCCGCCGGGCTTGCCCGAATCGAGCAGGAAAGCGTGGATATGGGGCTCGTAGACCGGGATCAGATCCAGCGTCCGGGGGCCTTCGACATGGATCACCTGGACCCGGCGGACGAGCGGCAGCGCCCCGGCGATGACCGCATGCTCGGCCGGATCGACATGGTCGACGATCTGCACCGTATTGGTGCCGCAGAGGCGCAGATGCTCGACGATGTCGGCGCCTTTCAGGTGCGGGGTCAGCAGGAAGCTCGCAACCGGCGGCGGCGCTTCGTCGGCGACCGCGCGGATCGTCGCATCGTCGACGATGCCGGAACCGGACGGCCTGCCCGCGACGAAGCCGAGCGCGTCGGCGCCGGCCGCGATCGCCAGGCGCGCCTCCTCGGCCGAGGAGATGCAGCAGATCTTGACGCGGGTGCGAGCCTGCCGAACCGGATGGGTCATTACTCAGCCGCCTCCTTGCGTCCACGGGCGACGTCGAGGAACACTTCCTCCAGATTGCTGCGGCCGTAGCGGGCAATGAGCTCGGCCGGCGAGCCGTCGTCCTCGATGCGGCCGCGCTTCATCATCACCACGCGGTCGCACAGCCGCTCGACCTCGCCCATATTGTGCGAGGCAAGCAGGATGGTGGCGCCGCGGCGGGAGCGGTAGCGCTCGAGATGGCTGCGGATCCAATCGGCGGTATCGGGATCGAGCGAAGCGGTCGGCTCGTCGAGCAGCAGCACCTCCGGATCATTGATCAGCGCCTTGGCGAGCGCGACGCGGGTCTTCTGGCCGGCCGAGAGCTTGCCGGTCGGCCGGTCGAGGAAATCACCGAGGTCGAGATCGGCGGCCAGTGCCCGGATCCGGTCGCCAAGACCGGCAACGCCGTAGAGCTTGCCGAACACCGTGAGGTTCTGGCGCACGGTGAGCCGGTTCGGCATGTCGACATAGGGGCTTTCGAAGTTCATCCGGTGGAGGACGTCGTGCCGCCGTCGCGCCATGTCGGTGCCGAGCACGTGGACCTTGCCCGAGGTCGGCAAGGTCAAGCCCATGATCATGGCGATCGTCGTCGTCTTGCCGGCGCCGTTGCCGCCGAGCAGCGCGGTGGTCGAGCCGGCCGGCAGGACCAGCGTCAGGCCGTCCACGGCGCGTACGGCGCCGTAGTCCTTGATCAGGGCGCTGGTCTCGATCGCTGCCTGTTTCATGCCCTGTCCATGACGCGCGGTTCCGGCGAGGGCAAATCAAAATCCGTGATCGCACCGCCCTGCTTATATTGGGGCGCATTGCCGCCCTGCTACCGGCGCCTTGACCGGAAGCCTTCGGACAAGCCAGCCTCGCGGCCCATGATCGTCGTTTTCGGCTCCATCAACATCGACCTGGTCGCGCGCGTGCCGGACCTGCCGCGCGCCGGCGAAACCGTGCTCGGTCCCGATTATCAGATGGTCCCCGGCGGCAAGGGCGCGAACCAGGCGCTGGCGGCGCGGCGCGCGGGCGCCGAGGTCGCATTGGTCGGCGCGGTCGGGCGCGACGCCTTCGCCGAGACGGCGCTGAGCGCTCTCGCCGCAGCCGGTGTCGATCTTTCGGGCATCGCCCGGGTCGATGCGCCGACGGGCGCCGCCTTCATCGCAGTCGATGCCGGCGGGCGCAACCAGATCGTCGTCGCGGCCGGCGCCAATGCCCAGGCGAGCGCCGGCGCCCTCGACCGGCTGGCCGTCGCCGGCAGCGACCTGCTCATGCTGCAATGGGAAGTGCCCGAAGCGGAAAACCTCGCCGCGGCACGCTGGGCCAAGGCGCATCAGATGACCGTGCTGCTCAACCGCGCGCCGGCAGGGCCGGTGCCGGCCGCACTGATGGCACTGGTCGATATCGTCATCGTCAACGAGCACGAGATCCTTGCCCTTGGCCCCGGCCTCGGCCTTGCCTCCGACGAGCCGGAAGCGATCGCCCGGGAGATCGACCGCCAGCTCGGCAAGACCGCGGTGGTGACCCTCGGCGCCGAGGGAGCCGTCGCCTGGCGCGACGGCGTGCGCTGCCTGGTGCCGGCACTGCCCGTCGCGGTGGTCGACACGACGGCGGCCGGCGACGCCTTTTGCGGTGCGTTCGCGGCGGCCCTCGCGGCGGGGCGCGGCCTCGTCAGCGCCATCGAGCACGGCACGGCCGCCGGCTCGCTCGCCTGCACCGCATTCGGCGCGCAGCCGAGCCTGCCGGACGCCGAGGCGATTGCCGCGGCCGCGCTCGGGATCGCCGCCCGCGACATTCCGCTCATGCCGACTTGAGCCCTCGCTCCCAGGAGACATTCGATGATCCGCAACCGCATGAAACGCCGCGCCATGGCCGGCGAGAACCTCCTCGGCGCCTGGGTGTTCTCAGGTTCGCCGGCCATTTGCGAGCTCTATGCGCTCGCCGGCTACGACATCGTGCTCGTCGACACCGAGCATACGCCGATCGACGTCGCCGACGTGCTGGCCTGCGTGCGCGCGGTCGAGGCCGGCGGCGGCGAGGCGATGGTGCGCGTGCCCGGCCATGATCCGAGCCACTTCAAGCGGCTGCTCGATGCCGGCATCCATTCGCTCATGGTTCCGATGGTCGACACGCTCGACCAGGCCAGGGCGATCATCTCCGCCTGCCGCTTCCCGCCGCGCGGCCGGCGCGGCTATGCCGCCTCGGTCGCCCGGTCCGGACTCTACGGTTTCGACGAGACCTATGCCGAGACTGCGCACGAGGAAACCTTCCTCGCCCTGCAGATCGAAAGCGCCGGCGCCGCGCGCATTGCCGGCGAGATGGCCGCGCTGGACGGCGCGGACTGCCTGTTCATCGGCGCCAACGACCTCGCCGGCTCGCTCGACAAGCTCGGCCAGCTGGATGCGCCCGATGTCCTGGCGAGCATCGACGCGGCCGCGGCGGCGACGCGCGCGGCGGGCAAGGTGCTCGGCACCATCCCGATCCCCGGCCGCGACGCCTCACAGCTCGCGGCGGCGGGTTACGGCATCGTCATCGGCGAATGCGACATGGCCGCGGTCCGGAGCGGGGCGCTCGCCGACATCGGCCGGCACCGCAAGGCCTTCCCCGGTCGCTAGGCCGAGGCGCGCAGCCGGCCGAGAATCGCGGTGACGATCGTCCCGGGCGCTGCCTCGACCGGGACGACGATGACGGCTTCGTCCGGTTCCGGCGGCTCGAGCGTCGCGAACTGGCTTTCGAGCAGGCTCGGCGGCATGAAATGATCGCGGCGCGCGGCCATGCGGGCATCGATCAGCCCGAAGCTGCCGTCGAGATGGACGAAGCGCATGGCCGCGCCCGATGCCCGCAGCCGGTCGCGATAGATCCGGCGCAGGGCCGAGCAGGCGATGACCACGTGATCGCCTGCCGCATCGCGGTCGGCGGCATGGCGGCCAATGGCATCCAGCCAGGGCCAGCGGTCGGTATCGGTGAGCGGCGCCCCGGCGCGCATCTTCTCGACATTGGCCGGCGGGTGAAACGCATCGCCGTCGCGGAAATCCCAGCCGAGCGCCGCGGCAAGCGCGGCTCCGACCGTCGACTTGCCGCTGCCGGAGACGCCCATGACGATGATCGCCGCCGGCAGCACCGCGCCGAGAGGTTCCCTGCTCGCGCCGTCCGTCGTCATGCCGTCTTCTTGGGCTCCTGGTGGCCGCCGAAACCCTTGCGCATGGCCGAGAGCACCTTTTCCGCGAAGGTGTGGTCCTGGCGCGAGCGGAAGCGGGTATAGAGCGCCGAGGTCAGCACCTCGGCCGGGGTTGCCTGCTCCACCGCGGCCTCGACCGTCCAGCGGCCCTCGCCGGAATCGTCGACATGGCCGGAAAAGCCGGTGAGCGCGCCGTCCTCGGCCAGGGCCTCGGCGGTCAGGTCGAGGAGCCAGGAGGTGACGACGCTGCCCCGGCGCCAGACCTCGGCGATGTCGGCCAGCGCCAGGTCGTAGCGCTGCTCGGCCGGCAGCCGCTCCGAGCCGGCATTGCGCAGGATGTCGAACCCTTCGGCAAAGGCCTGCATCATGCCGTATTCGATGCCATTGTGGATCATCTTCACATAGTGGCCGGCGCCGCTCGGCCCGCAGTGGAGATAGCCGCGCTCGGCGGTCGAGGCGTGGGCCTCGCCGCGATGGCGCGTCGCCGGGATCGCGCCGCGACCCGGCGCGAGCGCCGAAAAGATCGGGTCGAGCCGGTCGGCGGCGTCCTTGTCGCCGCCGATCATCAGGCAATAGCCGCGCTCCAGGCCCCAGACGCCGCCCGACGTGCCGACATCGAGATAGGCCAGGCATTTGGCGGCGAGCGCCTGGGCCCGCCGGATGTCATCCTTCCAATAGGTATTGCCGCCATCGATGATGGTGTCGCCCGGCGCGAGCAGGGCCGCCAGTTCCGCGATGGTGTTTTCGGTGACCGTGCCGGCCGGCAGCATGATCCAGACCGCGCGCGGAGCGGAGAGCGTGTCGACGAGCGCGGCGAGGCTGGTCGCATTGACCGCGCCTTCTGCGGCCAGCGCCTTGCCCGCCTCCGGATTGGTGTCGTGGACGACGCAGGAATGACCCGCGCGGATCAGGCGACGCACGATATTGGCGCCCATCCGGCCAAGCCCCACCATGCCGAGCTGCATCGCTGTGTCCTCCTTCACCTGCCACCCCCTGTGCCGCGACTTCGAAACCACGCCCGCCCGGTATCGGACGCCGCGCGTTTCGGGTTTCAGGACACCAGCTCCGGCCCCAGGCAAACAGACTGGCGGCTCATGTCAACCTTTCGAAAGGTCAAGCGCCGAACCGGCGCCGACATTGCCCGCGCCGGCCGCAACGTGTAGAGGGCGGCCGGAGTTTCCAAGAGATCCTGCGGAGAACCCGTTTCATGTCCAAGGCCCGCTACGACGTTGCCGGCATCGGCAATGCCATCGTCGACGTGCTCGCCCGCATCCAGGACGACCTCATCGCCAAGCTCGACATGCAGAAAGGCGCGATGATGCTGATCGACGAGCCGCGCGCCGAGGCAATCTACGGCGCCATGACGCAGACGGTGGAGATTTCCGGCGGCTCGGCGGCCAATACCATCGTCGGCTGCGGCATGCTGGGCCTTGCGCCCGGCTTCATCGGCAAGGTCAAGAACGACCCGCTCGGTCACACTTTCAGCCATGGCATCAAGGCCGCCGGCGTGCATTTCCCGACCCGCCTCGCGGAGGACGGGCCGGCCACCGCCCGTTCCTTCATCCTGGTGACGCCCGACGGCGAGCGCACCATGAACACCTATCTCGGCGCGGCCCAGCTGCTGTCGCCCGAGGATGTCGACGAGGACACCATCGCCAATGCCGGCGTGACCTACCTCGAAGGCTATCTCTGGGATCCGCCGCCGGCCAAGCAGGCCTTCCTGAAGGCCGCCACGATCGCCCACGGCGCCGGCCGGCGCGTGGCGCTGACGCTGTCCGATTCGTTCTGTGTCGACCGCTATCGCGACGAATTCCTGCAGCTGCTGCGCGACAAGGTCGTGGACATCGTCTTCGCCAACGAGAGCGAATTGAAATCGCTCTATCAGACCTCGGATTTCGCGACGGCGCTCGATGCGTTGCGTGCCGACGCGCGGCTGGCGGTCGTGACCCGCGGCGAAGAGGGGGCGCTGGCGGCCGAGGGCAACGAGTTGGTCTCGGTGCCGGCCTTCCCCGTCGCGCGTGTGGTCGACACGACCGGCGCCGGCGACCTCTTTGCCTCCGGCTTCCTCGCCGGGCTTGCCCGGGGCCTCGGCCACGAAGCATCGCTCGGCCTCGGCGCGCTCTGCGCCGCCGAGATCATCAGCCATATGGGGGCCCGGCCCGAGGCGGATCTGAAATCGCTCGCCGCCGAGAACGGCTTCCAGCTCTGAGCAGCCGCGCTCAGCGCTCCCAGATCATCTTGCCACCATAGGCGATCATGACGAGGCCCGCGCCGGCACCGACGGCGCGGCCCATGCGACTCGGCCCGCGCGCCACCGGCAGCTTGCGCAGGATGAAGGCGAAGACGAGGTAATAGGTCGCCGACATCGCGACCATCAGCGCGACGCCCATGAGGCCGATGGCGAGCGGCTGCTCGGCGAGGTGCGTGACAGCAAAGAGCGACGAGACGAAAACCAGCGATTTCGGATTGCCGAGCGCGGTGACGAGGCCGGTGACGAAGGCCTTGCGGGTGCCGAGCGCAGGCGCGCGCAGCCTGCCGGTCGCCGCCGGCGGCGCCATGTTGCGGCGGATCAGGCGCAGGCCCATCCAGGCGAGGTAGGCGCCGCCAAGCACCTTGATGGCGATGGCGGCCGCGGGGAACAATTCGAACAGCCAGAACAGGCCGAACAATCCGGCAAGGCCCCAGCACAGCGTGCCGATCAGCACGGCGGCTACCACGGCCAGCAGCGAGCGGGTCGGCGAGGAGAGGCCGACGGCCACGAACAGGAGCGTGTTCGGCCCCGGCGTGATCACCGCGATCAGCCAGAGGCCGGCGAGGACCAGCAAGGTGTCGACGGGGATCATGGCGCGAGGCCGTCCATCCTGACGGCGAGCCCGGCCGCCCGCATGTGCCGCTTCACCTCGGGCACGGTGAAGGTGCCGAAATGGAAGACGGAGGCCGCCAGCACGCCGGTGGCACCGCCCTTGGCCACGCCGTCGACGAAATGGTCGAGCGTGCCGACCCCGCCGGAGGCGATGACCGGCACCGGGACGGCGTCGGCAACCGCCCGGGTCAGGGCGAGATCGAAGCCGCTCTTGGTGCCGTCCCGGTCCATCGAGGTCAACAGGATCTCGCCGGCGCCGAGCGCCACCACCTCGCGGGCATAGGCGACCGCATCGATGCCGGTCGGCTTGCGCCCGCCATGGGTGAAGATCTCCCAGCGATCGGTTTCGCCGGCGCCCGAGACCTTCTTGGCGTCGATGGCGACGACGATGCACTGATTGCCGAACTTGTCCGCAGCCCGGCCGACAAAGGCGCGGTCGGTGACCGCCGCGGTGTTGATCGACACCTTGTCGGCGCCCGAGGTCAGCAGAGCCCTGATGTCATCGACCGTGCGCACGCCGCCGCCGACCGTCAGGGGCATGAAACAGGCCTCGGCCGTGCGCCGCACGACGTCGAACATGGTGGCACGATTGTCCGAGCTCGCGGTGATGTCGAGGAAGGTCAGTTCGTCCGCGCCCGCCGCATCATAGGCCTTGGCGGCCTCGACCGGGTCGCCGGCATCGACGAGATCGACGAACTGCACTCCCTTGACCACCCGGCCGTCCTTGACGTCGAGGCAGGGAATGATGCGCACTTTGAAAGTCATGGCCGGCCTCCGGCCTCGCGGAAAGTCATGGCCGGCCTCCGGCCTTGAGCAGGTCGAGGGCCTCGCGCGGGTCGAGCCGGCCGTCATAGAGCGCCTTGCCGGTGATCGCGCCGGCAAGCTTGGCCGCGCGCGGCGAGGCCAGCGTGCGGACATCGTCCATGGAGGCAAGGCCGCCCGAGGCGATGACCGGAATGGCGACCGCGTCGGCGAGGCCGATGGTACCGTCCCAGTCGATGCCCGAGAGCATGCCGTCGCGGGCGATGTTGGTATAGACGATGGCAGCAACGCCGGCATCCTCGAAGCGGCGCGCGAGATCCTCGGCCGCGAGCGTCGAGGTCTCGGCCCAGCCTTCGACCGCGACCCAGCCGTCGCGGGCGTCGATGCCGACGGCCACCTGGCCGGGAAAGGCCTTCGCGGCGGCCCGGACAAAGTCGGGATCGCGCACCGCGGCGGTGCCGATGATGACGCGGGTGACGCCCTTGCCGAGCCAGCCCTCGACCGTCTTCATGTCGCGGATGCCGCCGCCGAGCTGGACCGGAAACCGCGTCGCCCGCCTGATCGCTTCGACCGCGGCGGCATTGACCGGCTTGCCGGCGAAGGCGCCGTCGAGGTCGACAACGTGCAGATAGTCGAAGCCGAGCGCCTCGAAGGCGCGCGCCTGGGCGGCCGGGTCGTCGGAATAGACCGTCGCCTGGTTCATGTCGCCCTGTTTCAGGCGGACGCAGCGGCCCTCCTTGAGGTCGATCGCGGGAAAAAGCCTCACGGCCGCCACTCCAGGAAATTGCCGATCAGGGTCAGGCCGAGGCGCTGGCTCTTCTCGGGGTGGAACTGCGTGCCGATCATGGTGTCGCGGGCGATCATCGCCGTGACCGGCCCGCCATAATCGGCCTCCGCGACGACGATGTCGGCCGCCGCGGCGCTCAGGTGATAGGAATGGACAAAATAGGCGTGCAGGCCGTCCGGCCCGGTCGGAATGTCCCGGAGCACGGCATGATCGCGCCGGACATCGAGCGTGTTCCAGCCCATATGCGGGATCTTCAGCGCGGCATCGGCCGGCCGGATCAGGTCGATGTCGCCGGGCACCCAGCCGAGCCCGGCCGAGATCTCCTTTTCGAGGCCGCGGCCGGCCATGAGCTGCATGCCGACGCAAATGCCGAAAAAGGGCCGGCCCCGGCCGCGCACCGCTTCGGTCATCGCCTCGACCATGCCGGCAACGCCGACGAGGCCGTTCCGGCAATCGGCGAAGGCGCCGACACCCGGCAGCACGATGCGGTCGGCGCGGCGCACGACCTCGGGATCGGCGGTGACGCTGACCTCGACATTCAGGCCGCGCTCACGCGCCATCCGCTCGAAGGCCTTCTGCGCGGAGTGCAGATTGCCCGAACCGTAATCGACGATCGCGACTGTCATTTCGAGGCAACCGTCATCTGGGGCTCCGTGCGCCGCCTTCGGCCTCCGGGAACAGACCGATCACATGCTGGGGCGAAGCGGCGGCCGGATAGGCCGAGGGCGGGCCGGCGGGCGGCGGGGGCGGTGCCAGCGCCGCCTCGCGCTCGGCGAAATAGCGCCGCTCGGCCTCGTCGCGGCTGGCCGCGACGACCACGGCCTGTTCACGGAAGCCGCTGCGGTCGAGCGTCCAGCGCCGCAGATTGGTCGCCTCGAGCCCGATGACCAGATTGAAGACGAAACCGATGGCGGCGACGACGGGGCCGGTCAGGCCGGCGGCACCGAGGCCCAGAATGACGACGCCGACGGCGAGGAGATAGGCGAACGTCACCAGCCACATCCGGTGCCAGAGGAAATAGGCCCAGGGCGCGATGAAGGCGATGAGGGAGAAGGTGTCCGGCACGAAGCGCAGCGCGCTGTCCGGATCGCGCCCGGCCTGGCCGGGGGCCGCGTGAACGGTGAAGCTCTTCAGCGCCATCAGAGCACGCCCTTGGTGGAGGGGATCTCTCCGGCGCGGCGCGGGTCGATCGCAAAGGCTGCGCGCAGCGCCCGGGCCAGGCCCTTGAAGCAGCTTTCGGCAATGTGATGGGCATTGTCGCCGTAGAGCGTCTCGACATGCAGCGTGATGCCGGCGTTCATCGCGAAAGCCTGGAAGAACTCGCGCACCAGCTCGGTGTCGAACGTGCCGATCTTCTCGCGCGGAAAGCTGGTGCGGAACACCAGGAAGGGCCGTCCGGACACGTCGATCGCGACGCGCGTCAGCGCCTCGTCCATGGCAAGGTGCAGATCGGCATAGCGGGTGATGCCCTTCATGTCGCCGAGCGCCTTGCGCACCGCCTGCCCGAGCGCGATGCCGACATCCTCGACCGTGTGATGGTCGTCGATATGCAGGTCGCCGGCCGCCTTCACCGTCAGGTCGATCATGCCGTGGCGGGCGATCTGATCGAGCATGTGGTCGAAGAAGCCGACACCGGTCGCGACGTCGGCGGTGCCGGCGCCGTCGAGATCGACCGAAACGGTGATGTCGGTCTCCTTGGTGGTGCGGCTGACCGAAGCCTTGCGCATAGCTCTCTCCACGCGGATTGCCGCGTCTTCTACCAGCGGCGTGACGTGAAGAAAACCCGAGCGGCTGTCGCGCGATGCGATGCCCGCCATCCCGGCTTCATGCGCCGTTCCGCAAGGCGCGCGATCAGAGGCAGGCAAGCGTCGCCGGCGGCGCCCCGCCGGGCGATGCCTGGGACGGAGCTTCGGGAGCCGCAGACCGCTCGTCATCAGACAGGCCGCGAACGGCTTTCGCGCAAGTGTCGATGGCATCGGGCAGGTAGAGCAGCCCGAGCGGCAGCAGCGGCGCGATCATGACGCCCCAATAATGATTGTTCTCCCGCCCCAATATCATGAAGGCGAAGGCATAACCGAACACGATGAGCGCAAGGCGACGCCCGACGGGCCCGCGCGCCGCCGTCAGGCCGAACAAGGCGAGCGGCGTGGTGACGGCAACGACCCATGCCGGGAGGAGCAGGAGCAGCGCATTGTAATTGGTGGCACGCAGGACCTGCTGCCAGCCGCCGATCGTGAGCCAACCCGGCGACCGGGCGTCACCCGGCACCACGACGGTGCTGACCGCCCATGCATGCGCTGCGAGGGCCGCACCCGCAACCACGACCGCCAGAGCGAATGCTCGTGCCTCCCTCGGCTGCCCGTCCCTCCAGGCCATGGCGGCCATCGCGACGAGATAGGGGATCGAAAGCTCCCGCCAAAGGGCCGCGACCAGGCCCAGGGCCACGCTCGGCAGAAAACGGTTGGGCTGGCGCACGACCAGCGAGAGGGCGATCAGAACGGCAGCCCAGCTTTCGTGGAGCGCATAGGGCACCAGACTGAGCGTCAAGCCGAGGCCACTCGACAGAAGCACGACGGCCAGGGCAAAAAAGACGCGATTGGGAGCGACGTCCGCGAGACGGCGGCACCATAGCGCCAGCGTGACGAGCGTAAGCGCCATCAAGCTCCATTCACGCCAGGTTTCGTTGGGCAATATCGACAGCGCATAGGCCGAAAGCGGCGGTCGGACCGTAACAAACGGACGCAGCGGGTAACCATCGGCACGATGTGCATTTGCGACGGCCACATAGTACGATTGGCCGCTCCGCACGGCGGCGATCATGTCCTGGTAGAGATCGACGTCGTTCCTGCCTTGAGAGCCTGGGTTCGGATCGACCTCGATCCCGGTACGCATTGCAAGCCCCGCCGCGATCAGGATTGGAACGGCCGCCACCAAGAGGATGGCGAGGACGGCGGCGGCGAGACGACGCAGACGAGGTCCGAAACGATTTGCGATAGTATCGATGACCATGAAAAACGCCGGATGGTTTCTTCGCATGCCAAAGCAGACACGTGCGGTCATCCATTTTTGTCTTTTTGAAATTGACGCTAGGTAAATATTGTCTGCCAGCCGGGTATTGGAGATCAGACCAGGTTCGGAACGAAAGCGCCGGAGCGAAATCATGACCCGCGACGAAGCACTGCAATTGGCGCTCGGACTGCCGGACACGACCGCGGCGCCGCATTTCGACCGGACGGCGGTGAAGGTGGCCAAGGGTCGCATCTTCGCGACCTTCTCGGCCGATGGTCACGACATGAACGTCAAGCTGACGCCGGACGAGCAGCCGATCTATGTCGACAGCGCCCCCGGTCTGCTCGGCGCCATTCCCAATGCCTGGGGCCGCCAGGGCTGGACGCAGCTGAAGCTCGCGGTCGCCGATCGCAACCTCGTCGAGGCGCTGCTGACGGCCGCCTGGCGCGGGGCCACGCCGCAGCCAGCGCCGCGGCGCAAGCGGCAGGGGTGACCGCCATGACGCTTGCGCTCCCGCATAACAGGCCTAAATGACGGGCTTGCTTTGCAGTTCCACACCCAAGAGCGATCATGACCAAGAGTGACACCGCCTTTCCCGGCTGGCACGCGACAACCATCTGCTCGGTCCGCAAGGGCGGCCAGGTGGTGATCGGCGGCGACGGCCAGGTGAGCCTCGGCCAGACCGTGATCAAGTCCAATGCCCGCAAGGTCCGCCGGCTCGGCAAGGGCGATGTCATTGCCGGCTTCGCCGGCGCGACCGCGGATGCGTTCACGCTGTTCGAGCGTCTCGAAGGCAAGCTCGAGCAGTATCCCGGCCAGCTGACCCGCGCGGCCGTCGAGCTTGCCAAGGACTGGCGCACCGACCGCTACCTGCGGCGGCTGGAAGCGATGATGATCGTCGCCGACAAGGACGTGTCGCTGATCCTGACCGGCACAGGCGACGTGCTGGAGCCCGAGGGCGGCATCATGGCGATCGGCTCCGGCGGCAATTATGCGCTCGCCGCGGCGCGCGCGCTCGCCGACACCGATCAGCCGGCCGAGGCGATCGTGCGCAAGGCGATGAAGATCGCGGCCGATATTTGCGTCTATACGAACGACAACGTGGTGATCGAGACCATCGGATGACTGATTTTTCCCCCCGTGAGATTGTTTCCGAACTCGACCGGCACATTATCGGCCAGGACAAGGCCAAGCGCGCGGTGGCGATCGCGCTGCGCAACCGCTGGCGCCGCCTGCAGCTCGACGAGACGCTGCGCGAGGAGGTCCTGCCGAAGAACATCCTGATGATCGGCCCGACCGGCGTCGGCAAGACCGAGATTTCCCGGCGCCTTGCCAAGCTCGCCAACGCGCCCTTCCTGAAGGTGGAGGCGACCAAGTTCACCGAGGTCGGCTATGTCGGCCGCGACGTCGAGCAGATCATCCGCGATCTCGTCGAGGTCGGCATCTCCATCGTGCGCGAGACCAAGCGACGCGAGGTGCAGGCGAAGGCGCATCTGGCCGCCGAGGAGCGGGTGCTCGACGCACTGGTCGGCGCCACCGCCTCGCCGGCGACCCGCGACAGCTTCCGCAAGAAGCTGCGCGCCGGCGAGATGGACGACAAAGAAATCGACATCGAGGTGACCAGCCAGCCCTCCAACCTGCCGATGATGGACATTCCCGGCATGCCCGGCGGCCAGATCGGCATCGCCAATCTTTCCGACATGCTCGGCAAGATGATGGGCGGCCGGGCCAAGCAGCGCCGCACCACCGTGAAGGAGGCCTATCAGCCGCTGATCCAGGAGGAGGCCGACAAGCTGGTCGACCAGGACACGCTGGTGCAGGAAGCCATCAAGGTGGTGGAGAACAACGGCATCGTGTTCATCGACGAGATCGACAAGATCTGCGCCCGCGAAGGCGCGCGGGTCGGCGGCGACGTCTCGCGCGAGGGCGTGCAGCGCGATCTTCTGCCGCTGATCGAGGGCACCACCGTCTCGACCAAGCACGGACCGGTCAAATCCGACCACATCCTGTTCATCGCCTCGGGCGCCTTCCATGTCGCCAAGCCCTCGGACCTTTTGCCCGAGCTGCAGGGCCGCCTGCCGATCCGGGTCGAGCTCAACGCCCTGACCCGCGAGGACTTCCGCCGGATCCTGACCGAGACCGAGGCGAGCCTGATCAAGCAGTCGATCGCGATGATGGGCACGGAAGGCCTCAGCCTCGTCCTGACCGACGATGCCATTGATGCCATTGCCGATCTTGCGGTGAGCGTGAATGCCTCGGTCGAAAATATCGGCGCGCGCCGCCTGCAGACCATCATGGAGCGGGTGCTGGACGAGATATCCTTCACCGCGCCCGACCGCGCCGGCGAGACGGTGACCATCGACGGCGACTATGTGAAGAAGACGGTCGGCGATCTCGCCGCCAATGCCGATCTCAGCCGGTTCATCCTGTAACACCATCGGTCGTCGCGGACGACCGACGGGTTCCGCGCCGCGAATTGCTGTCCTCACGCGGCAATTTGCGCGGCTCTCCGACGGTCCGGCGCGCCGCTGTCGCAGACGCAGCGGCGCATCATCGCCGATATCGTCAGGCTCGAACGCAATATCGGCTGCGGCAGTGACTGCGTCACGGTCAGCCCGCCGCGCCGGGTCGTGCCTGCAGGGCCGGCCGGCCTGCCGATCAGACGAGCAGTTCCGGGCGATACTCGAAGTGCATGGTATCGAAATGATACCATTTGCCGCCCCAGATGAAGCCGGCCGCCTCGAAGATCCCGACGATCTCGAATGGAATCCGGTTGCGGTAGGCGATCTCGCCGCGCCGGCGCGCCCAGGCCCAATAATCCGATTTGGCGACATTGATGTCGATGGCCGCGCCGGAGCCGTGCATGCTCGGAAGCCCGCTATCCGCCACGGCCCGGCAATTGTAGGTGCCGGCCGAAGGCACCAGGAAGGCCTTCAGCCGATCCGGCAATTGTTCGAGCTCCGCGATGATCCGCTCGAGCCGGGTGGCGACATCGTTGATATCGGTCACCTGCAATGTCTGCCGGCCGCTTGCCGGCATCCAGGCGACCGGCCGCATGCGCCCGGTCACGTCGCCGCGCGCGCAGTCGCCGTACATCTTGGCAAAGAAGGCGGTGTTGCGCAGGCGCCCCGGGCTGTGGTCGCGCGGCGGCGGTCCTTGCGGCGGACCGCGCTCATAGGTCTGACGCAGCTGATCGGCAATGGTCGCCGAGCGCAGCATGACCTCGAACGGACGTTCCGGCTGGCCGGCGCCGATCGCCATGCGGGCACCGTCGCGCCAGAGGAGCGTATCGTCCGCCACGGCCTTCAGATGATCGGGATAGCTTGCGACGAGATGGTCGAGCCGCTGCCGCGACGGCCCGGCGGCCAGCGCGGCGCGGCGTCCGAACGGCAGGGCGGCCAGCCCTGCAAGCGCCCCCCGACGCGAAAGGCCGGTCATGGCGCGGTCAGTCGCTGCCGCAGCCGAGATTGCGTTCGAGCCTGACGATATCGGCGATGATGCGTCGCTGCGTCTGCGACAGCGGCACGTCGGACTGGCGGTCGTACATGCAGCCGGCATTGCCGAAATAGGCGATGGCCGCGCGCGTGCGGAAGCAATAGCCCGCATCCTTGTAGATCTGATTGCGCTCCAGCCAGAGGTCGCCGCAGCGCGGCGCGCGCTGGCCATGGGCAAGGCCGGCGGAACCGGCAAGAACGGCCGCTGCGACGATGACTCGGCCCACCGACAAATTCATCCGTGCCTCCCTGAGGGCATCAGCGCCTCACGCGCCGGTGCCACCGACTTCAGCACAGCGCGCCGCCGCCCGCCATTGTCCTTGATTGCGCGCCGTGGCGCCGCCGTGACGGCCGGGCGGCCTGCTCAGCGCGCGGCGTGGGTTGCGCGCGAGAGATGGGCGGCAACCGGCCCGATGGTCGTGCGGACCGGGCTGCGGCCCGCCTCGCCCGCCGTGATGAAGGTGGCGATGGCCTGCGTCCGGCGTTCGACGCCGAGCTTGCGCAGGATCGAGGAGACGTGGGACTTCACCGTGCCCTCGGAAATGCCGAGGTCATAGGCAATCTGCTTGTTCAGGCGGCCGCGGCTCATCAGGTCGAGCACCTTGAACTGCTGGCCGGACAGCGCGTCGAGGCGGCGGGAGGCCGGCGCCTGGCCTTCCGGGTCGACATTGGCAACCACCGGCCACCAGGATCGGCCGGCCAGCACGGCGCCGAGCGCGGCGCGCAGATGATCGGCCGGGAGATCGAGCGGCAGAGCAGCGACGGCGCCGCGGTTGCGCGCGTCCTGAACCGGCCGGCGATCGGCATGGTCGACAAGCACCGCGACGCGGGTGCCGGGGGTGATTTCAAGTCCGTCCAGAGCGTCGAGCGTGGTGATGACGAGCTCGGCCCGGCTTTCGTCCACCACGGTCGCGCCGGGCAGGTTGGCGCGCACCAGCGCATCCAGCGTTTCGGCGACGATCGGGAAGGGGTGGTGAACGGCGAATGCGAATGTTTCGCGCGGCATCGGCTGAGCGAGGTTCGTCATGTGAAATCCCTCGTGTCGGATGGCTTCAAGCACCTGAAACAAACGCTAACACCGGCCCTGGCGGCGTCAAAATGCGAAAGGTCATGCTGCAAAATTGCGAAAATTTTGCTTTTCTATCGTCCGGCGGATGTGCTTCGATCTAGGTCGAACGACCAGACGGTATCATCATCCAGGAAGGGCGCCATGTCCCGGAAGGTTTTTGTGGGCCCGGCCCTTCGCCGCCTGCGCGAAGGCACGCGGCTCACCCAGACTGCCTTCGCCCAGCGGCTCGGCCTGTCGGTGAGCTATCTCAACCAGATCGAGAACAACCAGCGCCCGGTCACGGCAAGCGTGCTGGTGGCGCTCGGCCAGACGTTCGGCGTCGATCTCGCGACCTTTGCCGTCGACGACACCGATCGCCTGGTCACCGACCTGCGCGAGGCGGCGGCCGACCCGCTGCTCGCCGAGAATGCGCCGGGCCTGCAGGACCTGAAGCGCGTCGCATCCGACAGCCCGGCCTTCGCCCGGGCCTTCCTGCGCCTGCACCAGACCGCGCGGCGGCTGCGCGAACGCCTCCAGGCGGCGGGCGACGCGCCGTTGCCGCCGCCGGTCGGCGAGGAAGGCGAAGCCGCGCTGCTGCCCTATGAGGAGGTGCGCGACTATTTCCACTACGTCGACAACTATGTCGACGATCTCGACCGGGCCGCCGAGGACCTCGCCGAACGGCTGGGACTTGCCGCGGCGAGCGACCGGCTGCAGGTGCTGAGCGGCTATCTGGCGAGCCGCCACGGCATCACCGTCGACGCCAATGCCAATCTCGGCGACGACCTGATGGAACGCTACGAGGCCGGACCGAAACTGGTCGTGCTCGACGGCTCGCTCGACCCGGCAACGCGTGCCTTCCTGCTCGCCAACCGCATTGCCCGGCTCGAACAGCCGGATGCGCTGGCGGCGCTCGCCGAGGGCGGCCGCTTCCGCTCGCGCGCCGCCGGCGACATTGCCCGCGTCGCGCTGGCGAACTATTTTGCCGGCGCGCTGATGCTACCCTACCGGCGCTTCCTGGCGGCTGCGAAGGAGACCCGCCACGACATCGACCTGCTCGGCCGGATCTTCGGCGCGAGCCTCGAACAGGTCTGCCATCGCCTGTCGACGCTGCAGCGGCCCGGCCAGAAGGGCATTCCCTTCTACTTCCTGAAGGTCGACCGCGCCGGCAACGTTATCAAGCGCCACTCGGCGACACGGTTCCAGTTCGCCCGGTTCGGCGGCGCCTGTCCGCTCTGGAACGTGCACGAAGCCTTCGAACAGACCGGCCGCACCTTCGTGCAGGTGGCCGAAATGCCCGACGGCATCCGCTACCTGTCGCTCGCCCGGGCAGTGACCCGCAGCGCCGCCCATTGGCGCGCGCCGGTGCGGCGTTATGCCTTCGGTCTCGGCTGCGAGCTCTCCTATGCCGGCGACATCATCTATTCCGACGGCGTCGACCTGAAGGCCGAAGCCAATGTCGCCAAGATCGGCGTTTCCTGCCGCATCTGCGAGCGCACCGCCTGCCACCAGCGCGCCGTGCCGCCCGTCGACCGCGAGATCCGCGTGCCCTCTGACAGCCGCAAGGTGGTGCCCTTCGACCTCAGCTAGGCCGCTCGGTCAGCGTCCGGCCAACGGCATCGCGCCAGCGGATCAGCTTGGCGCCGCGCAGGCGATCGTCCATGTCGGGCCTGAAGCGCCGCTCGAGCTGCCAGCTGCGGGCAAAGTCGGCCGGCGCCGGATAGACGCTGCGGGCAAGACCGGCAAGGTAGGCGGCGCCGAGCGCGGTGGTCTCCAGAACCCGCGGCCGGTCGACCGGCGCGTCGAGCAGGTCGGCGAGCCGCTGCATCGTCCAGTCGGAGGCGACCATGCCGCCGTCGACCCGCAGCACCGTGTCGGTGCTGCCGGCCCCCGGCCAGTCCGCGCGCATGGCCTGGAGAAGGTCGGCGGTCTGGAAACAGACGCTTTCGAGCGCTGCTCGCGCCATCTCGCGCGGACCCGTTCCGCGCGTCAGGCCAAAGATCGCGCCCCGGCATTCGGCATCCCAATAGGGTGCTCCGAGCCCGACAAAGGCCGGTACCAGGACGACGTCCTGCATGGGATCGGCCGCCTCTGCAAGCGCGCCGGTCTCGGCGGCGGACTTGATGATGCCGAGCCCGTCGCGCAGCCACTGGACCGCGGCGCCCGCGACGAAGATCGAGCCTTCGAGCGCATAGGTCGGCTTGCCGTCGAGCTGATAGGCAATCGTGGTCAGGAGCTTCGAGCGCGAGACGACCGCCTCCGCTCCGGTATTGAGCAGGGCGAAACAGCCGGTGCCATAAGTCGATTTCATCATGCCGGGCGAAAAGCAGGCCTGGCCGACGGTTGCCGCCTGCTGGTCGCCGGCGATGCCGCCGATGGCGATGGGCCCGCCGAACAGGGACGGATCGGTCAGGCCGAAATCGGCGGCGCTGTCGCGCACGTCGGGCAGCAGCGCGCGCGGCACGCGAAAGAGATGCAGGAGGTCGGGGTTCCACTCGCCGCGATGAATGTCGAACAGCATGGAGCGGCAGGCATTGGTCGCATCGGTCGCGTGCACCTTGCCGCCGGTGAGCCGCCACAGGAGAAAGCTGTCGACGGTGCCGAAAGCGAGCTCGCCGCGCTCGGCGCGGGCCCGCGCGCCTTCGACATGGTCGAGAATCCAGGCGATCTTGGTGCCCGAAAAATAGGGATCGATCAGCAGCCCCGAGCGTGCCGCCACCAGGGGCTCATGGCCCTCGGCCTTCAGCCTCGAACATTCGGCGGCGGTGCGCCGGTCCTGCCAGACGATCGCCCGGTGGATCGGCTCGCCGGTCGCCCGGTCCCAGATCACCGTCGTCTCGCGCTGGTTGGTGATGCCGATGCCGGCGACGTCGGCCGCGGTGATGCCGGCCTTGGCCATGGCGGCACGGGTGGTCTCGACGACGCTCGACCAGATCTCGTCCGCGTCATGCTCGACCCAGCCCGAGGCCGGATAGTGCTGGGTGAACTCCTGCTGCGCCACGGCGCGGACCGACAGGTCCTGCGCGAAGACGATGGCCCGCGACGAGGTCGTTCCCTGATCGATGGCGATGACGACCGGAGCCATGAGCCTCTCCCTTGGTTTTGCACTAAGTTGCCGGCCGTGATCCGGCAGCGGTCATCCTGACATCAGAAGCCCTTGCAGCGGAAGGCGAAAGGCGCCAGACGAGGATCGTGCTGGCGGATGGCGACTGGACATGCCCAAAATGACGGCCGAAAAGCTCGAGATTGCGATCGTCGGGGCGGGACCGGCCGGGCTCTTCGCGGCCGAGCTGCTGGCCGGCGCCGGCGCCGAGGTCACGATCTTCGAGCGCCTCGTATCGCCCGCCCGCAAATTCCTGCTCGCTGGCCGCGGCGGCCTCAATCTCACCCATTCCGCAGGCCGCGAGCCGTTCCTCGCGCAATATGGCGCCGCGCGGAGCTGGCTGGCGCCGAGCCTCGATGCCTTCCCGCCATCGGCGCTGCGCGCCTGGGCCGACGGCCTCGGCGAAGCCACCTTCGTCGGCTCGAGCGGCCGGGTCTTTCCGCAGAGCTTCAAAGCTTCGCCCCTGGTCAGGGCCTGGCTCGCGCGGCTTCGGGCCGCGGGCGTCGCACTGCGCACGCGCCATCGGCTTGCCGCCATCGGCGCAGACGGGAGGCTGAGTTTCGAAACGCCGGACGGGCCTCGCCAGATCCGGGCGCGCGCCATTCTGCTCGCGCTCGGCGGCGCCAGTTGGCCGCGCATGGGCTCGGACGGGACATGGGTCGCCATGCTGAAGGCCAAGGGCATCGCGGTGACGCCGCTCGAGCCGGCCAATATGGGCATCGAGATGGGCTGGTCGCCGGCTTTCGCGACACGTTTCGCCGGCGAGCCGCTGAAGCGCATCGCGCTGACCGTGAGCGGCCGCAAGGCTGAAGGCGAAGCCATGATCACGGCGACCGGCCTCGAAGGCGGGGCGATCTATGCCCTTTCGGGGCCGATCCGCGCCGCGCTCGTCACCGGCCGCGCGCGGCTCGGCATCGACCTGAAGCCCGACCTCGCGGCCGAGACGGTGACGCAGCGGATCGCCGGCGGACGGGCCAAGGACTCGCTGTCGAACCTGCTGAAGAAACGCCTCGGCCTGGCGCCGCAGGCGATCGGCCTGATGCGCGAAGCCGCAGGCGGGCCATTGCCGCGCGAGCCTGAACGGCTCGCCGAGCTGATCAAGGCGATGCGGCTGCCGATCCATGCCGCCGCCTCGATCGAGCGGGCCATCTCGACCGCCGGCGGCGTCGACCGCGACGCGGTGAGCGCCGAGGGCGAACTCGGCCGGCTGCCCGGCGTCTTCGTGGCCGGCGAAATGCTGGACTGGGAAGCACCGACCGGGGGCTATCTCCTGCAGGCGACCTTCGCGACGGCGGCCACCGCGGCCCGAGGCATGGCCCGCCATTGCGGGCTCGTGCTGAATGCGCCGGTCCTCACGGCCTGGTAGCGCGGACGGCCAGCGGCCGGCGTCCCGTCAGGGTGGCGGCGGTGTCAGGTGCAGCTGGCGCTCGTTCCGGTCCGATTCACCGAGGCGCCGATGCGCGGGCTTGAATAGAGCCGGTCTGACAGCGTGATGCCGGCTTCCAGTTGCCACCCGATGGCCGGAACATAACGGTGGTAGACTTCGGCGAGCACCAGGAAACCGGCCGTGCCGACCGGCGGCTTGACACCGTCGGGCACCGTGATGGAGCTGCCGACCGAACGGCGTTGACCAACCGAATTGCCACCTGAATCGGTCATGGAGCCCGCCTTGTTGCAGATGTCGCTCCAGGCCACTGAGGCGTTGCCCTTGTCGTCGATCTTGATACCCGTCACCACCGCGATCGTCCGGTTCTGCGGGAAAGGCGCGACGATGGCACGCGTCGCGTTGAGGATGTTGCTCATGTCGTTGTCGGACAATGAGGCGCTCTGCGAGGCAAGATCCGCCAATGCGCGAGCCGCCACCGACACCTTGCGGCTGGCCTGAAGCGCCTGGGTCGTCTCGAAAGTCCCCAGAAGCAGCGGCACCATCAAGGTGACGATGATGGCGAACTCGACCGCAGCGACGCCCTGGCGATCGCGGCGCAGCCGACCGAGCAGATCGCGCGCCCGAGACACGATGAAAGCCGGAAGAGGGTTCATGAACACCACACCTTCACGGCGAGGGAGACGAGGAGGTCGGGAACGGCTCATTGCGGAAAACCGCCGTCGCCTGAAGCAAGCGCTTGCCGTTGGGCAGGTCGCCGGCCGCCAGTCCAAATGTCGGCACCATCACCGGCCATTCGTAGTAGACCTTGACCATCACGATGTCGCCGCCGGCGCCCGGAGCGTAGCCGGTGCCGGAATAGTTGACCGTCCCGTCGCTGTTGCGCGCCGGCCCGCTGGTATTGGCCGCATCGAAGCTCGCCACCTTCTGGACGTCGACCACGACGCCGCTGCAATCGAGCAGGACCTTGAAATTGCCGCAGACCGCATTGGCGAAAGCGGCCCGGTCGAAACTGGCGGCCTGGGCGCGGCCGGTCAGGATCTGGCGCGCCGCGTCCGCGGTCGCCGTTTCCAGGAGTTGGCTTGCAAAAAAGGTCAGAGCGATTTCGACCAGACCGAACAGCAGCACGAAGAAGGGCATGGCGATCAGGGCGAATTCAACGGTCGTCGATCCGTCGGCCATCCGTCCGAAGCGCTTGACGATCCTCGGGCGCCTCAGCCCCAGCGAGCGCAGTCGTCGCAGTACCGACATGCCCTTCATCTCCGGCTCCGGGCACGCATAGTCGGCCGCGTTTCGAGCGTCCCTCTCTTAGCGTAAAGCCATGAACGAACCCTTGCGCGAAAGACTGAAACTGACGCGATGGGTCAACGTGCAGCAGCGCCGGGCGCTGCGGTGGCTCCCCGACTCGAGGCGGCCGCGTCACGGCTGCGGCTCTGGCCGAGCGCCGCATCGAAGAATGGCCCATTGTCGCCAATCGCCATGGTCCGCTCGCAGGTCGGGGTGCACGAATAGGTCTCCCGTTCGACGCCGCGATAGACCTGGACGACTGAATCCGCCTGGGGCCGCACGCGGACCTGCACGGCCATCAGCTGTTCGCCCCGCGCATCGAGCGCGATCAGATTGGTCGAGCCGATGCTCTTGCCTGTGAGCACCATCAGACCGCCGGCCTGAACCGTCGCATCGGCGATCAGGGGATTGCCGATGACGAGCGTGCTCACGCGCGCGGGCAGGCGCACGATGCGCGCCTGATCCATCACCACCGTCAGGCCATGGGTCGCCAGCTCCGCCTGATCGACGCTCCGCTCCGCCGCGGACGCGGCTCCGGACACGCCCATCCCCGCGCATAAAGCCGCCATGACGGCTGCGACCATTGCGGCATCGCGCAACCCTGTTGTCATGGTGTTCGACACTCCGGCGGGGACGACCGACATCATTTGCCGCCAGCGAGCCAACCAGAAATTGGTGAACAAATTGCCAATCGCGGCGACATTGGCTGCCCGACCACAGCCAAGCGCTGTGGGGCTGCCTGCGAGAACCTCCCAAGGCATTGCCTCGACCGCTGCAGTGGCCGGCTTAAACATGTATTCCCATTCGGAGAAACTGCTGGTTAAGATTTTCATCTCAGCAATTGTTAAATTGTAAACCAACAAATACTATTGGAAATTGGCAATTAACCATCCCTAAGACACTGGCTATCTTACGGAAAACACATACTCGATTTAACAAAGCTGCAAGACGTGACTGCTAATGTCGTCATCATTCGAAAAGGTCGAGAAAAGACCTGCGAATAGCGCCAAGCTGGCGCCTTAATGTGGACACTAGGAGTCAGTCATGAAGAGCCTTCTCGCACGCTTTGCCAAGGACGAATCCGGCGCTACCGCCATCGAATACGGCCTCATCGCCGCCGGCATCGCCGCCGTCATCGTCTTCATCGTCAATTCGCTCGGCACCAAGGTCAACAACGCGCTGAAGACCGTCAACGACAACATGAAGTAATGGCCTCGCGCCGATAGACGGCGAGGTCGGAGTCAAAACGTGATCCGCCATACGAGGCGGATCACGTCTCCCCCCGGGTGCCGCAACCCGCATCTGATCCAAAGCCCGCCGGAGACGTCGCCACCGGTTGATGCGGGAGCGCAGGCCGCCGGTACGCCTGCCGAGCTGCCAGGCCGCACAGATCGGAAACGGACGTCATGTATCGGCTCGCCACGCTGTTCCTTCGCGATCGATCGGGGGCAACCAGCATCGAATACGGCCTGATCGCGGTCGGTATCGCCGGTGCAATCGTTGCGATCGTCTATTCGCTCGGAACGAAGGTCCAGGAACTCTTCGCGCTAGTCAATGAGCGCTTCCAATAGGGTCGGACTTCGGCAGATCCATCGGCTTCAATCGTGTTCGGCGTGTTGTGATGAAAATCCCGGTCTGCAAATACCATCCGGCCAGCCCGGATATCATCGTCGAACTGGACGCCCCCTTTCAGGCTCGCGCCACAGCGGGCTTCATGTCGATCCTCGTCAGTCTAGCCCTCGCCACCGGAGTGCTGAGCGGCCTTGCGGTCATCTGGCGCTCGCTCGGCTGAGACCGCACCCGGTACAAGACATTCCATGGACCCGCGATGACAGACCTTGCGATCCTTCTCGTGTTTCCGGCCATGATGGCATTCGCCGCGGCGAGTGATCTCTTCACCATGACCATATCCAACCGGGTGTCACTGATCCTGATCGGCGGCTTTGTGGTTCTCGCCCTGGTCACCGGGATGAGCTGGCAGGCGATCGGCATGCATGCATTGGCCGGCGCGCTGGTTCTCGCCGTGACCTTCACTCTTTTCGCATTCGGTTGGATCGGGGGCGGCGATGCCAAGCTCGCCGCGGCAACCTGCCTGTGGCTCGGCTGGCCGCAGCTTCTCGACTATGCGCTGCTGTCGTCGGTGCTGGGCGGCTTCGTGACGATGGGCGTCCTGTCGTTGCGCGGGGCGCCGTTTCACCCGCCGTTTCTGGTGGGCGAGGGATGGTATGCGCGGATTACCGACCAGGACACCGGCATTCCCTATGGCATTGCCCTCGCAGCGGCTGGCCTGGTGCTCTATCCGAGCAGCATCTGGATGACATCCGTCCTGCACTGAGGGCGGGTGCGCTGAACCGCTTCGTCGAGGCCCAATTGGGCCAGATTGCTCACGTCTCATTAACCATAAGTTGACCTTTGCCTGATGAAATCCGGCATTGAGCGCTGCATTTTGCGTGCCGCGCCGTGTTGGGGGTTCGTCACATGCGTCTCAGGCCGGCCCAGATCGTCGTCATCGCGGTGGCGCTCGGTGCAGGCGGACTCGCGGCCATGCTGATGGGCGGCCGTCGTGAGCCGGCGCCGGTCGCGCAGCCGATCGCCGCGCCCGAGCCCACGATACGAACCGTCGACGTGCTCGTCGCCGCCGCCGATGTGCCGATGGGCAAGGTGCTGACCTCAGCCGATCTGCAATGGCGACGTTGGCCGGAAGAGGCTGGCTCCGACAGCTTCGTCGTCAGGCGCGCCGGTGATACCGGGCAGGCCGCCATGGACGAAGCCATCGGATCGATCGCGCGTACGGCCTTCGTGCATGGCGAGCCGATCCGGCCCGCAAAGCTGATCAAGGGCGGCCGCGGTTTCATGTCGGCCATTCTCAATCCGGGCATGCGCGCGATCGCGGCTCCGATCGACGACCCCTCGCGCGGTGCCGGCGCCTTCATCCTGCCCAACGACCGGGTCGACGTGATCCTGGCCCGGCGAAATGCCGGGCCGGCCGCGCAGGGCGAGGGCATGACCCATACGAGCTCGACCGTGCTGCGCAATGTCCGCGTGCTCGCCATCGACCAGGTCGTCGAAGAACGGAACGGCGACAAGGCCATCGTCGGCCGCACCGCGACGCTGGAGCTGACCCCCGCTCAGGCCGAGCTGCTGGCGCTCGCGCGCGAGCTCGGCACCTTGTCGTTGTCGCTGCGCAGCCTTGCCGATTCCGCCGCCGCGACACTCGCGGGCGAAGCCGGCGACGACGGCGATCCGTTGTTTTCCACCCGTCATGGCGGACGCCTCACCATCGTTCGCCACGGCCAGCCCCAATCCGTGCCGACGACCGGACAAGGGGCCGAATGATGTCGCAATCCCGCCAATCCGCCAGATCGTCGAAAGAGCCGCCAATGCCTATCGCCGCCCGCGCGTTCAGCCTCCTCGGCCGCTCAGCTCGCGTCGCGGCGGTCGGGCTCCTGCTGGTCGCCGCGTCGTCCGTTCCGAGCATCGCCCAGTCGAGCGCCGTCGCGCGCCGGCATGTCGACGGGGCCGGCAATCGCGCGGTGACGCTTGGTGTCGGCAAATCCCTGGCAATCGACCTGCCGCGCGACGCACGCGACGTCATCGTCGCCAATCCGGCGATTGCCAATGCCATCGTCCGATCGGCCCGCCGAGTGTTCCTGATCGGCGTGGCCGTCGGCCAGACCAATGTCTTCTTCCTCGACGCCCAGGGCCAGCAGATCGCTGGCTACGATGTCGAGGTCGGCCGCGACCTTGCAGCCCTCCGCCTGGCCTTGCGCAGCATCGTCCCTGGCTCGACCCTCGAGGTTCGCGCAATCAATGACGGCGTGATGGTGTCCGGCCAGGTCGCGACACCACTTGAGGCGCAGCAGGCGATCGACGTCGCGAACCGTCTGGTGGGCGACGAAAAGAAGGTGGTCAACGCCATCGCCATTCGTGGCCGAGACCAGGTCCATCTCAAGGTGACCGTCGCCGAGATGCAGCGCACGGCAATTCGGCAGCTCGGCGTCAACCTGCAGGCTTTCGATCCAACGTCGACGCTGCAAGGAGCGTCGGGAAACCTCGGCAATGCCGGCGGTTTCGTCTATGGTCTGCTGACCCAGGGCCGGTTCAACGTCAACAATATCGATCCGACACCGAACGCCATGGTGGTGGGCACGCGCGTCGGCAACAATGTCGTCACCGGTACGGTGCGGGCCTTCGAGGAGACGGGGCTGGCCCGGACCCTTGCCGAACCCAATTTGACCGCCATTTCCGGCGAGCAGGCACGCTTTCTGGCGGGCGGCGAATTTCCGGTTCCGGTCGGCCGCGACCGGGACGGCAACATTGCAATGCAGTTCAAGCCTTTCGGCGTCGGCCTCGCCTTCACGCCGACCGTCTTGTCGGAAGGGCGGATCAGCCTGCGCGTCGGCGTCGAGGTCAGCGAGCTGTCCAACGAGTTTTCGCTGCGGACGAGCTCGATCAACGTGCCCGGACTGCGCACACGGCGCGCCGACACGACGGTCGAGCTGCCGTCCGGCGGCTCCATTGTGATGGCCGGCCTCATTCAGGAGCAGACGCGCCAGGCCGTCAGCGGGCTGCCGGGCATGATCAATCTGCCCATCATCGGCGCCCTGTTCCGCTCGCGCGACTATCTGCGGGGCGAGACGGAACTGGTGGTGATCGTCACGCCCTATGTCGTGCGGCCGGTCTCTGCGAACCAGCTGGCCCGTCCGGATGACAATTACCGCGACGCATCGGACCCCGCGGGCGTGCTGATCGGCCGGCTCAACCGCATTTACGGCACCGCCGGAGCCGCACCGCCGCAAGGCCGGTTCAGCGGCCCGATCGGCTTCATTCGCGACTGATCGTCGAGAGGAACGGCACATGGCGCCCTCATTTCATCGTCCCCGGACGGTTCGCTTCGCGCTTATCGCCACCGCCGGCCTGATGCTGGGCGGCTGCCTGAACGATCGTGTCGCTGCGCTGGATCAGGGCATCCTGCCGGACTATCGCCAGCGCCATCCGATCCTGGTCTCGTCGCACGGCGCCTATGTCGCGAGCCAATGCGGCCAATGGCCTCACGACATCGGCCCGGCGGACGGAGCGATGAGCAATCTCAACAAGCCCTACTGGAACTTCGGCTGCGCGACACAGCAGAACCTGGCCGCCATGGTGGCCCGGCCGAGCGATCTTCTGACGCCGCGGGCCGAGGGGCAACTCGATGCGGCGCGGCGCCAGACCAGCATCGGCAAATATCGCCGTGGCGAGCAGCCGCAGATCGATCATCAGCCGATCGTGCCGCTCACCAATGTCAGGTCCGGCGCCCAGGGAGGAAGCTGACGCCGTGCAGGATACGCCCCATCACAACCAGGAGCAGGACGAGCATATTGCCCCCGTCCCGCGCATCTCGGTGCAGGCCTTCTGCGAGACCGCCGATCTTGCGGAGGCGATCGCCGAGGCGGCCGAAGACAGGCGCATGGACAAGGCTCATCTGCGTGTCCAGATGGGCGGCGCTCCGGCGGCGGCGGAAGCCTATCGCTCGGCGCCGACCCCCAATGTCGTGCTGCTGGAAACCGTCGGCAACCGCAATGAAATCCTCGGCCACCTCGACGAACTCGCCGAGGTCTGCGACGCCACCACCAAGGTGATCGTCATCGGCCAGGTCAACGACATCGTGCTCTATCGCGAGCTGGTCGCACGCGGGGTCAGCGACTATCTGATCGCGCCGACCGGGGTGCTCGATATCATCCGATCGGTGTCCGCGCTCTATTCGGCGCCGGGTGCCAAGCCGGTCGGCCGCGTCATTGCCGTCATGGGCGCCAAGGGCGGGGTGGGGGCTTCGACGGTCGCGCACAATCTTGCCTGGGCGATTTCGCGCGATATCGGCATCGACACCTGCATCGCCGACATGGACCTGCCGTTCGGGACCGGCGGTCTCGATTTCAACCAGGACCCACCGCAGGGCATAGCCGAGGCGGTCTTTTCGCCCGACCGCGTCGACACCGCCTTCGTCGACCGGCTCCTGTCGCGCTGCTCCGACCGCCTGTCGCTGCTCGCTGCGCCGGCGACGCTGGAACGGGTCTACGATTTCGGCGCCGATGCCTTCGATCCGCTGGTCGACATTCTGCGCGCGACCATGCCGGCCATCGTTCTCGACCTGCCGCACGGCTGGACGGCCTGGTCGAAGCGTGCACTCGTCAATGCCGACGAGATCCTGATCGTGGCAGCTCCCGATCTCGGCAATCTGCGCAATGCCAAGAACCTCGTCGATCTCCTGCGCGCGTCGCGGCCAAACGATTCGGCGCCGCGCTATCTGCTGAACCAGACCGGCGTCGCCAAACGCCCCGAGATCAAGCCGGGCGATTTTGCCAAGGCGCTGGAAGCCGAGCCGCTCGCGGTCATCCCCTTCGAGCCGCAACTGTTCGGCACCGCCGCCAATAACGGGCAGATGATCGCCGAAATGGAGCCCGGCCACAGGGTATCCGTGCAGTTCAGCGAGCTCGCCCATGCCATGACCGGCCGGCAGGACACGCGCAAGGCCCGCCCCGGGCTTCTCGCGCCACTGACGCCCCTGCTCGAAAAGCTGACGCAACGCCGCAAGAAGGCCTGATGGCCAGGAGTTGAAGCGCATCATGTTCGGCAAACGCGGCACCGGTGGATCGGCAGGCGGACGCGGCCCGTACGAGGGCTCCCGCTCGCTCGAACGCGTTCCGGCACCCGTTCCGGCCGCAAGCCGGCCACCGGAGCCGGCACCGGCCCGCAGCGTCGATTTCGCCTCGCCGCCACTCGCGCCGCTGGCCCCGGCCGCGCCGCCGACGCCGACCCCCGCTGTCGAAGAGCGCCAGCGCTCGGCCAGCTTCTACGAAACCAAAAGCCAGGTCTTCGGCGCCCTCATCGAGGCCATCGACCTGTCGCAGCTCGCCAAGCTCGACAACCAGGCCGCGCGCGAGGAAATCCGCGACATCGTCAATGAGATCATCACGATCAAGAATGTCGTGATGTCGATCGCCGAGCAGGAGGACCTGCTCGAGGACATCTGCAACGACGTGCTGGGCTATGGTCCGCTGGAGCCCCTGCTGGCGCGCGACGACATATCCGACGTGATGGTCAACGGGCCGAACACGGTCTTCATCGAGGTCGCCGGCAAGATCCAGCGCACCGGCATCCGATTCCGCGACGCGGCGCAGCTGATGAACATCTGCCAGCGCATCGTCAGCCAGGTCGGGCGCCGCGTCGACGAATCCTCGCCGATCTGCGACGCGCGCCTGCCCGACGGCTCACGCGTCAACGTCATCGCCCCGCCGCTCGCCATCGACGGCGCGGCCCTGACCATCCGCAAGTTCAAGAAGGACAAGCTCACCCTCGAGCAGCTCGTCCGTTTCGGCTCGATCTCGCCCGAAGGCGCCGAGGTGCTGAAGATCATCGGCCGGGTCCGCTGCAACATCGTGGTCTCAGGCGGCACCGGCTCCGGCAAGACGACCCTGCTCAACTGCCTGACCCGCTATATCGACGCGGACGAGCGGATCATCACCTGCGAGGACGCAGCGGAGCTGCAATTGCAGCAGCCGCACGTGGTGCGGCTCGAAACCCGCCCGCCCAATCTGGAAGGCGAGGGCCAGGTCACCATGCGCGACCTCGTCAGGAACTGCCTGCGCATGCGGCCCGAGCGGATCATCGTCGGCGAGGTCCGCGGCCCGGAAGTGTTCGATCTCCTGCAGGCCATGAATACCGGCCATGACGGCTCCATGGGCACCATTCACGCCAACAGCCCGCGCGAATGCCTCAGCCGCATGGAATCGATGATCGCCATGGGCGGCTATAGTCTGCCCGCCAAGACGGTGCGCGAGATGATCACGGGCTCGGTCGACATCATCGTGCAGGCGTCCCGCCTGCGCGATGGTTCGCGCCGGATCACCCACATCACGGAAGTGCTGGGCATGGAAGGCGATACGCCGGTCACCCAGGACCTGTTCGTCTACGACATGCTCGGCGAGGACGATCACGGCCGGATCAATGGCCGCCATCGCTCCACCGGCATCGGCCGGCCCCGGTTCTGGGACCGGGCGCGCTATTATGGCGAGGAAAAGCGCCTGGCGGCCGCGCTCGATGCCTCCGACACCGACGAACCTGTCGCGAGGTGACGATGCCGGACATCGACGCTCTTGCGATCATCGGCCTTGCCGTCATCTGCGCCGGCGGGCTGGCCTATGCCCTCATCTACCCCTTCCTGTCGGGCGCGGTGAAGGCCGACGAACGCCGGGAGGCCGTCGCCGGACCGGCCGTCCGGGCCACGCGCAAGGTTCAGGAGCCGGCCGCCAAGCGACCGAGCGTCGAGGAAACGCTGAAGGAAATGGAGCGGCGGCAGACCAACGCCAACCGCCCGTCGCTGTCAATGCGCATTGCCCAGGCGGGCCTGTCCCTGTCCAAGGGGCGGTTCATGGCGCTGTCGGGCCTGCTCGGCATCGCCGCCTTCGGCTTGACGCTCATGGCCGGCCTCGGCCTGCTCTGGGCGCTGGCCGCCGCCGTCGCGGCGAGCGTCGGGGTGCCGCAGTGGTTCCTCGCCTTCATGAAAAAGCGCCGCCTCGCCGCCTTCCTCGAGGAACTTGCCAATGCCGTCGACGTCATCGTCCGTGGCGTCAAGGCCGGCCTGCCGCTCGGCGACTGCCTGCGGATCGTCGCCACCGAAGCCCAGGAGCCGGTCAGGAGCGAATTTCGCTACATTATCGAGCAGACCGCACTGGGCATTCCGCTGCACGAGGCAGTTCTCAAGCTCTATGAGCGCATGCCGGTGCCAGAGGCCAATTTCTTCTGCATCGTCATCTCGATCCAGCAGAAGGCGGGCGGCAACCTCGCCGAAGGTCTTGCCAACCTGTCCAAGGTTCTGCGCGACCGCAAGAAGATGAAAAACAAGATCATCGCCATGTCGCAGGAAGCGAAGGCCTCGGCCGCCATCATCGCCAGCCTGCCCCCCGGTGTCATGATCTTCGTCTACCTGTCGACGCCGCAATACATCTCGCTGATGTGGACGACCGAGATGGGGCGCTTCCTGCTCGCCGGATGCCTGCTGTGGATGTTCATCGGCGCGATGGTCATGCGCAAGATGATCAATTTCGACTTCTAGCGGAGAGGACGCGACGATGATCGACTTCCTCATCGCCAAGCTGCACGACCGGGATTTCATGATCCAGTTGCTCATCGCGATCGCGGTGTTCGCAACGGTTCTGACGATCGCCATGCCGCTGGTCGCGGGCGACGATCTCGGCCGACGCATGAAGTCCGTCTCGGTCGAGCGCAACCGGATCCGCGAGCGCGAGCGCGCCCGGCTCGTCAACGGCGAGCGCGTCAGCATCAGGCCGACGCCCAAGGCTTGGATGCTGTCCATCGTCGAGACGCTGCAGCTAACCAAACATCTCGCGCAGGAGGAGGCGCGCGGCAAGCTGGTGCAGGCGGGGTACCGCGGCCAGGGCCCCTATGTCGCGTTCCTGCTGTTCCGGCTCGTGGTGCCGATCATCACCTTCCTCGCCGCGCTCGCCTATTTCTTCCTGGTCAACGACATGGGGCAGCCCGCCATGGTGCGGGGCCTGCTCGCTCTGTTCGCGGCCTATGTCGGCATGCAATTGCCGATGCTGTTCCTGAAGAACCAGATCCAGCACCGGCAGACCTCGATCCGCCGGGCCTTTCCGGATGCGCTCGACCTGATGCTGATCTGTGTCGAAAGCGGCATGTCGATCGAGATGGCGTTCCGGCGCGTTGCCGCGGAGATCGGCACGCAGTCCATTCCGCTCGCCGAGGAGCTGACGCTGACGACGGCCGAGCTCAGCTACCTGCAGGACCGGCGCCTGGCCTATGAGAACCTCGCCAAGCGGGTCGATCTCGACGGTGTCAAGGCGGTGTGCATGGCCCTCATCCAGTCGGAGCGCTACGGCACGCCGCTCGCCAACACGCTGCGCGTCATGGCCCAGGAAAACCGCGACATCCGAATGTCGGAAGCGGAAAAGAAGGCAGCCGGCCTGCCGCCGAAGCTGACCGTGCCGATGATCCTGTTCTTCCTGCCCTGCCTGTTCGTGGTCATCATGGGTCCCGCCGCAATCCGGCTGATGGGCTCCAACTGATCATCGGCTCGGCACCCAAGCTCGGCCCGCCGGCCGGCACCACCTCGGCGGCCGCCAGCCGCCGGTAGAGATTGCGCAGGCGGCGCACCGGCCACCAGTCGTAGAGCAGGATTTCCGCCGGCCGCCAGTTGGCAACCCAGCCGAACAGCGAGATGCCGTCGCGCAGACCCTCGCGCAGGCCGTCCCGGATCGGCGCGGAATCGACCGCCTGGGCCAGCGCGGTGCAGGCGGCAAGGACGACGAGGCCGATCATCAGCGATACGGCACCGCGCTTGAGCAGGCGGCGCAGATTCTGATGCTCGGTCGTGGCGAGGCGGCCGAAGTGAACGTCGACCGCGGTCTGCAGCCGCGCTGCGGTGGCGCGGTCCGCCGGCCGGCCGGCCTCGGAAAGGTCGATGACGAAACCATCGCCGCGCGGCGCGTCCCAGGCCTCCGACACGATGTAATGGGCGATCGGCCGGTTGAGATTGTGGGCGTGAAACGGCGAGGGATCGAAGGTCGTGAAAAGCTGCTCGACCGCGGGCACGTCTATGGCGATCCGCGTGGTGCCTTTCATGGCCTGTCTCCGCCTGGCGCCCCGAAGCCGAGATTGCCCTTATCGGGATAGCGACGTCGAGAGCGCATATCTGCGAAAATCAGGCACGCCGCGCGATCCGGTCGCGCCGGTAGAGCAGCCAGCCGACGATCGACACGTTGACGAGGTTCCACAGGATGCCATTGACGAAAGCGGCCTGATAGGACCGGGTCAGATCGTAGATCACCCCCGACATCCAACCGCCGAGCGCCATGCCGACGAGCGTCGCCATCAGCGCGACGCCGACCCGCGTGCCGGCTTCGCCGGCGGCGAAATATTCGCGCACGATGATGGCGTAGCTCGGCACGATACCGCCCTGGAACAGGCCGAACAGGATCGAGAAGATATAGAGCGGCGTCAGCCCGTCGGAGGTCAGGAACAAGAGCAGCGCAAGCCCCTGCAGGGCGGAGCCGAGCAGCAGGGTGGCAAGGCCGCCGAGCCGGTCGGCGATGAACCCCGAGGCGACGCGGCTGACGATGCCGAAGGCCAGCATCAGCGAAAGCATTTCGGAGCCGCGCGCCACGCCGTAGCCGAGATCGGCGCAATAGGCGACGATATGGACCTGCGGCATGGACATGGCGACACAGCAGGCCAGGCCCGCGATCGCCAGCACCACCATGAGCGCATTCGACGACAGGCCGAGATCGGCCACGTTGCCATGGCGCACGACACCTGCGACCGGCGCCGGCTCGGCCGGCGGCTGGCGGCGCAGCAACAGGGCGAGCGGGGTCATCAGGACCACCACGGCGACGGCGATCAGGAGGTGCGTCGTCCGCCAGCCGACCGCCTCCAGCGTGAAGCGGACGATCTGCGGCCAGATGGCGCCGGCGATATAGTTGCCACAGGCGCAAACGGCCACCGCAATGCCGCGCTGGCGATTGAACCAGAGCGAAATATGCGCCATCAGCGGCCCGAAAACGGCGGCCGAACCGAGCATGCCGATGAGCACGCCATGGACGATGGCGAAAACCCAGATATTGGGCGCGAGGCCAGCCAGCACATAGCCGAGGCCCATGACGAGCCCGCCGCCGAGGACCGGCAGCATGATGCCGAAGCGGTCGGTGAGCCTGCCGATGAGGACGCCGCCGACGGCGAAGCCGATCATGGCGAAGGTGTAGGGCAGCGAGGCTTCGCCGCGCGCAATGCCGAAATCGGCCTGAACCGCCGGCAACACGACGACCACAGACCACATGCCGACGCCGCCGATGGTGCCGAGCGCCAAGGCAACGGCGAGCCTGAGCCAGGCGGCGGGCCCGTCGATGTCGGAGGGTGAAGCCCGGTGAGGATCAGGCGAGGTGATCTGCAGCAAGATGGAACCGTCCGGGCTTCAGGGACCCGGAAGCTAGCACCGCCGCCCGGCGCGGGACAGCGATCGTCCCGCGCAACCGCCCTGCATGACCGGGCGGGCTCGGGAATGCGCGGCGTGCGAGCCGCGCCGCCAGCGGCCGACCGGCGCCAGCGGCCCTTTCAGGCGGCGTCGCGCTGATCCGGCATCGGCCCGACATAACGCGATTGCGGACGAATCATCCGGCCGCTCTTCTCCTGTTCCAGCACATGGGCGGTCCAGCCGGCGACACGGCCGGCAGCAAAGACATTGGTGAAGCTCTCGCGCGGCAGTTCGAGCGCCTCGAGCACCAGGGCAGTGTAGAATTCGACATTGGTGTCGAGCGTCCGGCCCGCCTTGCGCTCGCGCAGGATGTCGAGAGCGGCCGCTTCGACCGCTTCGGCGAAACCGATCCGGTTGTCGCCCCGGCCGAGCTCGCCCGCGACCGCCTTCAGCACGTCCGCCCGCGGATCACGCACCCGATAGATCCTGTGGCCGAACCCCATGAGGCGCTCGCCACCGGCGAGGGCCTGCTCGAGCCAGGGCCGGATATTGGCCGGATTGCCGATGGCATCGAGCATGTCGAGCACCGGACCCGGCGCGCCGCCATGCAGCGGGCCCTTCAGCGCACACAGGCCGCCGACGACGGCCGAGACCAGTCCGGCCCGTGTCGATCCGATCACCCGCGCGGCAAAGGTCGAGGCGTTGAGGCCATGGTCGGCGACCGTCACCAGATAGGTTTCCAGCGCCCGCACATGCGCATCCGGCGCGCTCACGCCGCGGATCATGCGCAGCATGTCGTCGGCCTGGCCGCGGCCGGCATCCGGCGCGACCGGGGCGAGGCCGCGATGGCGGCGAGCAATGGCGGCGGCAAAGACCGGCACGGCGGCAACGGCGAGATGATGCGCGGGCACCGTCGCTGCATCCGGGAGGGCGGACAGCATCAACCGCAAGGCCTCGACCGCGGAGAGGCCGTCGACGGCGGGCATGACCGGCGCCGCCGCGGCGAAGGCCGCCACACGGGCTTGGCCGAGCCGCGCACGGATATCGGCCTCATCAACCGATTCGGACACGAAACCTTGCCACAGGAGACCGAGAACGGCTTCAAAACTGCGTTTTCCGGCGAGCTGTTCGAGGTCATGACCCCGCACGATCAGGCGCCCGGCAGCGCCATCGACATGGCTGAGCACGGTTTCGGCGGCAATGACGTCATCCAGTCCGGAGACGGCGACGACGGGCCCTTTGGCAGCTGGCGACATGGCAGTTCCTTTCGATCGACCGGATCTACCTTGCGCCGCATATCAATATCGTCAATATTGATTGAGATAATCAATATAAGAGCCATGCCCCAGGATCCCTATCTCGACACCCAGGCGGCAATCGCCCGTCTCGGCATTTCGCGGGCCAGCCTCTACGCCTATGTCAGCCGTGGCCTGATCGAGGCGCGGCCCGACGGCCAGGATCCGCGGCGCAGTCTCTACCGGGCCGCCGATATCGAACGCCTTGCCAAAACCAAGGCCCGCGGCCGCAAGTCCGACGAGATTGCCGGTGCGACGCTCGACTGGGGGCCGCCGGTGCTGGCATCGGGAATCACGCTGATTGCCAATGACCGGCTTTATTACCGCGGCCAGGATGCGGCGCGCCTCGCGCGGAGCGCGAGCCTCGAAGAGGTTGCGCGGCTGCTCTGGCAATGCGGCGAGGACGATCCTTTCGCCGCGCTTGAGCCTGTCGATCCGGCACCGGTGGGCGCCGGCGCACGGGCCATAGACCGCTGCCTGCAGCTTCTGGCCGGGCGCGGCGTCAATACCCGCATGATCTGGCAGCGCGATGTCAGGCGCTTGTGGCCGGAGGCGGCAACGCTGCTGCGGCTCGTCGCCGCCGGCGTCGCCGGCACCACGCCCGGCCCGGAGCCGATCCACCAGCAGATGGCCCGCGCCTGGAAGGTACCCGCCGACAAGGCCGACATTCTGCGCGCCGCGATGGTGCTGCTGGCCGATCACGAATCGAACGCCTCGGCCTTCACCGTGCGGGTCATTGCATCCACCGGCGCCTCGCTCGCCGCCTGTCTTCTGGGCGGGCTCGGCGCGCTGTCGGGGCCGCTGCATGGGGGCACGACGAGCCTCGTCGAAATCCTGTTCGACGAAGTGGCCAGGGCTGGCGATGCGAACGCGGTCATCGAAGAGCGGCTGCGCCGCGGCGACCGCCTGCCAGGCTTCGGCCATCAGCTCTATCCGGGTGGCGACCCGCGCGCCGACGCGCTGATGGCGCTGCTACCGGCCGATCCGGTCCGGGACGCCCTGCTTTCGGCGATGAGCGCGATCGGCGAACGCCAGCCCAACATCGATTTCGCGCTCGTTGCGGCCTGCCGGCTGCTGCACCTGCCGCCAGGTTCGGCGCTGGGCCTCTTTGCGGTCGGCCGCACCGTCGGCTGGATCGCCCATGCCCTCGAGCAGCAGCAGACCGGAAGCCTGATCAGGCCGCGGACGCGCTACGTCGGCGCCGAGCCGGAGGACTAGGCGCGGTCCGACCGACCGGCGAGGCCGGAGAGGGCAGCCACAAGCCAACCGCCGATGAGCAGGACGCCGCCGGTCGGGGCCGCCATGGGAAACAGGGCGCTGCCGGCAAAGGCGCGCCAGGCAAGGTCGCCGGCAAAGAGCAGAAGCCCGAGGATCAGCGCGGCGGCGGCCATATCGGCAAGGCGCGGCGCCAGCATGCCCGTGCCACGGCCGAATGCGATGGCGAGCAGCGCCGGCGCATGCAGGGACAGCATGCTGGCCGCCACATTGAGGCTGGTGCCGGCATAGGCATGGGTCGACAGGGCGGCAAGGGCGACGCCGGCCGCGCCGATGAGGCCGGCAAGACAGGCAACGAGGCGCGGCATTCTCAATGCTCCCGAGGGTGGTGGAGGCGTCTTGAGCACTTGCGCCGGGCCGATGCAAATCAATCCTCGCATGTCCGGCCGATCGAAAGCCCCGCGCCTTTCATTGTTTCCATGGGACGGTGAAGGGTTCCGGACTGCTGTGTCGACTCATTTCTTTCACGCCGCCCGGCACCGGCCTCGCACGAAGACGCCATGGCGCGGCAAAGGTCTCGACCTTGCCGTTGTTCGCGTTTAGTTCTTGGCGCATGGCCGTGCACACCACCGCGACATTGGAGGACGCAACGATCCTGCCGGAACGTTTCGGCGGCTGGTTCGCGAGCCGCGGCTGGACCCCGCGCGCCCACCAGCTCGAGCTGCTCGCGCTGGCGCGGCAGGGGCGTTCCGCCCTGCTGGTCGCGCCGACCGGCGCCGGCAAGACCCTGGCGGGTTTTCTGCCGAGCCTCGTCGAACTTGCGCAGATCCGGGCAAGCGCCCGTTCCGGCCTGCATACGCTCTACATCTCGCCCCTGAAGGCGCTCGCCGTCGACGTCGCCCGCAATCTGTACAAGCCGGTGGTCGAAATGGGTCTTGCCATGCGCATCGAGACCCGGACCGGCGACACGCCGGCCTCCAAGCGCCTGCGCCAGCGGGCCGATCCGCCACAGATCCTGCTGACGACACCCGAACAGCTCGCTCTGCTGCTGGCGAGCGCCGATGCGCCCTTCATGTTCGGCAGCCTCAAGCGCATCGTGCTCGACGAGCTGCATGCGCTTGTCACCTCCAAGCGCGGCGACCTCCTGTCGCTCGGCCTGTCCAGGCTGTTCCGGCTGGCGCCGGAGGTGCAGATGGTCGGTCTGTCCGCCACCGTCGCCGATCCGGTCGACCTCGCACGCTTCCTCACGCCGCAGCAGCAGGACCGGCCGCCGGCCGCCATCGTCGTCGCCGAGGGCGGCGCGCGGGCCGAGGTTTCCATGCTGGACACGCGTGCACGCCTGCCCTGGTCCGGCCATTCGGCACGCCATGCGCTCGACGAGATCTACGAGGCGATCCGCGCCCATCGCACGACGCTCGTTTTCGTCAATACCCGTTCCCAGGCCGAGCTGCTGTTCCAGTCGCTCTGGCGCATCAACGACGACGGACTTGCCATCGCCCTGCATCACGGCTCGCTCGACGTCGCCCAGCGCCGCCGGGTCGAGGATGCCATGGCGGCCGGCCGCCTGAAGGCCATCGTCTGCACGTCCTCGCTCGATCTCGGCGTCGACTGGGGCGATGTCGATCTCGTTCTGAATGTCGGCGCGCCCAAGGGCGCGAGCCGGCTCATGCAGCGGATCGGACGCGCCAACCATCGGCTGGACGAAGCCTCCAAGGCCGTTCTGGTGCCGGCCAACCGCTTCGAAGTGCTTGAATGTCGAGCGGCGCTCGAGGCCGTGCGCGACGGCGTCCAGGATACGCCGGCGCTGCGCATCGGCGCCTTCGACGTGCTGGCCCAGCATATTCTCGGCATGGCCTGCGCGGGACCGTTCGACGCGACCGCGCTCTATGAGGAAATATGCGCGGCCGCGCCCTATGCCGGCCTCTCCCGTGCCGATTTCGACGATGCGCTCGCTTTCGTCGCGACCGGCGGCTACGCGCTGAAGAACTACGAGCGCTTCGCCAAGATCCGGCGCGCCAAGAACGGCCTCTGGTACGTGGCCCATCCCAAGGTCGCCGCCCAGTACCGGATGAATGTCGGCACGATCGTCGAATCCGCCATGCTGAAGGTGCGCCTCATGCGCGCCGCCCGTCAGCCCAAGCACGGCTATGTCGGTCCGATCGCCCGTGGCGGCCGGGTGCTCGGCGAAATCGAGGAATATTTCATCGAGGGCCTCGTTCCCGGCGACACCTTCCTGTTCGCCGGCGAGGTCCTGCAATACGAGGCCCTGGTCGAGGACGAAGTCTATGCGTCCCGTTCGGCCGCCAGGGAGCCCCGCGTCCCCGCTTATGCCGGCGGCAAATTTCCGCTCTCCACCTTCCTCGCCGACGGCGTCCGCCGCATGCTCGCCGACCGCGCGTCCTGGCGCGACCTGCCGCGTCCGGTCGCCGACTGGCTGGAGCTGCAGCGCCTCGTTTCGGTCATTCCGGCCCGCGACCAGTTGCTGGTCGAGACCTTTCCGCGCGCCGACAAACACTACCTGGTCGTCTATCCGTTCGAAGGACGCCTCGCTCATCAGACCCTGGGCATGCTGTTGACACGCCGGCTCGAACGGGCCGGCATGAAGCCCATGGGCTTCGTCGCCACCGACTATTCCCTGTCGGTCTGGAGCCTCGCGGATGTCGGTTCCGCGCTGTCGCAGCGCCGCCTGTCCATGGCCGCCCTGTTCGACGAGGACATGCTGGGCGACGATCTCGAAGCCTGGCTCGCCGAGAGCCAGCTGATGAAGCGCATGTTCCGCACCTGCGCGATCATTTCCGGCCTGATCGAGCGGCGCCACCCGGGCAAGGAAAAGACCGGCCGGCAGGTCACCCTGTCGACCGACCTGGTCTACGACGTGCTGCGCCGGCACGAGCCCGGCCATATTCTCCTGCGCGCCGCGCGCGCCGACGCGGCGACCGGACTGCTCGACATTGCCCGGCTCGGCCAGATGCTCTCGCGCATCAAGGGGCGAATCGTGCACAAGCGGCTCGACCGGATCTCGCCGCTCGCCGTGCCGGTCATGCTGGAGATCGGACGCGAGCCGATCTATGGCGAGGCGGGCGACGCAATCCTGGCCGAGGCGGAGGCGGATCTTCTGGCCGAGGCCGGCATTGGAGCCATGACATGACCATTGCCGCCTTGCGTGCCGTCCCGGAGACCGTCATCCAGGTCGCCGGCGAGGCGTTTCTCGCCGATTGCTCCGGCGCGCTCTGGTGGGACGCGGCGCAAACCTTGATCGTCTCCGACCTGCACCTCGAAAAGGGATCGAGCTTTGCCGCCCGCGGCATTCTGCTGCCGCCCTACGACACGGCCGCGACCTTTGCCATGCTCGACACCGCGCTGCGGCGTTATCGACCACGCCGGGTGATCGCGCTCGGCGACAGCTTCCATGATGGCGGAGCGCTCGGCCGGATCGCCGACAGCGACCGGTCGACCCTGACCCGGCTGCAGGCAGGCCTGACCTGGGTCTGGATCGAAGGCAATCATGACGGGGCGCTGAGCGGCGTATTGCCGGGCGATCACATGGCGCGTCTTGCGGAGAGGGGCCTCGTTTTCGTGCACGAGCCGGGCAGGGGGTCATCGCCCGGCGAGATTGCCGGGCATTATCACCCTTGCGCCAAGGTGCGCGGCCGTGGCCGCGGCATTCGCCGGCGGGCCTATGCCAGCGACGGCGACCGGCTGGTCATGCCGGCTTTCGGAGCCTATGCCGGTGGTCTCAATGTCCGCGACGGCGCCATCGAAGCCCTGTTTCCCCGCGGCTTTTCGGCCTTCATGCTCGGCGACGAGCGGATCTACACCTTCCGCCAGGCGCATTGCCTGCCGGACTGATGCGCCGGCCGCGCGCGAAGGCCCGGCCTGGCACATGTTTCACGTGAATCATTCACCCATCACGAGCCGCGACGATAGACCCAGACGCGCGCCGGCGGGATGTTGCGCCAGACCCGGTCGGACGGTTCGGCGGCGAAATCGGCACCCTTGAGCGGCACCGGCGAGACCACCGCATAGGTGAACTGGATGAAAGGCGCGCCGGGCTTCATCAACCCGAAGGCTTCGTGCAGCAGCTTGATACGCACCGGCTCCGGCCGCGTCACCAGCGGCAGGCCCGAGACCACGGCATCGGCGGGCGCGCTGAGCTTGCCGGCGAGGGTCCGGCCGAGCGTATAGGCATCGCCATGCACCACGGTCGCCTTGGGGAAGCGTTCGCGCAGCAGCCGGCAGAATTCGGCGGAATATTCGACGAGGACGAGCCGGGCAGGGTCGACGCCGCGCTCGACCAGAGCCGCCGTGACGGGTCCCGTCCCGGGGCCAAGCTCGATCACCGGACCGGCGCCCGCCGGATCGACATAACCGGCCATGCGGCGGGCCAGAACGGGACCGGACGGCGTCACCGCGCCCATTCGGAGCGGGTTTTTCAGCCAGTTGCGGAGAAATCGGGCTTCGTCATCGTGCCGCTGCTCGGCGCTTTTGCGCACCAGAGCCCGGCCCGTAGGCGTGCGATCGACCATTGAAAGGTCCGACAAAAAAGGGTCCGTCGCGGACCCTGTCATGATTTGGTCATTCGTATCGGGATGAGCGCGGAGGGTCAAGAAGCGCTCCCCGCGCTCGTTCAATCCGCTTCCGGTTTCGGCAATGTGTCGTACCAAATGGCCTTTTCGCCCATTTCGGCAACAAACTTCATGTGCAGCGCCATCGCTTCCGGCGTCAGGCGGGGCTGAAGCGGCCTTTCGCGGCGGCCGATCGCAGCCGCAACCACCGTCGTCCGGATCGTGCGCGGCCGCGAATCGGCGAGAACCAGCGAGGTCTGCCGGCCGCCGATGAGCTCGATATAGACCTCCGCAAGAAGCTCGGCGTCGAGCAGAGCGCCGTGCTTCGTACGCTTCGAATTGTCGATGCCGAAACGGCCGCACAGGGCATCGAGACTGTTCGAGCCGCCCGGGAAGCGCCGCCGGGCCATGGTCAGCGTGTCGACCACCCGGTCCATGTTGATCGGCTCGCGCCCGGCCCGCTTCAGCTCGGCATTGATGAAGCCCATGTCGAACGCGGCATTGTGGATGACGAGCTTGGCGCCTTCGGCAAAGGTGACGAAATCGTCGACGACAGCGGCGAAGACCGGCTTGTCGCTCAGGAACTCGGCCGACAGGCCGTGAACGCGGAAAGCCTCCTCGGGCATGTCCCGTTCCGGGTTGATGTAGACATGGAAGGTCCGGCCGGTCGGAAACTGATTGACGAGCTCGACCCCGCCGATCTCGACCAGGCGGTCGCCGCGCAGCGGGTCGAGGCCAGTGGTTTCCGTATCCAGGATGATTTCGCGCATCAATGGCTCCCGCGGCTGCCGGCAAAAGCCCGAACGATCGACTGGACCTGGCGGCGCGCGGCCTCGAAGCTGTGGCTGGTGTCGATCACCACATGGGCGCGCCGGCGCTTGTCCGAATCGGGCATCTGTCGCGCCAGGATGGCATCGAGCTTTTCGGCGGTCATGCCCGGGCGGGCCAGCACACGCGCGCGCTGCACATCCGCCGGGGCCGACACGACCACGACGGCGTCGACGGCGGCCTCGCCGCCAGTCTCGAAGAGCAGCGGAATGTCGAGCACGGCGAGCTGGTGGCCCGCCGCGCGGCAACGTGCCAGGAAATCCGTCTTTTCGGCCTGGACGAGCGGATGAACGATGCCTTCGAGCTTCTTCAGCGCCTCCGGCTTGCCGAGCACCGCCGCGCCGAGCCTGGTCCGGTCGACCGTGCCGGCCGTCGTCACCCCCGGAAAGGCGGCTTCGATCAGGGGCGCTGCAGCCCCGGAATAGAGCCTGTGTACCACCGCATCGGCATCGTGCACGGGAACCCCGGCCTCGCGAAAGAACTGCGAGGTGGTCGATTTGCCCATGCCGATCGAGCCCGTCAGTCCGAGCACAAGCATGTCATGATCCCCTGACGTCGGCCGCAACAAGCTCGTAGAGCTCCGGCGTGACCACCGGTGTCGTGCCGAACCATTTCGAAAAGCCTGGAATGGCTTGGTAGAGCAGCATGCCGAGCCCCCCGACGACGCGATGCCCCCGCGCCCGGGCGACCGCGATCAGCGGTGTCTCCAGGGGAACATAAACGATATCGGCGACGATCGCGCTCGTCTTCAGACCATCCAGGGCGAGATCGAGCGGCGGCTGGCCCGCCATGCCGAGGGCCGTCGTATTGATCAGGAGGTCGATGCCGGGCAACAGGCTCGGCGCAGACGTCAGGGCCGCTGCCGCGACGCGCGGGCCGAACTCCGCCGCGATCGCCTCGGCGCGCTCGGTCGACCGATTCGCCACCGTAATTTTCGCGACCCCGCGCGAGATAAGCCCGTGAACGATGCCGCGGGCGGCTCCGCCGGCACCGAGCACCAGGGCATGCCCTGCTTCCTCCGCCCAGCCCGGCACGTCCGCGTCGAGACTTGCCAGAAAGCCCATGACGTCGCTGTTGCTGCCGCACAGCCTACCGTCGTCGAGCCAAATCGTATTGGCCGCGCCGAGCGCGGCCGCGGCCGGATCGACCTCGTCGAGCAGCGCAAAGGCGGCTTCCTTGTGCGGGAGGGTGACGTTGCACCCGACATAACCACGATCCCCGAGGCTCTTCAGGAACCGCGCGAAGTCTTCCGGCGGCACACCTTCCTGAACATAATCGCCGGCAAGGCCGAGCCGCCGAAGCCAATAGCGATGGATCATCGGCGACCGACTGTGCTTGACGGGCCAACCGACGATGCAGGCGCGTTTCATGTGAGAAGAAGACCCTGTTGTCTCAGCGCCGCAAGCAGGGGAAGCAGCGGCATGCCGAGAATGGTGAAATAGTCGCCGTCGATGCGGTCGAACAGCTGAATGCCCGGCCCCTCGAGCTGATAGCACCCGACGCTCGCCAACGTCTGGTCGCCCATGACGGCGAGATAGCTGTCGAGATAGCGATCCGAGAAGGTCCTCATATGCATGGCGGCACTCGCGACATGGGCAAAGGTCGGAGCGCCGTCGCGCGCGAGCACCACGGCCGAATGAAGATGGTGGATTCGGCCGCGAAACGACAGCAGGTGCCGGCGCGCCTCGGCAAGGTCATGCGGCTTGGAGAAACGCTCCGGTCCGAGCGCCAGGGTCTGATCGGCGCCGATGACGACCGCTCCCGGCCGCATCCGGCTGACCGCCACCGCCTTCGCCTCCGCAAGCCGCCGCGCGATCTCGGCCGGCCCGTGCCCGGCGGCGGTCCAGCCGGCATCGAGGGCGCGCTCGTCGATATCGGCGGGAACGAGCTCCACTGCCACGCCGGCCGCAGCCAGCATGGCGGCGCGAGCCGGCGATTTCGAGGCCAGGATCAGCATGGTCAGAAATGACCCTGGTCGGCCAGGCTGCGCCGGTGGTCCTTCAGATAGGTGATGATCGCTGCGGCCGTTTCCTCGATCGAGCGGCGGGTGACGTCGATCATCGGCCAGTTCTTGTTGGTGAACAGCCGGCGCGATTGCGCGACCTCCTCGGTCACGGCGGTGCGGTCGACATAGCTCGACTTGTCCTGCGTGGCGTTGAGGCTAAGGATGCGGTTCTCGCGGATCTGCACGATCCGCTCCGGGCTTGCGAACAGCCCGACCACCAGCGGCTTCTTCAGCGATTCGATTTGCGGCGGCAGGGCGATGCCCGGCACCATCGGGATATTGGCGGTCTTGATGCCGCGATTGGCGAGGTAGATGGAGGTTGGCGTCTTCGAGGTCCGGGAGACGCCGACGAGCAGGACATCGGCTTCTTCCCAGTTTTCGGGCAACTGGCCGTCATCATGCATCATCGTGTAGTTCAGGGCGTCGATACGCTGGAAATATTCCGCGTTCAGCATGTGCTGTGCGCCGACCCGCGGCGTCGATGCGGCCCCGAGATAGTTCTGGAACATCGCCAGGACCGGGGCGAGCACGGACATCGACGGACAGCCGAATTCGCGGCACTTCGTCTCGAGCCGCTCGGAAAGCTCGGGATCGACGAGCGTGTAGAGCACGATGCCGGGATTGTTCTCGATCTCCGAAATCACCCGGTCGAGCTGCTTTTGCGAACGGACCAGCGGATAGACATGCTCGATCGCGGAAACGGTCGCATATTGCACGGCGGCCGCACGGCCGACGGTCATCAGCGTCTCGCCGGTCGCGTCGGACACCAGGTGCAGGTGGAAATAACTTTCGTGACGGTGTGGCATCGACCTCGACCGGGGGACCGGCATTGCATGGGCCTGTGGATGAATGCCGACAAGGCCATGCCAGGCGGAGGACGGCAAGGCTTTTCATGTGAAACATCCCGGCGCTGTCCCCAGCCCCGCCGAACGGGACAACGATTCCGGAGCGGTCCGGGATGGCCCGACGGCAGCTTGCCAGGGCCCGTCGCGCGCCGGACAAAAGCAAGGCGACTCCAGCTACTTAGTGCGGGCGCCAGCGCGCCGGCGCACAGGGTGGGACAAAACGGCCATGCCCGAACAGCCGGTGGACAGCTTGTGGAGGAAATTGGCTTCGCCTAATCCAGGCTCAAAGAATCTCAAAAGACTCTCTTTAAGACTCTCTTGAAGGGAGAAAAGGAAGGCAGGCAGCCTGGTGACAAAGCCTCTCCTCTCCGTCCTCAAGGGCGAGCGAGCCGCAAGCCCACCCGTCTGGATGATGCGCCAGGCCGGCCGCTACCTTGCCGAATACCGTGCCGTCCGCGCGGAGGCAGGTTCCTTTCTCAACCTCTGCTTCGACCCGGACAAGGCGGCCGAGGTCACCATGCAGCCGATCAGGCGCTTCGGTTTCGATGCAGCCATTCTGTTCTCCGACATTCTGGTCGTGCCCCATGCGCTTGGCCAGCAGGTCGCTTTCGAGGCGGGGGAGGGTCCAAGGCTCGACCCGATCGCCGACCGATCCGGCTTCGCCAGGCTTTCGGCAAGGCCTGATCCAGCCATTGTCGGGCCGGTCTACGAGACCGTGCGCAAGGTCCGCGCCATGCTCGCACCCGACGTGACGCTGCTCGGCTTCTGCGGAGCTCCCTGGACCGTTGCGACCTATATGGTGGCCGGCCGGGGCGGCGACGATCAGGCGGCCGCCAGGCTCTTCGCCTATCGCGATCCGGACGGCTTCGCGGTGCTGATCGATCAGATCGTCCGGGCTTCGATCGACTATCTCCTCGGCCAGATCCGGGCCGGAGCCGATGCGGTGCAGATCTTCGATACCTGGGCTGGCATCCTGCCGGCGGCCGAATTCGAACGCTGGGCGGTCGAACCCGTCGCCCGCATCATTGCCGGCGTGAAGGCCGCGGCTCCGGATGTGCCCGTGATCGCTTTTCCGAAAGGCGCCGGCTATCGGCTCGGCCGGATCGTCGCTGGCACCGGCGCCGATGCCGTCGGGCTCGACTGGACGGCCGATGCCGATTTCGTCCGACGCGAAATCCAGCCGAAAGTGGCGGTCCAGGGCAATATCGATCCGCTCGCGCTGCTGGCCGGCGGTGCCGCGCTGGACCGGGCGGTGGACGAAGCCCTGGCGAACTACGCCGCCGGTCGCCATATCTTCAATCTCGGCCACGGCATCCTGCCGCCGACGCCGGTCGCGCATGTCGAGCAGATGCTGGCGCGCGTGCGGGCCTGGAGGTCGTAATGGCAGGTCCTGACATGAGCGGTGCGGCCCGTGCCAGGCGAGCGGTCACTGCACTCGTCGTGACCGGGCTTCTCGCCGGCGGCCTCATTCTCTTCGCGCCGGTCAGCGGGCTGCTCTGGATCAAGGCCCTGCACGTGATCGCGGTCATCTCGTGGATGGCCGGCATGCTCTATCTGCCGCGGCTCTTCGTCTATCACGCGGGCGTCGCGCCGGGCTCGGAAGCCTCCGAGACCTTCAAGCTCATGGAGGCCCGGCTGCTCGAGTTCATCATCAACCCGGCCATGATCATGACCTGGGTTCTCGGTCTCTGGCTCGCCTGGACCGCCTTCCGATTTCATGGCGGCTGGCTGCATGCCAAGCTCGGGCTCGTCGTCATCCTCTCGGGCGTGCACGGTTATTTCACCGGTGCCGTCAGGGCCTTTGCGGCCGATCGCAACACGCGTAGCGCCAGGCACTGGCGCCTCATGAACGAGGTGCCGACGCTGATCATGGTGCTCGTGGTGATTCTGGTGATCGTCAAGCCGTTCTGAGCGGCGGGCTGAACATCAGCGGCCGCGGGCGGGGCGCATGAGCAGGGCTTGCAATTGGCCGGCGCAGCGCTTATTGCAAATGCGCCTCCCCAACGCAGACAGGGTCGTGTGAAGCAGCACCAGAGTGCCGCTCAATCGATCCGGATAGAGGCCTCCCCGGCCCCGCATTCCCTCGCGATCTGCGACCTTCATTCCCTTCCAGTTCCGGTGCGGTTTCGGTTCAGCCCGTCCCGCGCCATCGGCCGGCCCACACCCTATTGCGGTTCCGATGCAGCAAATCAAACTTCAAGACATCAAATCCAAATCGCCTACCGAACTCCTCGCCTTTGCCGAAGAGCTGCAGGTCGAAAACGCGTCCACCCTGCGCAAGCAGGAGCTGATGTTCGCTTGCCTCAAGCAGCTCGCGGCCCAGGAGATCGAGATCATCGGGGAGGGCGTCGTCGAGGTGCTGCAGGACGGCTTCGGCTTCCTGCGCTCGCCCGACGCCAACTATCTCGCCGGGCCTGACGATATCTATGTATCGCCCTCGCAGATCCGCCGCTTCGGCCTGCGCACCGGCGACACCGTCGAGGGACAGATCCGCTCGCCCAAGGAAGGCGAGCGCTATTTCGCCCTGCTCAAGGTCAACCTGATCAATTTCGAAGAGCCGGAGAAGGCGCGTCACAAGGTCAATTTCGACAATCTGACGCCGCTCTATCCGAACCAGCGGATCAAGCTCGAAAACGAAGACCTGCCGAAAAAGGACTTCTCGGCGCGGGTCATGGACGTCGTGGTGCCGATCGGCAAGGGCCAGCGCGCCCTCATCGTCGCACCGCCGCGGACGGGCAAGACCGTGCTGCTGCAGAACATCGCGCAGTCGATCACCCGCAACCACCCCGAATGTTACCTGATCGTGCTGCTGATCGACGAACGTCCGGAAGAGGTCACGGACATGCAGCGCTCGGTCAATGGCGAGGTCATCTCGTCGACCTTCGACGAGCCGGCCACCCGTCACGTGCAGGTCGCTGAAATGGTCATCGAAAAGGCGAAGCGCCTGGTCGAGCATGGCCGCGACGTGGTCATCCTGCTCGATTCGATCACCCGCCTCGGCCGCGCCTACAATACGGTCGTCCCGTCCTCGGGCAAGGTGCTGACCGGTGGTGTCGATGCCAATGCCCTGCAGCGGCCGAAGCGCTTCTTCGGCGCCGCCCGCAATATCGAGGAGGGCGGCTCGCTGACCATCATCGCCACCGCGCTGATCGAGACCGGCAGCCGCATGGACGAGGTGATCTTCGAAGAGTTCAAGGGCACCGGCAATTCCGAAATCATCCTCGACCGCAAGGTTTCGGACAAGCGCACCTTCCCGGCGATCGACATCACCCGTTCCGGCACCCGCAAGGAAGAGCTGCTGGTCGCGCCCGACGTGCTCAAGAAGATGTACGTCCTGCGCCGCATCCTCAATCCAATGGGTACGGTCGACGCTATCGAGTTCCTGCTCGACAAGCTGCGCCAGACCAAGACCAATGGCGACTTCTTCGACTCGATGAACACCTGAGGCCAGACCGATTCGCGTACGGAACAACCCACGCGAGTCGTTCACGGTCATTGCGACCACCGATTCGCACACGGAACGACCCGCGCCGCACCTGGCGCGGCGGGGTTAATCCGGATCCCGGAGTGCGGCCTCGTGACGACAATAGCGGCCTTGTCGACGGCCCCCGGCATGGCGGGGGTCGCGATCATCAGGATATCCGGCCCTGCCGCCGGCCCGGTTCTGGAGCGGCTTGCCGGCAAGCGGCCGCGGCCCCGCTTCGCGACCAACGCAGTGCTTCGGCAGCCTGATGGTGAGCCGATCGATTCGGCCCTGATCCTTTGGTTTCCCGCCCCCGGAAGTTTTACCGGCGAGGATGTCGCCGAGCTCCATGTCCATGGCGGGCGGGCGGTGACGACCGCCGTCCTGCGCACCGTCCTGGCGGTTCCCGGCCTCCGCGTCGCGGAGCCGGGTGAATTTACGCGCCGGGCCTTCGAGAACGGCAAGATGGATCTTGCGGCCGTCGAAGGTCTCGCCGACCTCATCGGCGCGGAAACGGAAGGGCAGCGTCGGCAGGCCTATGCGCAATATGCCAGCAGGCTTGGCCAGACGGCCGAGCGGTTGCGGGCAACCATGATCCACGCCCTGGCCCTCGTCGAAGCCACGATCGACTTTCCCGACGAGGACGATGTCGGCGCGAGCGCTTTGTCGGAGGCGCGCAGCATCATCGAAAAGCTCGACGGTGAGGTCCTGACGCTCCTGGCCGACAGTCACCGCGGCGAGCGTGTCAGGGATGGCCTGCATGTCGCCATTGCGGGCCCGCCGAATGCCGGCAAGTCGACCCTGCTCAACACGTTGGCGGGCAGGGATGTTGCCATCGTTTCCCCCATTGCCGGTACGACGCGCGATACCCTGGAGGTGCATCTCGATCTCGACGGCATGGCCTTCATCCTGACCGATACCGCCGGCCTGCGCGAGGGTATCGATCCGATTGAAGCGGAGGGCGTGAGACGCGCCCATTCGCGCATGCGGGAGTCCGATCTCGTGCTCTTCCTGCAAACGGCCGACCCGTCGGAGGCGATGGATCCGGATTGGGATCTCGGCCAGCAGGTCAAGATCTGGCACGTCCGGAGCCAGATCGATCGATTCGGCTCCGACATGCCGCACGATCCGTTCTACCGCCATCACATTTCGGCCGTTCAGGGCGTCGGTATCCGTGAACTTCTGGCCGATCTGAGCGCCTTCGGGCGTGATCTTCTCGCCGGCGAGCCTGCTGTTCTCGTACGAGAAAGGCATCGGCAAGTGTTTCAGACATTGCACGAAGCGCTGGCCGAAAGTCTCGCCATCGACGACTGGTCGGCCGCTGCCGAGCTGGTGGCGGAAGATCTTCGGACGGGCTTGAATGCCCTTGGGCGGGCGACGGGGCGGGTCGATGTCGAGGCCGTCCTCGATGTGGTCTTCTCGTCTTTCTGTATCGGTAAATGAATTGACTCGCACCTGTTTCACGTGAAACAGACGCATCATCTCGCATCCGGAATGCTTAGGCTGCGCCAATGGCCGATTGTCGCTTCTGGGGACCGCGCTCGAAGGCTGCGGGTCTCAAGTGGTGCGGGCGAATTCGGCTCCGGGCCGCCCGCAATTGCCTTTTGACCTGACGAGGGGCGGGCGCTAGGAAAGCTCGCTGGCAGGTGAGCTTCGGAACGATGGATTCGCATACGAACTTCGATGTCGTGGTGATCGGCGGCGGCCACGCTGGCTGCGAGGCGGCCGCTGCCGCCGCGCGTATGGGCGCGCGGACGGCTCTCGTCACCCACCGTTTCGATACCGTCGGAGCCATGTCCTGCAATCCGGCGATCGGTGGACTGGGCAAGGGTCACCTGGTCCGCGAGGTCGATGCGCTGGATGGCCTGATGGGCCGTGTGGCCGATGCCGGCGGCATTCAGTTCAGGCTGCTCAACCGGCGTAAGGGCCCGGCGGTCCGCGGCCCGAGGACGCAGGCCGATCGCAGGCTCTATGCGGCCGCCATGCAGGCCGCCATCCGCGGCCAGGCCGGTCTCAGCGTCGTCGAGGCCGAGGCGACGGCCATCGATATCGAACAGGGGCGGGTGACGGGGCTGCAATTGGCCGATGGCTTGCGCCTCACCTGCGGCGCTCTGGTCATCACGACGGGCACCTTTCTGCGCGGCATGATCCATATTGGCGAGCGGCAGATCCCGGCCGGACGTGCCGACGAGGCGCCCAGTCTTGGCCTAGCCGCGAGCCTGATGGCGCATGGCTTCGTGCTGGGCCGCCTGAAGACGGGTACGCCAGCGCGCCTGGACGGAACGACGATCGACTGGCAGAGCCTGGAGCGGCAGGAAGCCGATTCGGATCCGGAACCGTTTTCGAGCCTGACCGAGCGCATCGTCAATCCGCAAATCGCCTGCGGCATTACCCGGACGACGCTCGAAACCCACCGTATCATCCGCGACAATCTCGGCCGGTCGGCCATGTATGCCGGCCGGATCGAGGGCGTCGGACCGCGCTATTGTCCGTCGATCGAAGACAAGGTGGTGCGCTTCGGCGACCGTGACGGGCACCAGATCTTTCTGGAGCCGGAAGGCCTGGAGGACCCGACCGTCTATCCGAACGGGCTGTCGACGTCGCTGCCGGAGGAGGTGCAGGAGGCGTTCCTGCGGACGCTTCCGGGTCTCGCGGCGGTCAGGATCAAGCGCTTCGGCTATGCCATCGAATATGACCATGTCGACCCGCGCGAGCTCGAGGCGACACTTGAGACCCGGCGCGTGCGCGGCCTGTTCCTGGCCGGCCAGATCAATGGCACGACCGGTTACGAGGAGGCGGCCGGGCAGGGCCTCGTGGCCGGCATCAATGCCGCGCGCCGCGCAGGCGGTGGTGAGGGGGAGATCTTCGGTCGCGAGGAATCCTATCTCGGCGTGATGATCGACGATCTGACAACGCGGGGCGTGAGCGAACCTTATCGCATGTTCACCTCGCGGGCGGAGTATCGCCTGACGCTGAGGGCCGACAATGCCGACCAGCGCCTGACCGGGCGTGGGATCGCGATAGGTTGCGTCGGGCCGGAGCGGTCGATTCGGTTCCGGTCCAAGATTCAGGCCCTGCAGGCGCTGCGTGCGCAGGTCGAAGCACTGAGCCTGACGCCCAACCAGGCGGCCAAGTGCGGCATTGCGCTCAACCGGGATGGCATTCGCCGGTCGGGCTTCGATCTCCTGTCTCGTCCCGATATCGGCTGGGCGGATCTTGCGCGGGTCTGGCCCGAGCTTGGCGCCGCCGACCGGCGCCTGGCCGAGCAGGTGGAAACCGACGCGCGTTATGCCGTCTATCTCGGTCGGCAGGCGGTCGAGGCGGAGGCCTATCGGCGCGACGAAGACGTGGCTCTGCCGCAGGATTGGGACGTCGACGCCATTCCCGGCCTTTCGAACGAGATCAAGGCCAAGCTCAGGCGCGTGCGGCCGCGCACCCTCGGCCAGGCGGGGCGCATGGATGGCATGACGCCGGCGGCACTGACACTGATAGCGGTGTGGGCGCGCCGCGCCCGCGCCCTCGATGCGGCATGAGGTCGAGCGGTGCCCAATAGGGAAGACGAGAGCGCGGCCGAAGCCGCGGCAGCTCTCGCCGGCGTCGTCGTTTCACGTGAAACGCGCGATCGGCTGGTGACCTATGTCGGCCTGCTCAGGCGCTGGAATCCGTCGAAGAACCTGGTGGCGCCCGCGACCCTCGCATCGGTCTGGACCCGCCACATCGCCGATTGCCTCCAGCTCGTGACCCTCGTGCCCGAGGCGAAGATCTGGGTCGATCTCGGCTCGGGGGGCGGTCTTCCCGGGCTCATCGTCGCCGCTGTTCTGGCCGAGCGACCGGGTGCGCAGGTCCATTGTGTCGAGAGCAAGCAGGGCAAGGCCGCTTTCCTGCGCGAGGCGGCCCGTGTCATGGGCGTGCCCGTGACGGTCCATGCCGCGCGAATCGAAGATGTCGTCGGGCGCTGGCGCGGACCGGTCGACGTTGTCAGCGCCCGGGCGCTCGCCCCGCTCGTCGATCTCGTCCGGATGAGCCAGGATCTGTTGAAAAGTGGAGCAGTCGGACTCTTCCCCAAGGGACAAGATGTGGGGCGAGAATTGACGGAAGCCGCTAAATATTGGACACTCGACACCGTATTGACGCCCAGCGCAACGGATCCCCAGGCGCGTATCGTCACGCTCCGCGGCGCGGCTCCAGTCCCATCATGAACCCTTTCAACGTCGGACGGTTCGTCATGACGACGCTCTCCTCGTCTCTTCCGCCGGTCGGCCCTCGGGTGCTGGCGCTCGCCAACCAGAAGGGCGGTGTCGGCAAGACGACCACCGCCATCAATCTGGGCACGGCGCTCGCCGCCATCGGCGAGCGGGTGCTGATCATCGATCTCGATCCCCAGGGCAACGCCTCGACCGGCCTCGGCATCGACCGGCGCGCGCGCCATCGCTCGACCTACCATGTGCTGGTCGGCGACCTCAGCCTTGCCGAAGTGGTGCAGGACACCTCCGTGCCGCGGCTGTCGATCGCGCCTTCGACCATGGACCTGTCGGGGGTCGAACTCGAGATTTCGACCCAGAAGGACAGGGCCTACCGGCTGAGGCAGGCGATCCAGAGTCTTGCGGACGGCTATTCCTATGTCCTGATCGACTGCCCGCCCTCGCTCAACCTGCTCACCATCAACGCGATGGCTGCAGCCAATGCCATCCTGGTGCCGCTGCAGTGCGAGTTCTTCGCGCTCGAAGGGCTGTCGCAGCTGATCAAGACGGTCGAGCAGGTCAAGGCGACCTTCAATCCGGGCCTGACCATCCACGGCATCGTCCTGACCATGTATGATGCGCGCAACAACCTGTCGACGCAGGTCGTCGACGATGTCCGCCAGTTCATGGGAGACAAGGTCTACCAGACCATCATCCCGCGCAATGTCCGGGTTTCGGAGGCGCCGAGCTACGGCAAGCCGGTGCTGCTCTACGATCTCAAATGTGTCGGCAGCCAGGCCTATCTCCGGCTCGCCTCGGAAATCATCCAGCGCGAAAAACATCTGCGCGCGGCCTGATTGCGATCGGCCGGATCTCGCATCGAACCAATGGCGTGGCGCTTCGTTCGGAAGCGGAGTTGAAGGAGAGTGAACCATGGCGGAAGAGGCGGTAAGATCGCGTCTCGGCCGGGGCCTGGCCGCCCTGATCGGCGATGTCGGCGAGGAAACCGCCGCGATCGACCGGGTTCGCGCCACGCGCCGCGTGCCGATCGAATTCGTCCGCGCCAATCCGCGCAATCCGCGCCGGGTGTTCAAGGACGAGGACCTGCAGGAGCTTGCCGATTCCATCCGCGAGCGCGGCATCATCCAGCCGATCGTCGTGCGCACGGTGGCCGGGGCGGTCGATGCCTATGAGATCGTCGCCGGCGAACGCCGCTGGCGGGCTGCCCAGCAGGCCGGCCTGCACGAGGTGCCGATCCACCTGGTCGAGGTCGGCGACCGGGAAGCGCTGGAACTCGCCATCATCGAGAATGTCCAGCGGGCGGATCTCAATCCGCTGGAAGAGGCCATGGGCTATAACGAGCTGATCGAGCAGTTCGGCTACAGCCAGGCCGACATGGCCAAGGTGATCGGCAAGAGTCGCAGCCACGTCGCCAATACGCTGCGTCTTCTGAAACTGTCCGACCGGGTTCAGTCCTACCTCCGGGATGGCCAGCTGACCGCCGGTCATGCCCGCGCGCTGCTCGCTCATGACGATCCGGAGCGCGTGGCGGCCGACATCATCGAGCGCGGCCTGAATGTCCGGCAGGTTGAAGCGCTGGCACAGGAACAGGCCGAACAGCGGTCCGGCCGGCCGCCGCGCCAGCGCGAGCGGGTCGAGAAGGATACCGATACGAAGGCGCTGGAAAAGGCGCTGACCGACGCGCTCGGCATGACCGTGACGGTGGATCACCGCGGTTCAGGCGGCGAATTGAAGATCCGCTACAAATCGCTGGAGCAGCTGGACGAAATCTGCCGGCGCCTGCAGCGCTGACGGTCCTTGCCGGTCCAGCCCGGCAAGAAGCCGTGGCATGGGGTATCAGCCGCGACCGGCGCGGGCGGTCATGGCGATTGCCATCAGCGTCCGGCTGACGATGGCTTCGGCGAGGCTGGCCTTGATGCGCGTCTCGAAGGTCGCTTCGGCAACGCGCGCCATCATGCGTTCGAGGCGCGCGGCGTTCCAGAGACCGAGCTGACGCTCCACCGTCGGCCGGCGGCGAAAAAAGACCGGCGGCTCGAACCGATCCGTGGCGGCGCTGATGGTCGCGCCGCGCTCGATCGCGAGGCGCGCCTTGTGCAGCGCCGAGAGGTGGCGGCCAACCACCACCATGATCTGCGGCACGGCAATGCCGGATGCCGAGGCCTTGACCAGCAGCCGGTCGAGCCTCGCGGCGTCGCCGCCCGCGGCCGCATCGACAATCTCGTCGATGCCGAGCTCGAGGCTGTCGCCGGCGACCGCTTCGATATCGGCCAGCGTGATCTTGCCCCGGCCGTGAGCATAGAGGCAGACCTTGCGGATCTCCGCGCGTGAGGCAGCCCGATCGCCGCCGAGAAAGGCGACGAGAGCGGCGACGGCCGGCGGCTCCATGGTCAGGCCGGCCGCGGCGGTTTCTTCGGCGATAAGGCGTTTCAGATCGGCCTCGCCGTCGGAATAGCAGGGAATGACCGCGGCCTTGGGCGAACGTTCGGCCTCAACCCTGAGCGGCGCGTTCTTCTTGAGGTCCCCCGCCTCGATCAGCACGAAGGCGTCGGTCGGGGGATTGGCGAGAATGGGCGTGACCGCTGCGGCGATTGGCCTTTCACCGGCGCGGACCCAGATCAGCCGCTTGCCGCCGAACAGGCCGACCGTGTTGGCTTCGTCAGCAAGGCGGATCGGGTCGGAGGCGAGCACGTCGCCATCGAGGCGAACGACGGCGAAAGGATCGTCGAGATCGCCGACGGCGGCCTTGGCCAAGGTCCGCGCGCGCTCGGCGACGAGGCCGGAATCCGGACCGTAGACCAGCGCGATCGTGCGTCCGGTGTCCGGGTTCTTCAGGTAGCGATCGATTTCGCCTGCTTTGAGTGCGGTCACCGGCTCAACCCACATTGCAGACGGCACCGGCGGCGAGGCCGCCGTATCGTCGACATCGTCAGCGCGGGCGCGTGACGTACCAGCCGGCAACCTGGGTGACGACCGTCTGTGCCAGCGACTTGGCCGCCCGCTCCTGCGCCTCGATCATGGCGCGGTCGGAGGCGAGCCGCTGCGCGGTGCGGTCGAAGGACGCGCTGGCGAAGGCCTGGCCACGCATCAGAACCTGCTGGCTGCCCACCGGTGTGATCGAATAGTTGGCAATCAGCGTCACCGACTGGGCCGACGGCCGGCCGGCCGCGGTGTTCAGCACGAGCGGCACGCTGTCGACGCCGAGCGAAACCCTCAATGTGTGGGTCGGCGACTGGGCCCGCCCGCCACCGCCCTGCGTCAGATAGATCAGCTCGTTGCGCAGGATGACGCCCGAGCGCCCGGCGATCTCGGGAATTTCGAGGTCGCGCAGGTGGGCCTGGGCGTTATGGGCGCCCGGCACCACGTTGGGATCGCCGTAGAGCGGCGTGAAGCAGCCCGCGAGCGCTCCGGCGCCGGCGGTCACGGCGAGGGCGCGAAGGGCTGCGCGCCGGGAAGGGTTAGCCGACGACATTCACGATCCTCTGCGGCACGACGATGACCTTCTTCACCGGGCGGCCCTCCAGGGCTTTGGTCACCTGGTCCAGCCCAAGCACGGCAGCTTCGATGTCTTTCTGGGACGCGTCGCGCGCGATCGTCAAGTCCGCGCGCTTCTTGCCATTGACCTGCACCGGCAATGTGACGGTGTCCTGAACGAGGATCGCCCGGTCGACGACGGGCCAGGCTTTTTCGGCAACCAGGCCGCCGCTGCCGAGGACGGCCCAGCATTCCTCGGCCAGATGCGGCATCATCGGCGCGACGAGTTGAACCAGGATTTGGGCGGCTTCGCGCAGCGCGGCCGCGACCTCCGCCGTGGGCTGTTCGTCGCCCTTGACGGCTTCGAGCGCGCGCGTCAGCGCATTGGCCAATGTGTAGATATGCGCGACGCAGCGGTTGAAGGCGAGGCGTTCGATGTCGGTTTCGACCGCTGCCAGAGCCGTGTGGGCGGCCCGGCGGATGCCCGCCGCAACCTCGCCGAAAGTTGCGGCCTTGGCATCGGCGGCGGTCCTCGCGGCGATGTCGTTGACCAAGCGCCAGACGCGCTGGACGAAACGGCTGGCGCCCTCGACGCCGGCCTCGGTCCAGATCACGTCGCGTTCGGGCGGCGAATCCGAGAGCATGAACCAGCGGGCGGTGTCGGCGCCGTAGGTGTCGATGATGTCGTCGGGGTCGACGACATTCTTTTTCGACTTCGACATCTTCTCGATCGGACCGATCTCGACCGGCTGGCTGGTACCGGTCAGCACCGCGCGGCGGGCGCTGCCTTCGCCGGAAATGGTCACCTCGGCCGGCGTCACATAGGCGCCGTCGGCGCCGCGATAGGTCTCATGCACCACCATGCCCTGGGTGAACAGGCCGCGGAACGGTTCCTCGAAACCGGAATGACCGGTCAGCTTCATCGCCCGCGTGAAGAAGCGGCTGTAGAGCAGGTGCAGGATCGCATGCTCGATGCCGCCGATATACTGATCCACCGGCAGCCAGGCATTGACGATGTCGGGATCGGTCGGCGTGTCGGTGCGCCAGGGATCCGAGAAGCGGATGAAATACCAGGAGCTGTCGACGAAAGTGTCCATGGTATCGGTCTCGCGCCGCGCCGGTTTCGCGCATTGCGGGCAGGCGACGTGTTTCCAGGTCGGATGCCGGTCGAGCGGGTTGCCGGGCTTCGAGAAGTCGGCGTCCTCCGGCAGGCGCACGGGCAGGTCGGCATGCGGCACCGGCACGGCGCCGCAATCGTCGCAATGGATCACCGGGATGGGACAGCCCCAGTAGCGCTGGCGCGAGATCAGCCAGTCGCGCAGGCGGAAATTCACCTTGCGTGCGGCGACCGGGCGGTTGCCCAGCGTCGCGTTTTCGAGACGCGAGGCGACCTCCTGGAAGGCAGCGGTGCTGGTCATCCCGTTCAGAAAGCGCGAATTGATCATCACGCCTTCGCCGTCGAAGGAGGTGTCGTCGACCTCGAAATCATCGCCGGCATCGGCCGGACGCACGACCGTCACCACCGGCAGGCCGTATTTGCGGGCAAAGTCGAGGTCGCGCTGGTCGCCCGACGGACAGCCGAAAATGGCGCCCGTGCCGTAGTCCATCAGGATGAAATTGGCGACATAGACCGGGATCTCGATGCTCGGATCCAGCGGATGCAGGGCCTTGATGCCGGTGTCATAGCCGAGCTTCTCGGCGGTCTCGAGGGTGGCCACGGAGGTGCCCATGCGACGGCATTCCTCGGCGAAAGCGGCAAGCTTCGGATCGGCGGCAGCCGCCGACTTCGCCAGGGGATGGTCGGGGGCGATCGCCATGAAGCTCGCGCCGAACAGCGTGTCCGGGCGGGTCGTATAGATTTCGAGCTCGGTTTCTCCCGCCGGGGTGGTGCCGGCCTTCAGCGCCCAGCGCACCAGCAGGCCTTCGGAGCGGCCGATCCAGTTCTTCTGCATCAGCCGGACCTTGTCCGGCCAGCGATCGAGCGTGTCGAGCGCGTCCAGGAGTTCCTGATTGTAGGCGGTGATCTTGAAGAACCACTGGGTGAGATCCCGCTGCTCCACGGGCGCGCCCGAGCGCCAGCCGCGCCCGTCGATGACCTGCTCGTTGGCAAGCACGGTCTGGTCGACCGGATCCCAGTTGACCCGCGCCGAGCGCCGCTCGACGAGCCCTGCCTTCATGAAGTCGGTGAAAAGCTTCTGCTGATGGCCGTAATAGAGCGGATCGCAGGTCGCGAGCTCGCGCGACCAGTCCAGCGACAGGCCCATATTCTTCAGCTGGGCCTTCATGGTCTCGATGTTCTTGTAGGTCCATTCCTTGGGATGGACCTTCGAGGCCATGGCCGCGTTCTCGGCCGGCAGGCCGAACGCATCCCAGCCCATCGGATGCAGCACGTTGAAACCCTTGGCGCGCTTGTAGCGGGCCACCACGTCGCCCATCGTATAATTGCGCACGTGGCCCATATGGATGCGCCCCGATGGATAGGGAAACATCTCGAGCACGTAATATTTCGGCCGCGGATCGGTGTTTTTCGTCTCGAAGATCTTGTTCTGGTCCCAGGTCGCGCGCCATTTCGGCTCGGCGGTGCGGGCATTGTAACGTTCAGTCGACATGATCAGCGGTTCGGCAGCGGCACGAGGGGCTAAGAGCGAAGCGCGGACAACACACGAAAGGCCTGGACCGGTCAACCATTTACAGGCTAGCGCAGGGCGAACCTGCGGAGTGCCTCCATGTCCGATATCCCCGTTCGTCTCGCCGAAGTGAAGCACGCCATCGCCGAAGCCGCCCGCGCGGCGGCGCGGCCCGCCGATGCGGTGACCCTGGTCGCCGTTTCCAAGACCTTCCCGGCCGAGGCCATCGAGCCGGCGCTCATCGCCGGACAGCGGGTCTTCGGCGAGAACTACGTGCAGGAGGCGAAGGAGAAGTGGCCCGCGCTGCGCGAGCGCCACCCCGGCGTCGAGCTGCACATGATCGGGCCGCTCCAGTCGAACAAGGCGCGCGATGCCGTGCAGCTGTTCGACGTCATCGAAAGCCTCGACCGCACCTCGCTCGCCAAGGAGCTGGCGAAGGAAATGGCGCGCCAGCAGCGCCGGCCGACCCTGCTCGTGCAGGTCAATACCGGCGCGGAGCCACAGAAGGGCGGCGTCCTGCCGGAACAGGTCGATGCCTTCCTGGCCGAGTGCCGCGACCAGCACGGCCTCGCCGTCAGCGGTCTGATGGCCATTCCGCCGGCCGACGAGCCGCCGGCGCCGCATTTCGCCCTGCTCACCACCATTGCCCGCCGCAACGGCCTTGCCATCGTCTCGATGGGCATGAGCGCCGACTACCAGCAGGCGATCGCCATGGGCGCCACCCATGTCCGCGTCGGCAGCGCCATTTTTGGCGCGCGCGGCTGAATCTGGCGGCAGAGGCCGTCCGGCGGCGCCAGCACGGACGATCCATGCGCCGCCGGCGGGCGCTCGTTTCGCTGCACCGGCGGCGGCGTTACGCGTGGGTGCGTGGCGACGCGCGGTTCTCGGCCATCCAGCGCTTCTCGTCCTCCGTGCCTTCCCGAGGCGGGAAGTGGCCCTGAATCGTCCAGAGATCGAACGGCGTCTCGTCGACATGGATCTCCCAGTCGTAGCCGCGATCGGCGATCCAGGGCGCCAGGATCTGGTTGATCTTCTTGAAGAAGCCGGCCCTCGCCGCGTCTGACGCGAAAGTCCGCGCGATGTGGTCGACCCAGATGCGGACGAACCGCGCATGCGGTTCGCCACCAATGTAGAAATTGTCGGCGCCGACCGCCTGGAAGATCACGCCGACATAGAAACGCGGCATCATCCGGCCGTAGAGATCGGACAGCGCCTGGGCGATTGCCTGCTTGTCGCCGGGCGTATAGGCGCCGACCGGATGATAGATCTTCCAAAGGGGCATGTGACGATCTCCCAGCGTTTGACGCGCATCGGCGCTCCGATAGATGTTGATCATAATCCTAATCGTTGATAGATGTTGGTCAACATCTTTTTCGAGCGGGAGATCGCGATGCGTGTGAGCCGGGAGCAGGCCCGCGAGAACCGGGAGCGGGTGGTGTCGGTGTCGAGCGCGCTGTTTCGCGAAAAGGGCGTCGACGGGGTCGGTATCGCCGACCTGATGAGCCAGGCCGGCCTGACCCATGGCGGTTTCTACAAGCAGTTCGAGTCCAAGGCGCAGCTCGTCGAGGAGGCTTGCGCGGTGGCGCTCGGCCAGACCTTGGGCTTCTGGGAGACCTATCTGGACGGGGCGGCCGATCGCCGTACCGCCTTCATCCGCGCCTATCTCTCGGACAAGCACCGGGACAGCGTCGCCCAAGGCTGCCTGCTCCCGGCGCTCGCCGGCGAGGCGGCCCGGCAGCCCGACAACATCCGCACCATCTTCGCGCGGGCGATCCGCATCTATGCCGACCTGCTGGCGCCCGCCGAGGGCTCGCCGGCCGAAAGCCGCGCGCTGGCGCTCCGGACCCTTTCAGCCATGGTCGGCGCGGTCGTGCTCGCGCGCGCCTCGAACGATCCGGCGCTCTCGGAAGAGCTGCTGTGCGCCGTCCGGGCGCAGTATGCAGGTGAGCCAGCGGAAGGCTGACGGCGCGGACGGGGCCAGGCGCACCTGGAGCATCGCTCGCAGGGCGCGGCAGGGACGCTGCGGCCTGGAAGGGCCCACGCGGGAAGCTTCCTGCGCGCAGGCATGCCCAGGCTGGACAAGAAGCGAGATGGCGGTCCCGAAGGGATTCGAACCCCTGACCTCCGGTTTAGGAAACCGCTGCTCTATCCTGCTGAGCTACGGGACCGACGCGCCCTCTATCTCACAGCCGGGCAAGGCCGGGCAAGTCGCACCCGCGGCATTGGCGACGATTGTGATCGGCAGGGCGCTCAACTGCCGAAAAACGACATGCGCTTGCGTGGTTCGGCAGCAACCTCCGGGCCGGGATCGTCGGGCGCGCGGGCGATCGGGAAGACCGTTTCGCCGCGCGGCGGCCGCGGCTTCTCGCCAGGATCGGACGCACCGTTGGGGGAAGCCCCGGGCTTCGCCTCGGCGGCGTCGGGCCCCCGGGCGGGCGGCTCGGATGGCGCGGGATCTTGTGTCACCGCGATCGGCGCGGCTGCAGGCGCCGCCTCGGCGGGCGGGGGGGCGGGCTGCGTCGGAGCGGGCGCGGCAGGCGGCGCGGGCTGAGCCGGAGCCGGCTCGGCCGCGGCAACGGGACCGGCCTCCGCCTCGATGGTGACGATCTCGGCCGGAACGGCGGGGTCGGCGGTGTCGGCGAGCACGTCGTCGACATGCAGCATCGGTCCGCCGAGCTCGGCGACCGGCACCCTCCACTGGAAGGCGTCCAGCCGCCCGGTAACCGGCGAGGCCGGCAGCCAGACGTCGCTCGCCTGGCCGTCGGCGGTCCAGGCCGGGTCGCGGGCGGCGCGCAGGGCGCGAGTCATCCATTCGCGCGCACGGCCATGGTCGTTGCTCTCCTTGGCGGCGAGCTCGGCCATCAGGAGGCAGAGGCGCTGCGTCGGGGCTTTGGCAGCGAGTTCGTCCAGGGCCTGATGGGCGGTGGCGAACTCGCCCGCGTCGATGGCGGCCCGGCCGATGGCGAGCAGGCCTTCCGGATGCGAGGGCGTGAGACGCGCCAGGGTTTCGACACGGCGCAGCTGGTCGCCGCGCGAATCGCCGTGGCGGGCATGGGCGTAAGCCTCGGCGAGATCCGGATGCGGCGAGAGCTTCCAGGCCGCCTCGACGATGCGCGAGGCCTTGCGGATGTCGCCGCCCGCGGCGGCCAGGCGAGCGGCGAGCGCGGCGGCCGGCACGAGATCCGGGGCGAGGCCGACGGCCTCCAGCGCCAGCGTTTTGGCGGTTGCCGGATCGCTGTCCTCGGCGGCCAGCGCCTTGGCGGTCAGCAGCACGGCGCGCAGGCGCTTGGCGGTGTCCTTGTCGATGACGCGCGCGGCGTATTGACGCTCGATGCTGGTCAGCGCGCCGTCCCAGTCGCCGGTGCCGCCCTGATGCTCCAACACCGCCTGCGATGCCCAGGTGGCGGAAGGCGAGGCCTTCACCGCCTCCTCGGCAATGGCGCGCGCAGCGACCGGGTCGGTCCGCCGCTGCGCCTCGACATAGAGGCCGCGCAGGCCGAGCAGGCGGGTGTCCGATCGGTCCACCATGGCGCGGAACGCCTCCTCGGCGCCGTGCCGGTCGCCGGCGAGCTGCGCCGCCTGCGCCTTCAGGAGCAGGGTGAGCGCGGCCTTGGGCACCAGCCGTTCGGCGTCGGCGGCATGTTTTTCGGCGGCGCGCCGGTCGCCTGCGCCGATCGCGACGATGCCGCGCGAGATCGCCTCCTGGCCCCGCTCGATCTTGCGCCGGCGCATGACGCGCGCGGCAATGCGCGGGCTCGCGATCAGCCAGCGGACGAAGGCGATGAGCACCATGGTGACGATGGCGAGCGCAAGCACCGCAACCAGCCCGGTGAGCACCTCGAATTCGATCTGCCGGCCGAGCCAGACGATCGTCACGGTGCCCGGCTGATCGGCGATCCAGGCCGCGCCGGTGGCGAGTGCGGCGATCAGGGCGAGGAAAAGAATGACGCGGACCATGACCTTCTCCTCAGCGCGCGGCGAGCGCGCCCATGGCCTCGTCGGCCATTCGTTTCAGCGCCGTATCGGCGGCGAGACGCGCACGGGCCTGTGCTTCCCAGTCCTTGGCGACCACCTTCACCGGCTCGGGCAGCTTGCCGAAATCGGCGAGCGCACCGGCAAGGTCGCCGCGGCCGAGCTTGGCCTCGATCCGGGCGATCACCACCGATGTATCGTCCCCGGCCGCTTCGCCCACCGGCCGGATCCGGAACAGGGCCTGGGCGTTGGCGGCGAGGCGGTCGAGCAGGCTGCCGTCGGACGGCCGCGGCACGGCGCGGGTCATGGCCGAACCGAGGCCGGAGAACTGGCGCGCCAGCGCCGAGGCCGAGGGCACGCCGCGTTCGGACGCAGCCTCCAGCGGCTGCAACGCGGCCGCATCGGCGCCGAGAGCCTTCAGCGCCCTGAGCTCGGCGGCGTAGGGCCGGCCGCGATCGACGGCGGACCGGAGCACCTCGATGCCGACGAGCACCGCGGCCTTCTGGCCGGTTCCCGCCGCCTCGGCCCGGGCGCTGTCGAGCGCGGCAAGGCGGGTGGCCAGGCCGCGTGCCGCCTCGGTGGCCGCGGCGACATCCGCGCCGAGGTTCTGGACGCGGGCCTGGATGCCGTCGATCCGCTGCGCCTGGGTGCCAAGCTCGCTGCCGACCCGGTTCTCGACCGCGGCAAGGTCCGGCCCCGCAATGCCCGCTGGCGGCAGGCTGGCGGTGCGCGCCTGCTGTTCGCTGAGCGCGGCGACGGCCGCCTTCAGCGCGTCGATCTCGCGTGTGAGCGGACTGAGATCGACGGGCTCGGTGGTGGCCGTCTGTGACCCGGCCGGCTCCGCCGGACGGCGTTCCAGGGCGGCGAGCCGCGTGTCCAGGGTGGCCCGCGCGGCATCCCAGGCGGCGATCTGGCGGGTCAGCGCGGACAGATCGGGCGCCGGCGGCGTGCGCGCATTGGCTTCGCGCAGCGCCCGGTCGAGATCGGCGATGCGCTGTTCGAGCGCCACGACCTCGGTCTTGCCCGCGACGGGCAGCAGCCCGCTCACGGCGGCGCCATAACCAAGACCGCCCGATATCAGCGCGCCGACTAGGCCGGCGGCGGCCAGGCGGCCGAAGCCGGACTGCGGCGCGGCCGTCCGCTCTTCGCGTGGAGGAGGCGCAGGAGGGGGCGCAGGAGGGGGCGCGGCTTCCGCCGACGGCCCGTCCGTTTCGGGACGACCGGCCGGACCGGCAGTGTCGGCCTCGCTGGCGGCAGCGGCCGGCTCGGGCGTCGCCGCCGCGACCTCGGCCTGCGCGTCCAAGGAAGCTTGCGACTCGGTTTTTGCGGTCGGCTCGACGCCTGGTTCGGACAGGCCGGCGGCGGTCTCGGGTTTCGTCGCCTCGGCCGGCGTCATGTCCGTCGCCTCGAGCGTGATGACGGGCGACTTGGCGCGGCGTTTCGCCTTGGCGTCGTCGGGGCGCTCGTCATGGGCCATACGTCGCGTCTCCGTTGCAGCACTCGGCCAAGGTCTAGCCCGCATTTATCACAAGGGATAGACCCCCGGTTCCGCGAGCCGCCGATGCCGTGGGGTGAGGGTCCGCCTCGGCCCGCGACGGATGTCCGGGCGCTTCGGATGAACGATTAATCCATTGATATCATGTATATTTCTTCGATATTCGTGATGCGTCTGCCGATACCGGTTGCGCCCGGGAGGCCCGGTCAACCCTCGATCAGTGCAAGCAGCGCGGCCTCATCGGGCGTCGCGGCGATGCGCAGCCGGCCGAAACCCGCTCGCGCCAGCGGCGCGGCGACGGCTGGAGAAAGACAGAGATGGTCGAGCCGCGCCGCCGCCGTTGCAAGACCGGCCTCGCCGACCCTCGCGACAAAGGTTTCGGCCGAGCGGGGCGAATAGTGCAGGACGGCGGCAGGGCCCGGCGCGCGAAGCGCCGCGGCGAGCGACGGCGGCAGGCTGCCGACCTGCACCATGCGATAAAGAATCCGCCGCTCGACCGTCAATCCGGCCGGCGCGACGAGCGCAGCGAGATCCCCGGCGCGCTCCTCGCCGCCGAGGCTGAGCAGCCGGGCGCCCGCGGGCAGTCCGGCCGCGGCGATCAGCCGCCCCAGGGCGAGGATGTCGCCGGCGGCGGAGCGGACATCGGCAAAACCGGTCTCCAGCATGGCCGCAGCGGTTCGGTCGCCGACCGCGAAGACCGGCAGATGGCGGAACGCTGCCCTGGTGCCATCGTCGATCAGCCCGGCGCTGCGCGGGCTGGTGACGACGAGCGCCGCGACATCATCGCGCGCGCTGCCCGCCGCCTGGCCCTGGGCGATCGGCTCGGTCACGAGCAGAGGCGCATTGACGACCTCGTGGCCGAGGCGCGCCAGCCGGGCAGCGCTCCGCCCGGCCTCCGGCTCCGGCCTGACGAGAATGAGGCGCATCAAACGTGCACCAGGACATCGGCCGGCGCGCGCGCCTTCAATTCGATGCCCGCGTCGTGGCCGAGGCTTTCCGCCTCGGCGAGGCCGCCGGTGCGGACGACGCGAAAGCTCTCGCTGCCGTCGGGCCGCAAGATCTCGCCGTCGAACAGGATCCGGCCGGCCTCGATCCGGGCAAGCCCGGCGATCGGCGTGCGGCAGGAGCCGTCGAGCACCTTCAGAAAGGCGCGTTCGACACGCAGCGCCGTTTCGGTGTCCTGATCGTTGAGCGGGGCGATGAGGTCGCGCGTCCGCGTGTCGTCGAGCCGCGTCTCGATGCCGATGGCGCCCTGGCCGACCGCCGGCAGGAACCGGTCGGCGGCGATGATCTCGGTCGCCCGGTCGGCCAGGCCGAGGCGCTTCAGGCCGGCCATCGCGAGCAGCGTGCCGGCCACCTCGCCCCTCCGCACCTTGTCGAGCCGGGTCGGCACATTGCCGCGGAACAGCACGGTCTCAAGGTCCGGCCGCTCGCGCCGGATCTGCGCCTGGCGCCGGAGCGATGCCGAACCCACGACTGCCGCCCCGGGCAGGTCGGCGAGGCGGGCCACCGCATGGCCGATGAAGGCGTCGCGCACGTCCTCGCGTGCCAGGAACGCTGTCAGCCCGAGCCCGGCGGGCAGGACCGTCGGCATGTCCTTGGAGGAATGGACGGCCAGATCGATGCCGCCGCGGAGCAGGGCCTCCTCGATCTCCTTGGTAAACAACCCTTTGCCGCCGGCTTCCGACAGCGGCCGGTCCTGGATCATGTCGCCGCTGGTGCGGATGATCTCGATGTCGATCTCCTCCTCGCCGACGGCGTGGGCCGCGGCGAGGAGCGCGCGCACCTGATGGGCCTGGGCCAGCGCCAGGGCGGAGCCGCGCGTGCCGATGCGGAGGAAGGGCGATTGCACCATATCAAGGTCCGATGTTAGGCGGAGGGCGGACGAGGGCGGATCATAACGATCCGTCCGGGCCGCGGACATCCCGTAGCCGCAAAGCGAAAACGAACCAAATGCTTGTTCTCGGCATCGAAACGACCTGCGACGAGACGGCGGCCGCCGTCGTGCGCGTCGGCGCGGCCGGAACCGGCGAGATTCTGTCCAATGTCGTGCGCTCGCAGGTCGAGGATCATGCGCCCTTCGGCGGCGTCGTGCCGGAGATCGCGGCCCGCGCCCATGTGGATATCGTCGACCGCGTGGTGGCCGAGGCGCTGCGCCAGGCCGGCACCGGCATCGACGATCTCGATGCCGTGGCGGCGGCCGCCGGGCCCGGCCTCGTCGGCGGCGTGCTGATCGGGCTGACCGCGGCGAAGGCGATCGCGCTCGTCGCCGGCAAGCCGCTGATCGCGGTCAATCACCTCGAAGCCCACGCCCTGACCGTGCGGCTGACCGACGGTATCGCCTTTCCCTATCTCCTGCTGCTGGCCTCCGGTGGCCATACCCAGCTTCTGGCGGTGACGGGCATCGGCGCCTATTCGAAGCTCGGCACCACGATCGACGACGCCATCGGCGAAGCCTTCGACAAGGTCGCCAAGCTTCTCGACCTGCCCTATCCCGGCGGGCCGGAGGTGGAACGGCGCGCCAGCGCCGGCAATGCCGGGCGCTTTGCCTTTCCACGGCCGCTGCTTGGCCGGCCGACAGCTGATTTCTCGCTTTCGGGTCTGAAGACCGCCGTGCGCCTGGAGGTCGAGCGGATCGAGGCGGCGGCCGGCGGCCTCGGCGACCAGGACATTGCGGACATCGCGGCTTCGTTCCAGATGGCCGTCGCGGACATGGTGGCGGATCGCGCCAAGGTCGCGATCCGGCTGTTCCGGGAGCGGTTCGGCGAGCCGACCGCCCTGGTCGTCGCCGGCGGCGTCGGCGCCAACCAGACGCTGAAGCGGGTACTCGGCGAGAAGGCAGCCGCGGCCGGCCTGCCGCTCGTCGTGCCGCCACCGAAACTGTGCACCGACAATGGGGCGATGATCGCCTGGGCCGGTGCCGAGCGTCTCGCCCGAGGCTTGACCGATCCGCTCGACATCGCACCGCGTGCGCGCTGGCCGCTCGATGCCGAGGCTGCAACCATCGGTTCCGGCCGCCTGGGGGCCAAGGCATGACGATGGACGCGACAATGGCGAGCGCCGCGATGCGGGTTGCCGTCCTGGGAGCGGGTGCCTGGGGCACGGCACTCGCCAATGCCGCGGCGCGCGCCGGCCGGCCGACCACGATCTGGGCGCGCGAGCCCGCTGTCGCCGCCGAGATCAACGACCAGCGCACCAATGAGACGCGTCTGCCGGGCGCGCGCATCGTCGACCGGGTCCGCGCCACGGCCTCGCTTGCCGAGGCCGCCGCGGCCGACATGGTGCTGGCCGTGGTGCCGGCGCAGGCCCTGCGGCAGGTCGCCGCGGCGCTGCAGCCGCTGATCCGGCCGGGCACGGTGCTGGTGGTCTGCGCCAAGGGTATCGAGCGCGGCACCGGCCGGTTCATGACCGAGGTGGTGGCGGAAGCCGCGCCCGCCGCCGTGCCGGCGATCCTGTCGGGTCCGAGCTTTGCGTCCGATGTCGAAAAGGGGCTGCCGACGGCCGTGACGGTGGCGGCCGCCGACGAAGCGCTTGCCCGGCGGATCGCCGAGACCATGGGGTCGCCGACCTTCCGGCTTTATCATTCGACCGATGTCCGCGGCGTCGAGATCGGCGGCGCCGCCAAGAACGTGCTGGCAATCGCTGCCGGCATCGTCGGCGGCCGCCGGCTCGGCGCGAGCGCCGCCGCCGCCATCACCGCGCGCGGCTTTGCCGAGCTCAGCCGGTTCGGCCGCGCCTTCGGTGCCCGGCCGGAGACGCTGATGGGCCTGTCGGGCCTCGGCGACCTGATCCTGACCTGTTCAGGGCCGCAATCGCGCAATTTCGCGCTCGGCTTTGCGCTCGGCGAAGGCAAGGGCCTGGATCTGCTCAGCGGCCGCGGGGCGCTTGCCGAAGGCGCGCTGACAGCCGAAATATTGGTCGAGACGGCCCGGACGCGCGGCATCGACATGCCGATCGCCGAGGCCATCGACGCAGTGCTGGGCGGCCTGATCGACGTCGACCAGGCGATCGCCCAGCTGATGGCCAGGCCCCAGAAGGCGGAGTGAGGCATGACGAACTTCTTCGAGCGGCTCGCACGAGGCGTTGAGGCGGCCCAGAAGGCGATGGGCGCGGATCTCGTCGCTGAAACCCATCCCTTCGACCTGACCCATTCGGTCGTCTTTCCCGTCGCCAAGCTGATGAAGCGGCGTGGCAATGGCGAGCCGATCGTGGTGATCGAACTGTCCGACGGCCGCACCACCATGACGCTGGCCGAGTTCGACCGCTTCGTCACCGAGCTCGACGCATTCCGCAAGTTGATCCCGGTGGCGGGACAGAAAAGCCAGGGTGAGGGCTGACGTGGCGCATTGGCTGTACAAATCCGAGCCGTTCAAGTGGTCCTGGGACGCCCAGGTCGCCGCAGGTGCCAAGGGCACGTTCTGGGACGGCGTGCGCAACCATGCCGCCAAGCTCAACCTCCTCGCGATGAAGCGCGGCGACCGCGGCTTCTTCTACCACTCGAACGAGGGCAAGGAGATCGTCGGCATTGTCGAGGTGATCCGCGAGGCCTATCCCGACCCGACGGCCGCTCCGGGCGAACCCTGGGTGGTGGTCGACATCAAGGCGGTGATGCCGCTGAAGACGCCGGTGCCGCTCGCCACGATCAAGGGCGAGCCGCGGCTCGCCGACATGGCCCTGATGAAATATTCGCGGCTCTCGGTGCAGCCGGTGACCGAAGCCGAATGGGACCTCGTCTGCACCATGGGCGGCATCGATCCGAAAAAGGCCGGCGGCCGGGGCTGAGCCCGCATCGTTCGCGGCCTGTGGCCTACAGGCCGCGATAGACCTCCGCCTCGAAGGCCTTGAAGGCCGCAATCGCGCGCGGGTCGAAATAGGGCACGATCTGCGTCATGAACAGGCCGGCAAGGCCGTTCTTCAGGTCGATCCAGTAGAGCGTATTGGCAAAGCCGCCCCAGGCGAGCGAGCCGGCGGGCCGGCCCTCCGGCGAGGTCTCGCGGTTGACCAGGAAGCCGAGGCTCCAGCCCTGGCTCATGCCCGGGAAAAAATTGGTGTCGCGCAGGCCGGTCGGCGAATTGAGCTTCATCTCCGGCATGGTCATGTGCGGGATCTGGTCGACGGCCATGGCCGTGACCGTCTCGGCCTTCAGGACGCGCGCGTCTCGGCCGCGGCCCTCCTCCAGGAGCATGGTCAGGAAGGTGCGATAGTCCGGCGCAGTCGAATAGAGCCCGCCGCCGCCGCTGAAGAATTCCGGCTGCTGCTCGACCACCATGTCGGTCGCAACGAACGAGGCGTCCTCGCGAATGGCGTGGACGGTGGCGCGCCGGGCCTGCTGCGCGGGGCCGAGCACGAAGCGTGTGTCGGCCATGCCAAGCGGATCGAAGATGTGCCGGCGGAAATAGGTCTCGAGATCCTCGCCGCTGACCGCCTCGACGATCTTGCCGGCCCAGTCGGTGCTGATGCCGTAATTGAAGCGCTCGCCGGGATCGGCGAGCAGGGGAATGGCGAGCGAGGCGTTCTTTGCCGAGGCGGAGGAGGGCGTTCCAGTCGCCTTCATGAACTGGCGGATGGCGCTGGAGGCGAAGTCGTAGCCGAAGCCCGACGTGTGGGTGAGCAGGTGGCGGGTCGTGATGGCGGTCTTCGGCGGCCTGAGCCTCGGCTGCCCCGCCTCGTCGAACCCTTCGAGCACCCTGGCCTCGCCGAGCGCGCCGAGATAGCGGCTCGCCGGCGCATCGAGGTCGATCCGGCCCGCTTCGACGAGCTGCATGACCGCAACCGTTGTCACTGCCTTGGTCATCGAGGCGATCCAGAAGACGGTATCCGACGTCATCGGTTCCGGCTTGCCGATGCTGCGCCGTCCGAAGGCGCCTTCATAGAGCGGACCATCGCGCGTCGCGACGGTCGCGACCACGCCGGGCAGGTCGCCGCGTTCCACGGCGGCTGCGAGGATCCGATCAAGGCCGGCCGACATGCTCAACGAAACCTCCTGCAGACATCCGGCACCGCCACGCGGGCCGGGCGAACGATGGTCGCCGGCCGCGGCGAGGTCAATCCGCCGCGGCCTCCCCCTCTCGTCGGGGTTTCGTCAGCCCTTCAGGCGGCCTTGTAGACGGCGGTTTCGAAGGCGCGGAACAGCTTGATCGCCTCGATGTCGAAGAACGGCAGGATCTGGGTCACGAAAATACCTGTCACGCCCGAGTGGGGATCGATCCAGTAGTAGCTGTTGGCAAGGCCCGCCCAGGCGAGCGAGCCGGCCGGCCGGCCCTCGGGCGACCGTTCCCGGTTGATCAGAAAGCTCAGGCCCCAGCCCTGGCTCACATCGGGGAAGAAATTGGCGTCGTTGGTGGCGAAGGGCACCGCCGATTTCATCGTGCCGATGCTGATCTGCGGGATCTGGTCGCGGGCCATCTCGGCCACCGTCTCGGCCTTCAGCACGCGGTTGCCGTTACCCGTGCCGCCGTTGAGGATCATGCGGGTGAAGGCGAGGTAGTCGCGCGCGGTCGAATAGAGCCCGCCGCCTCCCATGAAAAATTCCGGTTCCTGGGGAATCGTCAGGTCGATCGGCGCGAGCCCTTCCGGCGTGCGGGCATGGATCGGCGCCAAGCGCTCGCGCTGGCCGGGACCCATGCGGAACATGGTGTCGTTCATGCCGAGGGGGCCAAAAATATTGCCGGCGAAATAGTCCTCGAGATGCTGGCCGGACACGGCTTCGACCATCTTGCCGGCCCAGTCGATGGAAATGCCATATTCGAAGACCTCGCCGGGATCGGCGACGAGCGGCGTCGTCAGCGCGATGTTCTGGCAGCCGGTGACGCTCGGCGTCCCCGTTGCCTCCTGGTAGCGCAGGATGTCCGGGTTCCACATTTCATAGCTGTAGCCGGCGGTATGGGTGAGCAGGTCGCGCAGCGTGATGGGCCGCTTCGGCGGCCGGAACTTCGGCTGGCCCGCGGCATCGAAGCCGTCGAGCACCTGGGCCTTGCCGATCTCGGCGACGTGGCGGGCGGCGGGCGCGTCGAGGTCGATCCGTCCCTGCTCGACGAGCTGCATGGCGGCGGCGCCGGTCACGGCCTTGGTCATCGAGGCGATCCAGGCGACCGTATCCGGCGTCATCGCCTGCGGTTTGGTCAGGTCGCGCCGGCCGAAGGCCCCCTCGTAGCGCAGGCCCTCCGGCCCGCCGACGACGGCGACCACGCCGGGCACGTCGCCGCGCTCGGCGGCTGCGCCCAGAATTCCGTCCAAAGCGGCATAAGATGTCATGATCGGTGCTCCCTCTTGGCCGTTTCCCGAAAACGTCTTGTCGTTGTGCGGAGGAGACTAGCCGGCGCCGATCGATCTCGGCTAGCGCGTTCGAGCGGCGGAGGCGAGGCCGGCAGCGGCCGCAGGGCGGGTCTGAAACGCCGGCATATCTCATCGGCAGGGCCGCCCCGCGGCGCTTCCGCCTGCCGGCGGCGCTTAAGCCGAAAGGCGAACGACCAAAGTTTGAAGCCCGATGACTTGAGCCGGCGGGTGACGGCGACGTATGGTCCGGGATGAATGCAGAGGCGGTCCGGAGACGACGACCGCCCGCTCGAGGAAACACTCGCAGCCCGTCGCCACCGCGAAGGACACGGGGCCGCCGGCTGCCATGACGATGTGAGGAGTTGCGCGATGTCGACGGAAAAGGTCTATCCGGTGAGCCCGGAATGGGCTGAGCGGGCCTATATCGACGACGCCAAATATCAGGCGATGTACGAGGCCTCGATCCGCGATCCGGACGCATTCTGGGGCGAGCACGGCAAGCGGATCGACTGGTTCAAGCCCTATACCAAGGTGCAGAACACCTCGTTCGCGCCCGACAACGTCTCGATCAAGTGGTTCGAGGACGGCACGACCAACGTCTCGCACAATTGCGTCGACAGGCACCTTGCAAGCCGCGGCGACCAGGTGGCGATCATCTGGGAAGGCGATGATCCGAAGGACGATGCCCGCATCACCTACCGGGAGCTGCATGCCCATGTGATGAAATGGGCCAACGTGCTGAAGGCCCAGGGCGTGAAGAAGGGCGACCGGGTCACCGTCTACCTGCCGATGATCCCGGAAGCGGCCTACGCCATGCTCGCCTGCGCGCGCATCGGCGCCGTCCATTCGGTGGTGTTCGGCGGCTTCTCGCCCGACAGCCTGGCCGGCCGCATCGAGGATGCCGGCACGGCCGTGGTGGTGACCGCCGACGAGGGCCTGCGCGGCGGCCGCAAGGTGCCGCTGAAGGTCAACGTCGATGCCGCCTGCGACAAGGCGGCCGGCATCGTGAAAAGCGTCATCGTCGTCAAGCGCACCGGCGGTGGCGTGGCGATGACCGCCGGACGCGACCACTATTTCGACGATCTCGCCGCCAAGGTGCCCGCCGAATGCCCGGCCGAGCCGATGAATGCGGAGGATCCGCTGTTCATCCTCTATACGTCCGGCTCGACCGGCAAGCCGAAGGGCGTGCTGCACACGACGGCAGGCTATCTCGTCTTCGCGTCGATGACCCACCAATATGTCTTCGACTACAAGGACGGCGACATCTACTGGTGCACCGCCGATGTCGGCTGGGTCACCGGCCATAGCTACATCCTCTACGGGCCGCTCGCCAACGGCGCCACCACGCTGATGTTCGAGGGCATTCCGACCTATCCTTCGATCTCGCGGTTCTGGGAGGTGGTCGACAAGCACAAGGTCAATACCTTCTACACCGCGCCGACCGCCATCCGCTCGCTGATGGGTGCCGGCGAGGCGCCGGTGAAGAGCACCTCGCGCGCCTCGCTGCGCCTGCTCGGTTCGGTCGGCGAGCCGATCAACCCGGAGGCCTGGGAATGGTATCACCGGGTGGTCGGCGAGGGCCGCTGCCCTATCGTCGACACCTGGTGGCAGACCGAGACCGGCGGCATCCTGATCACGCCCCTGCCGGGCGCGACCAAGCTCAAGCCCGGCTCGGCGACGCGGCCCTTCTTCGGCGTCAGGCCGGAAGTGGTCGATGCCGACGGCAAGGTGCTGGAGGGCGCGACCGAGGGCAATCTCGTCATCGCCACGTCCTGGCCCGGCCAGATGCGCACGGTGTTCGGCGACCACGAGCGCTTCGTGCAGACCTATTTCTCGACCTACAAGAACAAATATTTCACCGGCGATGGCTGCCGGCGCGATGCCGACGGCTATTACTGGATCACCGGCCGCGTCGATGACGTGATCAACGTGTCCGGCCACCGCATGGGCACGGCGGAGGTCGAAAGCGCCCTTGTGGCGCATGCCAAGGTCTCGGAAGCCGCGGTCGTCGGCTATCCCCACGACATCAAGGGCCAGGGCATCTATGCCTATGTCACGCTGATGACCGGGGAGGCGCCGAGCGAGGACCTGCGCAAGGAACTGGTCGCCTGGGTGCGCAAGGAGATCGGCCCGATCGCCTCGCCCGACCTCATTCAGTTCGCGCCCGGGCTGCCGAAGACCCGCTCCGGCAAGATCATGCGCCGCATCCTGCGCAAGATCGCAGAGGACGAGTTCGGCGCGCTCGGCGACACCTCGACGCTGGCCGATCCGGCGGTCGTCGACGATCTCATCGCCAACCGGCAGAACCGCAAGGGCGCCTGAGACCCGATGGCCGGCCGGCGCGCCGCGCTTGCCCTGATCCTGTGCCAGGCGGCGGCCCTTCCGGCCGCCGCCTGCGTTTCCGATACCGGCTTCGAGGTGACCGGGCTCAGCGCCGATGGGCCTCTCGTGCTCGCCGCGGCCGATGGCCGTCGCTTTCGCCTCGTCGCGCTGGCCGGCGAGGTCCTGGTCGCGCCCGATGGTCCGCTGCGCCTCGTTGCGCTCGGCGCGACCGACCGGCACGGCCGCGTGCCGGCCCAGGCCTTCGGCCCGGATGGCCCTGTCGAGATCCCATTGCTGCGCGAGGGCCGCGCGCGGCTGACGGCGACGCGGCTCGTGCCGCGCGATTGCTGGACACTGTTCGAACGCGCCGAAACCGAAGCGATTCGGGCGCGCCGCGGGCTCTGGGCCGGCGCCGGCGCGCCGATTTCAGCCACCGATGCCGATGCTCTCGCCCGCGCCGACGGGCGTTTCGCCATCGTCGAAGGCCGCATCCGCAGCGTCCGCAGCCAGGGCCGGACGACCTATGTCAATTTCGGCGCGCCACAATCCGGTGCCCTGACTGTAACCATATCTGACCGCGACATGGCCACTTTCCGCGAGGTTGGGCTTGAACCTGCCGCAATCCGTGGGCACATGCTGCGCGTGCGTGGGATCGTGACGATCCGGCGCGGCCCCTTTATCGCGGCGGCGATACCGGAGGCCCTCACCATCGCGGAGCCGCCATCGGGCGGTGCTAGGTAGCGGCGGACCGTGATTCGGTTCGGACGAGCACAGAAGCATTTGCGCTGGGTGGCAGGCCCGGCGACATTGGCGCTTACCCTCCTGCTGGCCGCTTGCGCGACCGCGCCCGACCCGGCAGCGAACGTACCGACGCCGACGCCGGCCCCGACCGAAGCGCGCCTGCCGCCACTGACCACACGCGATCATTCGCGCATCCTGACCGCTTTCGGTGGCGAATATGACGCGCCGGCCATCCAGCGGCTGGCCTCCGATATTCTCGACCGGCTCGGTGCGGCCTCGGACCGGCCGGACCAGCGCTATCGGCTCACGGTGCTCAACTCGCCCTCGATCAACGCCTTCGCGCTGCCGTCGGGCCATCTCTACATCACCCGCGGCATGCTGGCGCTGATCAACGACGTCAGCGAATTCGCCGCCGTGCTCGGCCATGAAATGGCGCATGTCTCGGCGCGCCACGCCAACCAGCGCGAGGATCAGGTGCGCACCAGCGAGCTCGTGGCCGTCATGCGCGCCCGTCTGCTCAACGACGTCGCCGGCGCCGAGCAGCGGCGCGAGGCGGCACGCGTGTCGCTGGCGAGCTTCTCGCGCACGCAGGAGCTGGAGGCCGACGCGATCGGCGTGCGCCTGCTCGCCAAGGCCGGCTTCGACCCCTATGGCGCCTCGCGCTTCCTGCAGACCATGGAGCGCAACGCCGCCCTGCGCAGCCAGGCGCAGGCGGCGAGCGGCGGACCGGATTTCATGGCGTCCCACCCGACGACGCCCGAGCGGATCCGCCAGGCGGTGCTCGTCGCCCGGCAATATTCGGGCCCGGACGGCATGCCGCGCGATCGCGAGCGCTATCTGCGCGCGCTCGAGGGCGTGACCTATGGCGAGGATCCGCGCCAGGGCTTTGTGCGCGGCCGCAGCTTCATCCATCCCCGGCTCGGCTTCACCGTGACCGCGCCGGAGGGCTTCACGCTCGAAAATTCGCGCGCGGCGGTCACCGGCCTCGGCCCGAACGACATGGCGATCAGGCTCGATGTGGTGCGCGTGCCGTCCAACCAGTCGCTGACCGCCTATCTGGGTTCCGGCTGGATCGACGGGCTCGCCGAAAGCTCGGTCGAGGCGGTCACCGTCAACGGCTTCCAGGCGGCGACCGCGATAGCGCGCGGTCCGGACTGGTCGTTCCGCATCTTCGTGGTGCGGTTCGGCAGCGAGGTCTACCGGCTGATCTATGCCGCGCGCGACCTCAATGGCGAGGTCGACCAGATGTTCCGCGCCTCGATGGAGACCTTCCGCCGCCTCAGCGCCGCGGAAGCTGCGGTGAAGCAGGTGCGCATCCGCACCATGCGCGCCGGCCAGGGCGACACGGTCGAGACCTTCCTGCCGCGCATGCAGATCACCGACCGCCCGGCCGAGCGCTTCCGGGTGCTCAACGGCCTCGGACCGGACGAGGAACCGCGCGGCGGCGAGCTGGTCAAGATCATCCAGGAATGACCGTGCGCGGCGCCGGCGGATCGTTCATCGGACCACCATCACCGCATCGCGGGCGAGCCGCGGCAGGATCTTGGCGAAATCCTCGCGCCGGATCGCGACGCAGCCGGCGGTCGGCGTGAAGCCGTCACGCGCGCCGTGCCAGAAGATCGCGCTGCCGTAATGCCGGCGCACCGGCCGGTCGTTCCAGCCGAGCTCGACGATCACGTCATAGAGATGGTCGGAGCGGGCCAGGGATTCCTCGGCCGAGCCGGGCGGCCGGCTGATCAGCCGGTTGTAGCGCCGGTCGCCCGCATCGTCGCACCAGGCATCGGTTGGCCGGATCGCTCTGACGGCCTGCAGGCTCGCCGGGCGCCGCAGCCGGTCGCTGCGGTAGAACACGCGGCGCAGGGGCAGGCTCGCGCGCGGCGTCCGGCCGTCGCCTTCGCGCTTGACGGCATGGATGCCCGACCGGCCGAGGGCGCACGGAAAGGACGCCTCGCCGACGCGAAGGACGCCCCGGCTCGGCCGTCCGGGCAGGCTATGAACAAAAATCCGGCTGACCAACCGTTTCGCCATCATATCGACACTTGGATTGCTAGCTAACCGCCCTGGGAATTTCAGGTTAGAAGGCTGAGATGGATTCGGTAATACCGCCGGACATTTGCACGACATGCTGTTCTGTGTCGTAGTCGAAACCTCACCTTGACGGCCGCCCCCTTCCTTTTTCTGGGTGATTCGATGAGCCAAGTGCGAAAGATTCTGCTCTGCGACGATGATGCCGACATGCGCGAGGCGCTGGCGGAACAGCTGGCGCTCCACGAGGAATTCGAGACGAGCACGGTCGATTCCGCAGCCAAGGCGATCCAGGCCACCAAGGGCGAGCATATCGACCTCCTGATCATGGACGTAGGCCTGCCCGACATGGACGGGCGCGAGGCGGTCAAGATCATGCGCAAGGGCGGCTTCAAGAGCCCGGTGATCATGCTGACCGGCCATGATACCGATTCCGACACGATCCTCGGCCTCGAGGCCGGCGCCAACGACTACGTCGTCAAGCCGTTCCGGTTCGCCGTTCTGCTCGCCCGCATCCGCGCGCAACTGCGCCAGCACGAGGCGAGCGAGGACGCGGTGTTCCAGATCGGTGCCTACAGCTTCCGGCCGTCCTCCAAGCTCCTGGTCACGGAGAAGAACGGCAAGATCCGGCTGACCGAGAAGGAGACCGCGATCCTGCGCTATCTCTACCGGCAGGGGCTGAAGCCGGTCTCGCGCGAGGTGCTGCTGTCGGAGGTCTGGGGCTACAATTCGGGCGTCACCACCCATACGCTCGAAACCCACATCTACCGCTTGAGGCAGAAGATCGAAAAAGATCCCGCCAATGCGTCATTGCTGGTCACCGAAGCCGGCGGCTACAAGCTCGTCCCCTGAAGAGCTAGTGTCCCGAATCTGAAATTCGCTTAAGTCTGATTGCCGAGCGCAGAGCGAATTTCGGATACCAGGACACTAGTAACGTATTGATTTCTAGTGTCGCCTCGATTTCGAAGTTCGCCCAGAGCTTGATTTCGAAATGGAGCGGACTTCGAAATCACGACACTAGACGGCTTTCGATGGCTCTCGACGATGACATCGCCCTGCTTGCGCGCGTGCCGCTCTTTGCGTCCCTCGGCCAGGAGCCGCTGCGGCTGCTCGCCTTCTCGGCCGAGACGCGGACGGTGCGTGGCGGCGACATCCTGTTCCGCGAAGGCCAGGCGGCGGATGCCGGCTTCGTCGTGGTCGAGGGCGCGTTCGTTCTCAGCAGCGCCAGCGGCATAGCCGAGCGCGTCGTCGGGCCGGGCGTGCTGCTCGGCGAGATCGCGCTGATCGTCGAGACGCTGAGGCCGGCGACGGCCACGGCGCGCGGCGCATCCTCGGCCATGCGGGTGCCGCGCAGCCTGTTCCGCCGCATCCTCGTCGAGTTTCCCGAGGCGGCGCGGCGCGTGCACGGCGAGTTCCGCCGCAAGATGCAGGCGACCACCGATGAGCTCAACCGCATCGGCGGCCTGTTCACCGCCATCGAGGAGCGCTGAAACACGCCCCGCGCGCGGCTTGCTTGACGAAACGTCAACAGCCGCCCAATGTCCCCTTCCGGATGCACAGTCGGCAATTGCAACCCCTATGTCGCCCGGTCCCGGAACAGAGGCGATCGCTCGCGATCGCCCGCCTCGCAAGCACCGGAGAATGAGCCATGGTCCAGCCCGGCGGGCGGAACAGCCTTACGCGCCAGAGCCGCTCTGAACTGTCGCGCCGCTTTGCGGGTCTCCTGGTTCTGTGCGGCCTGCCGCTGCTGCTTCTGGTCGTCTATCTCTCCTGGTCGACCTATGGCCGTGCCGAGGTCACGGCGCAGGCGCGCGAGCATCTCGTCGAACATGTCACGCTCGTCGCCGGCATCGTCGCGACCTTCACCGTGCTCGCGGCGCTGATCTGGCGCCAGTTCGTCGCGCCGGCGGTGGCGCTCGCCCGCTACGGCATCGAGGCGACCAAGGGCGGCATGCCGGCTCCCGCCGTGCCGGCGCCGTGGATGCCGCTGCGCCAGCAGATCGAGGCGGCGGTCGGCGAGCGGATCGCGCAGATCCACCAGCTGCGCGCCATGATCGACGGCATTCCGCTGCGCACCGTCTATGTCGACCACAACCTGATCTATCGCGACGCCAACCGGGAATTCCTGGAATTCCTGGGCAAGACGGCGGACGAAGTGCTCGGCCACACCGTCGGCGAGATCCTCGGGCCCCGCGTGGTTGCCGAATATCAGGCGATGAGCGACCAGGTGCGCAGCGGTCAGACCATGCGCTGGGAAGGCTGGATCAACTTCATCGAAAAGGGTGATCGCTACCTGCAGGTGTCGCTCATTCCCTATATTCCCGTCGGCGAGACGGAAGTCGGTTTCCTCACCTTCACACGCGACCTGACCGAGCTGAAGCACGGCGAGCAGCAGCTGGCGCTGAACATCGATGCGCTCGCCCGGTCGGAGGCGCTGAACAAGGCGGTCGTGCAGTCCTCGCTCGATGCCATCATCGTCGCCGACGAGGACTGGCACGTCATCGAGTTCAACCCGGCGGCGGAGGCGATGCTGGGCTTCACCCGCGACGAGGCGCTCGGCCGGCTCGCCTGGGATCTCGTCGTGCCGTCCAGCCAGCGCGAGCCGCAGATAGCGACCATGGAGCGCTACAAGGCCAAGACCGATGTCGGCAGCCTTGCGCGCCGGTTCGAGACCGAAGGCCAGCGCAAGGACGGCTCGGTGTTTCCGGTCGAATATTCGGTCAATACGGTGCGCTTTGCCGGCCACCGCCTGTTCATGGCCCATGCCCGCGACCTCACCGAGGCGCGGCGCATGGCGAGGGAAGCCCAGGCGAGCCGCGAGCGGCTGCACCAGATCGAAAAGCTCTCGGCCATGGGCTCGCTGCTCGCTGGCGTCGCTCATGAGCTGAACAATCCGCTGGCCATCGTGATCGCCCAGTCCTCGCTGCTCGTCGAAAAGGCCGAAAGCGAAGAGGTCAAGCGGCGCGGCGACCGCATCCGTGCCGCCGCCGAGCGGTGCGGCCGCATCGTCAAGAGTTTCCTCGCCATGGCGCGGCAGAAGCCGCCGCAGCGCGATGCGGTCGACATCAATGCCGTCGTTTCCGGCGCGCTCGACATGGTCGCCTATGGCCTGCGCAGTTCCGACATTGCGGTCGAGACCGTGCTCGCCGGCGACCTCCCCGCCATTACCGGCGACCGTGACCTGCTCTCGCAGGTCATCGCCAATCTCGTCATCAATGCGCAGCAGGCGCTGATGGACCGGCCGGCGCCGCGCCTGATCCGGGTGGAGACGCGGCTGGCCGGCGACCGGGTCGGCATCACGGTCGAGGACAACGGACCGGGCGTACCCCCCGATCTCGCCCGGCGGGTGTTCGACCCCTATTTCACCACCAAGCCGGCCGGGGTCGGCACTGGCATCGGCCTGTCGATCTGCCGCAATGTCGTCGAGGCGCATGGCGGCACGATCGCGCTTGCGAACGGTCCGGATGGCGGCGCCCGCTTCGATATCAGCCTGCCACGCAGCGACGACGAGCGACCCGCCATTCCGGTCGCGAGCGACCCGGCCGGCCATCGCGGCCTGTCGGTGCTGATCGTCGACGACGAGGCGGATGTCGCCCGCAGCCTGGCTGAAATGGTGGAAGGCCTCGGCCATCGGCCGCGCGTGGTCGACCGGTCGGTCGTCGCGCTCGAGCAGATCGAGCGGACGGTGTTCGACGTGGTCTTTGCCGACCTGCGTATGCCGGGCCTCGACGGCATCGATTTCCGCGACCGGGTGCATGACCGCGACCCAAAGCTCGCCGAACGGACCATCATCGTCACCGGCGATACGGTGGCCGGGCCGGATCGGCTGGCGCGCGCCCAGGGCGCGGACGTGGTCGTGCTGGAAAAGCCGTTCACGCTCGACGACGTCCGGCTGGTGCTCGCCAAGGTCGCCACCAACGGCCTCGCCGCGCGGCTCAAGGTCTGAGGGCAGCGAGTGGCGACTAGCGAATAGGGAATGGCCGGCGCTCCGGAGAGCTGGGATCTGCTCCGCGCTCCCGCCCGGCATCCCCTATTCGCTATCCGTCGTCAGGCGTGAAGCCGGGGCGCGCCGGTCGCGGGACCGGCCATGACATCGGTCATCGTGCCATAGGCGAGCGCCCAGGCTGCCTGGGCCGATCCATCGAAGGCTTCGCCGAGGGTTTCGGCGAGCGCCGATAGCAGCGCCTCGCCGACGACATTGTCCTGATCCGGCTCGGCGCCGTAGCCGACATGCCGGAGACCGAGCGCCCTGACATCCTCGATGACCGCGTCGAGATCATCGAGCGCCAGGATGGCATGGGCCAGCGCCTTGACGAATTGCTGGCGTGCGGGACGCATATCGGCAGGAAACAGCGGCCGCAGGGTCGGGTCGACATAAAACAGCGCATCGTAGAAGGCAGCCGCGAAATCGTCCTTGCGCTCGGCGACGATGCCGAACTGGCGGCGAATGAGACTGACCTGCTGCGGTGTCATGATGCTGTCTTGGGCCTTGCCGTTGCAGTCCCACCAGCCTCCGCCTCGCCTCCTTCCCCGTCATGCCGCGGCGCGCCGAGTGCCGTTTCGATTATTTCGGCCCGCATGTTCCGGCCGGCACGAGGCGTGCTCGCCTGAAACACGGCGGTCGGCGGCGCGCCATCATTGAGCGAACCTCGCAGCCGAAGCTGCGCGAACGGCGGGACAGGAGTTGGCGGATGGCCCACGTCGCCCAGGCAGTCGGAACGGGGCGGCGCAGGGCCGCGCTAGGGGTGGTCGTCGAGACCGCCGGCGGCCGCATGCGCGCCGTGGCTCGGCAGATCGAAGACATAGCCGTGGCCGCGCACGGTGCGGATCGCTTCGGTGTCCAGCTTGCGCCTGAGGCGGGCGATCCGGGAATCGATGGCCCGGTCGAAAGCCTCCTCGTCCTCCGCCGGCGCCCGCTCCATGATTTCCTCGCGGGTCAGAACCTTGCCGGGACTGTCGGCGAAGGCCCTGATCAGGGCGACCTCGCCGGCCGAAAGCCGTTCGGTCGAACCGTCGGTCCGCAGCACGCGTGCCGCCACGAGGTCGACCGAGGTCGTTTCGAAGACCACCAGATTGTGCCGGCGGCCCAGCCGCCGCTGCAGAATGCCCGCCACCCGAGCGGCCAGCTCGCGCAGCTCGACCGGTTTCTGCACATAGTCGTCGGCGCCGAGCTCCAGCCCCAGAACCCGGTCGACGGGATCGGGATTGCCGGTCAGCACCAGCACGGCAATGTCGCTTGCAAGATCGGTGCGGATCAGGATGTCGATGCCGCTCTCGCCGGGCAGGCCGACATCCAGGATGATGAGATCCGGCCGCTCGCGCGCAAGATAGGGCTCGAGCTCCCAGGCGGCACCGAGCCGGTCGACGTCGTAGCCGAGGTCGACCAGATATTCATGCACCGCCTCGACCCAGTCCGGCTCGTCGTCAAGGATGGCGATGCGACCGCGCCGCGCCATGTCGGGACCTCACTTCGGCACTTCGTTCCCATCGATCGCCCGGGTCTTGGCCCGCGCCGCATCCGTGTTCCGCGGGCCGTGCGCCAAGGGCGCGAACCGGCATGTTGAAACTCGTGACAGTTCATCCTAGTGCGGAGTGCTACAGGCTGTCATCATGGCTCAAACAGCAAGGGCATGACGAATGAAGACAACGGTCGCCATCGTCGACGACGAAGAGCATCTGCGCGAAGCCGTTGCCGAATATCTCGACCTTCAGGGGTTCGAGGTGTTAACCTATCGTAATGCGCTGGCCTTCCGTGAGGAGAGCGTCGGAAAGACCATCGACGTCGCCATTCTCGACATAGCGATGCCGGGCGAGGACGGGCTTTCACTTGCCCGTTTCATTCGCCGGTCGGGCGGCACCGGGATCATCATGGCGACGGCCGCCGGCAGGCCGATCGACCGCATCGTCGGGCTCGAGATCGGCGCTGACGACTATCTCGTCAAACCCTACGAGCTGCGCGAGCTGCTGGCCAGGATCAAGAGCGTGCTGCGCCGGGTCAAGGCGGCGCCGGCGGGGGCCGCCGCGGCCGCCGCGGGCGCTGCGCCCGAAGGCCGTCACCTGAAGTTCGGCACCCTGACACTCGATCTCGATGCCCGGCGGCTGGTCGACGGTCAGGGCATCGCGATCGACCTGACCGCCATGGAGTTCGATCTGCTGCAGGCGCTGGCGACGCGGCCGAACCGGGTGCTCTCGCGCGGGCAGCTGCAGGAATTCGCCCATGGTCGCAGCGCCGAGGAAAGCGACCGCTCGATCGATATCAGGGTGACGCGGCTGCGCAAGAAGATCGAGCCGGATCCCGAACATCCCCGCTTCATCAAGACCGTCCGCGGCGAAGGTTATGTTTTCGTCCCCGGCGGTGGTTGAACCGCAGGCCGACCATCGGGACGATTCCGTGCTGGCTCCGGCGCGCAGGGCCACCCATATCAATGGAGCGGCGTCCGGAACCGCCGCGCCGGCGTTTGCCGTCGCGGTGCCAAAGACGCTGTTTCGAGTCTTGGGCAAGGCAGAACCGCCGCCGCTGCCGTCGACGGACAGGTGTCGCCAAGCATTCGCGGCGGGATGGGATTCACGGTATCGGTAATTTGAATCATTTCACCGCATATTTGATTCACATGGTATGAAGCACAACTTCCGCACACCACATCTCGTAGTGAACGAATCATGACTCGGCAGGTGTCAGCGATTCGGCCCTGATTCGTTCCAGAGTCGTTCTACTCGTCATCAGCCAGGCGGGCGGTACCGAAATATCACTCCTTTCGGCCAGCCGCGTGCTACAACCCCCACGCCGTCGCGGCCTCCGCGCGGCGTCTGTCGAGCTCTGCATGACCTCATCCTTGCCGCCATTGCCTCCTGCCCATCGCGGGCGCGGGGTTACCGCAGTCCTCGGTCCCACCAATACGGGCAAGACCACGCTCGCGATCGAGCGCATGGTCGCGCATCCCTCGGGACTGATCGGCCTGCCGCTGCGTCTGCTCGCCCGCGAGGTTTACGGAAAACTCGTCGCCCGGGTCGGCGAGGCGCAGGTCGCGCTCATCACCGGCGAGGAGAAGATCAAGCCGGCCGGCGCCCGCTACTGGGTCTCGACGGTCGAAGCGATGCCGCTCGATATCGACGTGTCGTTCCTGGCCATCGACGAAATCCAGATCGCGGCGGATCTCGACCGCGGCCACGTCTTCACCGACCGACTGCTCAATCGCCGCGGCCGCGACGAGACGATGCTGCTCGGTGCCGCCACCATGCGCGGCCTCATTGAGAAGCTCGTGCCCGGCACCAACATCGTCACGCGGCCGCGCTTCTCCAATCTTTCCTTCGCCGGCGAGCGCAAGCTCACCCGGCTGCCGCGCCGCTCGGCCATCGTCGCCTTCTCGGCCGACGAGGTCTATGCCATCGCCGAGCTGATCCGCCGGCAGCGCGGCGGCGCGGCGGTGGTGCTCGGCGCGTTGTCGCCGCGCACCCGCAACGCCCAGGTCGAGATGTACCAGTCGGGCGATGTCGATTATCTCGTCGCGACCGACGCGATCGGCATGGGCCTGAACCTCGATGTCGAGCACGTCGCCTTTGCCGCCGACCGCAAGTTCGACGGCTATCAGTTCCGCCGGCTGAACCCCGTCGAATTCGCCCAGGTCGCCGGCCGCGCCGGCCGCTCGACGCGCGATGGAACCTTCGGAACCACCGGGCGTTGTCCGCCGTTCGAGCCTGAACTCGTCCAGGCGCTCGAGGCCCATAGTTTCGACGGCGTGAAAGTGCTGCAATGGCGCAACACCGATCTGAATTTCTCATCCGCCGAGACCTTGCGCGAGAGCCTCGACGTGGTGCCGACCGAGCCTGGTTTGACCCGCTCGCCGCTCGCCGAGGACCAGCGCGTGCTGGAGCTGGCGCTGCGCGACGAGGACGTGCGCAACCGCGCCAGGGGCAGGGCGGCCGTGTCGAAACTGTGGGACGCCTGCCTCATGCCGGATTATCGAAAGATATCGCCGGCGAGCCATGCCGACCTCGTAACCACTATTTTTGGCTTCCTGACGGGCCGTTCCGGCCGGATTCCGTCCGACTGGATCGCCTCGCAGGTTGCCTTCGCCGATCGCATCGACGGCGACATCGACACGCTGTCCAACCGCATCGCCCATATCCGCACATGGACCTTCGCCGCCAACCGTCCGGACTGGGTCGACGACCCCGTCCATTGGGAGGGGGAGACGCGACGGGTCGAGGACAAACTGTCGGATGCGCTTCACGAGCGCTTGACGCAGCGCTTCGTCGATCGCAGGACGAGCGTGCTGATGCGGCGCCTAAGGGAAAACACAATGCTTGAGGCCGAGATCACCAGGACCGGAGACGTGACCGTCGAAGGCCAACATGTCGGGCGGCTGGACGGCTTCCGCTTCACGCCGGATCCGTCGGCCGGCGACGGCGAGGCCGGCCGGGCATTGCGGGCCGCGGCCTCGAAGGCGCTGGGCGGCGAAATCGACGCGCGCGCCGAAAAGCTGAGCGCCTCCGGCGACGATGCCTTCATCCTGTCGAACGACGGCACCATCCGGTGGCACGGCGATGCGGTCGCCAAGCTGGTCGCCGGCGACAAGGTGCTGTCGCCGCGCGTGCGCATTCTCGCCGACGAGCATCTGACCGGCACGCCGCGCGATCAGGTGCAGGCTCGGCTCGATCTCTGGGTTCACGCCCAGATCGAAAAGCTGCTCGGGCCGGTCACCGCCCTCGAGCGTTCGGAAGAGCTGACCGGCCTTGCCCGCGGTGTCGCGTTCCAGCTGGCCGAAGCGCTCGGCGTCATCGAGCGCTCGAAGATCGCCGAGGAGGTCAAGCAGCTCGACCAGGAGGCGCGCGCTGCCCTGCGCAAGCTCGGCGTGCGTTTCGGCGCCTATCACATCTATCTGCCGGCGACGCTGAAGCCCGCTCCGCGCGCGCTCGCCCTGCAGCTCTACATGCTCAAGGCCGACAAGCTGGAGGCCAAGGGGCTGAGCGAACTGCCGGCGCTTGCCGCGTCCGGCCGGACCTCGATCGCGGTCGATACCGAGATCGACAAGGAGCTCTATCGTTTTGTCGGCTTCCGAGCGCTCGGGCCGCGCGCCGTGCGGGTCGACATCCTGGAGCGCCTCGCCGATCTGATCCGGCCGGCGCTCGCCTGGCGCCCGGGTTCGGCGACGCCGGAGCCCGCCGGTCATTTTCCCGGCGGCGGCTTCACCGCGACCGTCGGCATGACCTCGCTGGTCGGCTGTTCGGGCGATGACTTCGCCTCGATCCTGAAAGGCCTCGGCTATCGCTCGGACAAGCGACCCGCGCCGCCGCCGAAAGTGGAGGCGGCGCCTGCGACGATTGCGCCTGTGGTTCCGCAGGTCGCGGATGCCGCCGCCGAACCGGTTGCCGGCGAAACAACCGTCGCGCCGGCCGCGCGGCCGGTGGCCGTGCTGGTCGCCGGGCCGGACCTGATCGCCAGCCCCGAGCCGCTCGAACCGGCCGCGCCGGCCGCCGCGGTCACGGAAGCGGCGACCGAAGCGCCGCCGGTGGAGGAGCTGGCGGCCGAGGCCG